>CAVDQW010000310.1:0-2014 GCA_963610995.1 bacterium | reverse complement strand
CCCATGTCGATCCTTATCGAGCCGTGGATCAGCCTATCGACCATCGCATCGGCCTGCACTCCGCCGCCGAGCCTGCCGTGCCATTCCGCGGGCGTGTACTGCGTGCAGATGACCGTCGATTTCGCCGAGTAGCGCCGCTCGACCAGCTCGAACAGGAAGCTGATGTCGACATCGTCGACGTCCTCCGTCAGCCACTCGTCGATGGCCAGGAGCTCGTAGCGCGCGTACCTCTTCAGGATCTTGGCGTCGGACCGTTCCGTTGCCGCGAGCTCGTCGCGTTCCATGAGCAGGTCGGGCAGCCGCACGTATCGCGCGCTGCGCCGTTGCTTGCAGGCCTGCTTCGCCAGGCAGCATGCCAGATACGACTTGCCGGTCCCCGTGCAGCCCTCGATCACCACGTTGGACGCCGAGGACATGAACTGGCAGGTGCCGGCCTCTCGTATCTTGACGCCGTCGAGCCCGCGCCCCTCGTATATCATCTCGCCCATCTCGGCGTCGGGGAACCGCAGCTTTGCCCGCTGGACCAGCCTCCTCACGCTCGATGCGTACTTCTCCTCGTAGGCGTAGTCGACGGCCATGCGCATGCGGTCGTCGAACGGCACCGCCATCGTCGTCCTGTCCGATTCCTGCAGGTCGAGCGCGTCAACCATCTCTCCCATGTTCATCTCGCGCAGCTTGCGGCGCGTCTCTTCGTCTATCATCTTCGGTCCTTTCGTCCGTCGGGATCAATCTCTGTAGTAATCGGCGCCGCGCAGATGGCCGCCCTCGCCGGCGGGGGCCGGGCGCTTCGGGCGGCGCTCGGCCTCGCAATCGAGCCTCGAGTCGAGTATCGCCTTCAGATGCCTGTATCTAGGGTGCGATAGGCGGGGCAGCGCGTGGGCGCATGCGGCCTCGAGCCGCTCATCCCCGTATTTCCTCGATAGGCGCAGGACGGAGAGCGCCGGATCGTACGCCTGCTCCTTGAGCTTCACGTCGTCGAACATGCGGTTGACGACCGCCAGGCAGCTCGGGCCGACGGCCCCGGCGCGGCGCCTGATGCGCTCGTCGTCCCATTCGGGCTCAAGGAACGCATCGGGCATGTGGGCGGGGTCTGTCGAGTACGAGTTCCTGACGTATGAGGGCAGCAGCCTGTGCGTGGCTATTCTCTCGCCGGCGTGGTAAATTCCGATCGTGGCCTCGCCGACCCGCAGATCGACCTTGCGCCCCGCGTAGCGGTGGGGCACGGAATAGCGGTTCCTGGCGTAGACGACGTGGAAGTCGAGGTTGACCGAGCGGTTGTATACCCATTGCGCGACGTCGTAGCGGACGCTTGGCAATGGCCTGAGCTGGGCAGCCTCGACTTCCTCGAAGATCTTATCGCGACTGCCCTCGCGCTTCTGGAAGGGATGGGAGTTGTACTCCTCGAGGCATCGGCGCACCGCCAGCGTCACCTCGTCGAGGCTCTCGAAGGCCTCGTCACGCAGCTTGGCGATGACCCAGGTGGCGGCGTCCTTGACGGTGCCCTCGGCCGACGCCTTCTGCTTGGGCTTTCTCACCTGAGCCGGCATTATTGCCGTCATGTAGTGCTCGCCCAATGCCTCATAGGCGTCGTTGAGCACGATCTCGCCCTCGCGCGGATGCTTGACCACGCCCGTCTTCAGGTTGTCGCAGACGGTCCGCTCGGGCACGCCGCCCCAGTACTCGAACATGTGCACATGGCACTTGAGCCAGGTCAGCTCCTTCATGTCCAGCGTCGCCTCGAAGTAGGCCTTCTGGCTGAACGGCAGGACGCCGACGAACAGGTACACCTTCGCAACCTCGCCGGTCGTCGGGTCGACGAGCCCCTTGCCGATCGTGGGCCCCGACCAGTCGACCTCGCAGGAGACGCCGGCCTTGTGCTCGATGCGCTTGGTGAGGTTGTTCGCGGCGACGTGGTCGCCGTAGCCGCGGCAGAACTTGGTGTAGCCCATGGCGACCTTGTGCTCGCTTTGGCATTTGGACCTGTACTCGTCGTGCAGCAGCCTCAAGTTCACTC
>CAVDQW010000309.1:0-2054 GCA_963610995.1 bacterium | reverse complement strand
GCCGCGCGAACTCGGCGACGATGACGCCCGCTGCCGCGGCTCCGGGTCGCACGACCCCCGCGTCCCAGAACCGGACATTGGAGGGGTGATGGTCGAGCACGGCGACGTGGCCGGCGCGATTCAGCACCGCCTCGGCGAGGTTCAGGCGGGAAGCCTGCGAGAGATCCACGCAGATGAAGAGATCCGGGTCGACGGCATAGTCCGCGACGTGCGCATGGCGCTCGACCCTGGGGAGGAACGAATACGTGCGAGGCACGTCGTCGTCATCGGCGAGAAGGCAGGTGACCGACTTGCCGTCCCAGCAGGTCTCGATGATCTCTGCGAGCGCGAGGCAAGAACCGACGGCATCGCCGTCCGGCGACGTGTGCGCACAGACGGCGATGGAGGTTGCCTCATCGATAAGGGCGCAGACGCGGTCGAACTCGGCCGCCTCCTGCCCGATGATTGAGGTGAGCATCAAGGCTAATGTCCCCTATTCCTCGTCCCCGGGCTCGTCGGCTCCCTCGTGTTGCACGGGATAGCCGAACTCGTCCTTCTCGACGGAAATCGTCGGGGGGACCACCTCGAGGGCGCGGGCGATGCGCTCGGCCTCGTCGGTGGAGGTGTCGATGCGGAAATCCAGCTCAGGCGTGACGCGCCAGCCGAGGCTGCGCCCCAGAAGAGAGCGGATACGGCCCTTGGCGCGCGCCAGGGCGGCGCCGACCTGCTCGTAGCGGTCGGCGTCGCACGTGACGAACGCGCGCATGAAGGACTTGTCGACCGAGACCTCCACGCCCGTGATGGTGACGAGCGCGAGGTCGGGGTCGGAGATCTCGAACAGCAGGATGCTGGCGAGCTTCTCGCGCGCCTGCTCGTTGACCCTGCGGGAGTTGCGGTTCTGCTTCATCTGCTACTCCGTACGGGCGACCTGGTCGATGCGGTAGCCCTCGATGAGGTCGCCGGGCTTGATGTCCTGGAAGTTCTCGAGGCCGATGCCGCCCTCCATGCCGGAGCGCAGGCTCTTGGCCTCGTCCTTGTAGTGGCGCATGGACGCGATGGCGCCGTTGTAGACGACGATGCCGTCGCGCACGAGGCGCACGGAGTCGGTAGAGGCGATCTCGCCCTCCTCCACGCGGACGCCGGCGGCAATGCCGACCTTGGGCACCTTGAAGGTGTCGAGAACGACGGCGGTGCCGGTAGAAACCTCGACCTCGGTGGGCTTGAGCATGCCGATGCGGGCGGCGTCGAGGTCCTCGAGGGCCTTGTAGATGACATCGTAGCAGCGGATCTCGACGCCGTCGCGGTCGGCGGCGTTGCGGGCCTTGGCGTCCGGGCGAACGCCGAAGCCGATGATGATGGCGTTGGAGGCGTCGGCCAGGACGACGTCCGTCTCGTTGATGGCGCCGACGGCGGAGTGGATCGTGTTGATGCGCACCTCGGACTGGTCCATCTTGTCCAGCGAGTCCTGAAGGGCCTCGATGGAGCCCTGGACGTCGGCCTTGATGATGAGGTTGAGCTCCTTGACCTCGGCGTCGGCCATGGTCGCGAAGAGGTTCTCGAGGGTGACGTGCTTGACGCGGTTCTGCTCCTCGATGCGGGCCTTGAGGGCTCGCTCGTCGGCAAGGGCGCGGGCCTCGCGATCGTCCTGGAAGACGCGGAACTCGTCGCCGGCGTTCGGCACGGACTGCAGGCCGAGGATCTCGACGGCGTCGGAGGGGCCGGCCTCGGTCACGGGGTTGCCCTTGGGGTCGAGCATGGCGCGGACGCGGCCGTAGGTCATGCCGGCGACGAGGGCGTCGCCGACGTGCAGGGTGCCTCGGGTGATGAGGACGGTGGCGACGGAGCCGCGGCCCTTGTCGAGCTTGGCCTCCAGGACGTTGCCGGAGGCGAAGGTGTCGGGGTTGCCCTTGAGCTCGAGGACGTCGGCCTGGAGAAGGACGGTCTCGAGGAGGTCGTCGATGCCGATCTTCTTCTTTGCGGAGATGTTCACGAACATGTTCTGGCCGCCCCACTCCTCGGGGACGATGCCGTACTCGGTGAGCTCCTGGCGGACCTTGTCGGGGCTGGCGCCGGGC
>CAVDQW010000308.1:0-2080 GCA_963610995.1 bacterium | reverse complement strand
CAACCCGGAGACCTTGACGGCGCAAATAGCTATCCGCCGCCACTGGGGCGACGTGTTCCATTACTCGCTGGAGAGGGAGTAATCCCAGCGAGTGAATGCACTACGGTCGGCCAGTGCTTGCGCGACGTGCTGGCCACCCTAATGCAAAGCCCCCTCGTTCCCGTATGAACTGCGCCCCAAAACTTGGACGGCTTAAATAAGAACTACGCCACAAGGGACTGATTCCGGAACTCCTCCGGGGTCAGTCCCTTCAGTTTAACCTGACGCCGCCTCGTGTTCCAATGGACGATGTAAGCGTCCAGGTCCGCCTTGAACGACTCGAAGTCGGGCCACTTCCTGCCCCTGAAGAACTCGTCCTTCAGGTGCCCGAAGACCTGCTCGGTCGCGCCGTTGTCGATGCAGTTGCCCTTGCGCGACATGCTCTGCACTATGCCGGCGCCCTCGAGCCTCCTCGTCCACCCCGCGTGCTGGTACTGCCAGCCCATGTCGCTGTGGAGCACCGGCGCCGAGCCCTCGGGCATCTTGGCCAGCAGCCGGTCGAGCAGCTCGGCCTGCTGGGCCATGTTCGGGCTGGTGGACGTGGACCACGCGACGATCTCCTTGCTGCCGAAGTCGTACACCGGCGCGAAGTAGGCCTTGCCCCAGGGCTGCTTGAACTCGGTGACGTCGGTGCCCATCTTCTGCCACGGGCCGTCGGCGGAGAAGTCGCGGCCGATGACGTTCTCGAAGGTCTCGCCGACGACGCCCTTGTAGGAGTTGTAGCGATGGTAGTCGGTCTCGCGGCGTATGCCGCAGCGGATGCCCATCTCCCGCATCATCTTGAGCACGGTCTTGTCGGCTATGGTCGCGCCGCGCTCGGCGCGCAGGCACATGGCGACCTGCCGGTGGCCGCAGCCGTTGGCCGTGCGCGAGAAGATCTCCGCCACGGCCCCGCGCAGCTCCGGGCGCGTCGGCCTGGCCGGGTGCGCGAGCGCGTAGTAGTAGCTTGACCTCGGCATGCCGGCGCATTCCAGCAGATGCCCCAGATCGTGCCCCTCCGCGCGAAGGGCGCTCACGGCATCGGCCTTCGCCCTGGTCAGAGCCCGTCCCTCTCGACCAGGGCGCGCAATTTTTTTAGATAGGCCACTTCAGCTTCGAGTTTCCTGCAGCGCTCCTCGAGCTCCTGCTCGCGGGTGAGCTCGCGCGGTTTCGAGCGCGAGCCCCTCGGCCTGCCCTTGGGCTTGGGCCTGAGCGCCTCGGCGCCGCCCTCGCGGTAGAGCCCGCACCATCTCTTGAGCGGGGACAGGGACATGATCCCGAACTCGCGCATGGCGTCGGACTTCGTCATGCCGCCGTCGACGACGGCCGACGCGGCGGCGACCTTCTGCTCGTATGTGTACCTGGCCTGCTTCCCGTCCATCGACAGCAGCACCTCGCTTCCGAACGACCGGTATGTTCGCAGCCATTCTTTCACAGTTGTCGTCGAAATCGACAGGGCGCCGGACACGAATCTGTAGCCGCGCCCGGAATCGAAAAGCTCAATGGCCTTTCTTCTCGCCTCGACGTCGTGCTTGTACCTGAGGTCCGTATGCACAAGAATGCCTCCCATTTCTCATGTCCAAGAAATGGGAGGCAGTTCAGCATTGCGAAGAGGGGGGGCTGATTCTACGGTATTTATTGTCTGTTCGAAGTTAGCTACGACGGCGCTTTAGCGCACTGCGGGCAGCAAGCGCGGAGCAGAGGGCCGCAAGGGCCGTCGCCGCAGCAGAGGCAGGGGAAGCGTCGTCGCCCGTTTGCGGCGTAGCGCTGGGCGCGCCATCGGGCTCGCTGCCCTCCAGGGCGGCGTTCTCATCGCTGCCGGGGGCATCGCTGCCCTTCGGGGCGATGGCACCGCTGCCGTCCCCCTCTTCGCTCGGCGCAACAGGGTTCTTGTCCCACTTCGCCACGAGCTTAACGTCGCCCGTCACTGGCAAGGCGAAGTCGTAGGCCGCGCCGTCCTCCAGGAGCCAGCCGGCAAAGGTATAGCCCTCGCGCACGGGGTCGGCGGGCCTCTCCACCGTGCCGCCGTCGATAACCGTCTGGCTCTCGACGGCGCTGCCGC
>CAVDQW010000307.1:0-2099 GCA_963610995.1 bacterium | reverse complement strand
CGGCGCCCATGCCGCCGGTGAAGTAGTCGCGATAGTTCATGCGCATCTCGCGATAGAGAGCCTCGTCGGCGATGAGCTGCTTGGGCTCGATCTTGCTGAACAGCTCGAAAGCGTCCTGACGCAGGGCCTTGCGCTCGTTGAACTCGTCGAAGATGTCGGCGACTTCTTCCTCGACCTCTTCGGCCGTCATGCGCTCGTCCTCATCGAACTCGTCGACGAAGTCGTCGTCCTCGGGCACGTAGTCCACCGACATGCGGCGGGTCTGCTCGACCAGGCGATCGCGCTCGGCGTCAAGTTCTTCCAGGTCGGCGGCCAGCTCGTCGCGCAGGTCCTCCATGTCCTCCTCGCGGGCTTCCTTGTCCACGGAAGTGACGATGGAGCTGGCGAAGTACAGGACCTTCTCAAGCTCTTTCGGCGGAATGTCCAGCAGGTAGCCCAGACGCGAGGGCGAGCCCTTGAAGTACCAGATATGGCTCACGGGCGCGGCCAGCTCGATGTGGCCCATGCGCTCGCGGCGAACCTTGCTGCGCGTGACTTCCACGCCGCAACGCTCGCAGACGATGCCCTTGAAGCGGACGCGCTTGTACTTGCCGCAGGCGCACTCCCAGTCCTTGGTCGGGCCGAAGATCTTCTCGCAGAACAAGCCGTCCTTCTCGGGCTTGAGCGTGCGGTAGTTGATGGTCTCGGGCTTCTTGACTTCGCCACGCGACCAGCTGCGGATATCCTCGGCGGAAGCCAGGGAGATACGCAGGGCGTCGAAATTGTTAACGTCGAAATCAGTCGTCATTTATCTCTACTCCTCCTCGCCGATCAGTTCGTTCGTATCGTCGTTGATGCCGCCGAGCAGCCCGCTGAGCTGCGAGGCGATGTCGTCGATGCCGCCGTCGGCCTCGTCTGCGGACTTCGCATCGGCCTCGATGGCGTCCATCAGGGACTCATCATCGTTGCCGCGCGTGTTGTCCAGCTCGGGGTCGTGCGTCACATCGATGGTCTGATGGTCGTGGCCCTCAAGCTCGACGTTCAGGCACAGCGACTTCATTTCCTTGACCAAAACCTTGAAGCTCTCGGGCACCTCGGGGGCGGGGGTGTTCTCGCCCTTGACGATGGCCTCGTAAGACTTCACGCGGCCCGACGTGTCGTCGGACTTCACGGTCAGAATCTCCTGCAGCACGTTCGACGCGCCGTAGGCGTACAGGGCCCACACTTCCATCTCGCCGAAGCGCTGGCCGCCGAACTGGGCCTTGCCGCCGAGCGGCTGCTGGGTGATCAGGCTGTAGGGGCCGGTCGAGCGGGCGTGAATCTTGTCGTCGACCATGTGACCCAGCTTCAGGATGTAGGTCTGGCCGACGGTGATCTGCTCGCGGAACTTCTCGCCGGTGCGGCCGTCGTAGAGCCATGCCTTGCCGGTGCGGGAAAGCTGCGGGACGAACTCGTCGCGAGCCAGGTCGCCGTACTTGGCATGGTTGATGTTGATGAGGTTGCGGTTGGCGGCCTCGATGGCGTCGGAGATTTCCTCCTCGGTCGCGCCGTCGAAGACGGGCGTCGCCACGAACTGCGGGCCCTCGACGGGCTCGGTGGAGTTCTCGTCGTCGGACCAACCCCACTTCGCGGCCCAGCCAAGGTGGTTCTCGAGCAGCTGGCCGACGTTCATACGGGAGGGAACGCCGAGTGGGTTGAGCATGACGTCGATGGGCGTGCCATCGGCCAGATAAGGCATATCCTCAACAGGCAGAACGCGGGAGATAACACCCTTGTTGCCGTGGCGGCCGGAGAGCTTGTCGCCCTGCTGGACCTTACGCTTCTGAGCAACGAACACGCGCACCAGCTCGTTGACGCCGGGGGCAAGCTCGTCGCCTGCGGCGCGGCTGAAGCGATGGATGTCGATAACGCGTCCGCCGGCGCCATGCGGCACCTTCAGGGACGTGTCGCGAACCTCGCGGGCCTTCTCACCGAAGATTGCGCGCAGCAGGCGCTCCTCGGCGGTCAGCTCGGTCTCGCCCTTCGGGGTGACCTTGCCCACCAGGATATCGCCGGGGCCGACCTCGGCGCCGATGCGGATGATGCCGTCCTCGTCGAGGTTGGCGAGCATGTCCTCGGAA
>CAVDQW010000306.1:0-2138 GCA_963610995.1 bacterium | reverse complement strand
CCCGAGGGGCTCGGCTCGACCGAGCTCGCCGTCACGGTGACCGACAAGCCCGTGGAGACGGTCGCCGAGCCCACCGCCGCCCCCGCCTCCGGCACGTACTCGACGGCGGCCGACCCCGCCGCGTTCTCCGGCGGCGATCTCGTCGTGGCCTGCGCATGCGCCACCGAAGGCGCGGCCATCAAGTACAGCGCCTCCTATTGGGACGACGGGGCAAGCGAAAGCGAATCCCTGGTCGAGGGCGGCGACGCCGACGCGGACGGCAAGATCCTGCTGCCCGTGAACGCCGGGAGCAAGCGCGCGTACAGCGTGGAGGTCTGGGCCGAGAAGGGCGGGGCGAGGTCCTCCTCCCTGACGCTCATGTACGTGGTCGACGACTCCGCGTCCGCCGCGAGGCGCACGGTCTCCATCGAGTACGCCGACACCGCGATGGAGGGCCAGCACGGGGAGAAGGCCTCCGAGGATTACCAGGTCGCCGACGGCGGCGCGTTCTCCTACACCGCGCCGCAGCGCGAGGGCTACGTCTTCGAGAAGTGGCAGCGCGACGGCGAGGACGCCGGCACCGAGGCGACCGTGGCGATCGGCTCCGTCACCGCCGACACGACCCTCACCGCCGTCTACAACCCGGTGGTGACCTCGCTGAGCCTGGAGGGGGTCGCCGCGCCCGAGGCGCATGCCGCCCTCACGCAGGCCGCGAGCTCCGTCAAGGTCAAGGCCGGCGGCTCGTCCGCGTGGCTCGACCTGACGGCCTACTTCGCCGACAGCCCCCGCGGCAATCCCGCGCTCACCTGGTCTCCCGAGGCCTCCGACGGCAACGCCGCCCACGGCACCGCCTACACCGCCATGCTCTCCCTGAAGGGCTCCTCGGACTCGGGGGCGAAATACGCGTTCGCGGACGATGTCGAGATCTGCCTGAACGGGGAGACGCCCTCCGAGGGGGCCTCCGCCTACATCGCGGGCGCGGGCGACTCCGCGACGCTGTGCGTGAGCTTCCCCGAGACGGGGCCCCGCGCATACAAGGCGCTCGACGATCCTGAGGAGACGGAGATCGCCTACGCGCAGGCCAGGGGCTATCAGGAGGACCAGGATGCCGGCAAGCCCGAGAGCTGGGGCCTGCCGAAGGACGTCCTGTGCGAATACCGGTGCGGCGAGAAGGAGCCGCTGAGCGTCGACTGGAGCAAGGTCGAGGGATTCAACGCTGAAGCCGAAGGCGAGCAGACGCTCACCGTCACCGGCACGGTCTGCTATCCGGACGACGTCGAGCATGACGGGGCGCCCGAGACGGTGACCGCGACGATCAGGATCGCCGCGCCCGTGACCTACACGGTGAGCTTCGACACCGCTGGCGGCTCCGAGGTCGAGAGCCAGCCGGTTCTCGAGCTCCGCACGGCGCAGGCGCCCGCGGATCCCGTCTGGGACGGCTACGCCTTCGACGGCTGGCTGGTCAAGGGCGGCGAGAGGTACGACTTCGACACGCCGGTGACCGGCGACATCACGCTCTACGCGAAATGGAGCGCGTGGTCCCCGTCCGGCGGCGACGGCGACGACGATGACGACGATGACGACGATGACGGCGATGATTCCGGCGAGGACTCCGGCAAGGATTCCGATAAGGACTCCGGCAAGGACTCCGGCAAGAATTCCGATAAGGACTCCGGCGCCGAGGGGAGCGATGACTCCGGGTCCGCCGATACGCAGGAGGATGGAGACGGCAGCGCCGCCATCGCCTCGACAGGCGATGCCGCTCCCGTGATCCCGCTCGCGCTGGGTGCCGCCGCGGCTGCCGCCGCGGCCCTGGCGGCGCGCTCGCGCAGGCGCGAGGCCGAATAGCGTTTGAAGCACTGATAGCGTAGCAAGTCCAAGGACACAGGCGGGCTCCGGATTATCCGGGGCCCGCCTTCACGTTGCGGCGGCTTGAACCCGGAGCCGCTTCACCTTCTCGTTGCGCGGTTCAGAGTCCGGCGCCGTTGAGCCCGAAGCGGCTTTCGCCCTGCGTCCAGTCGCGTGGATGGCGTCTTGGAGCCCGAGGCGGCCTTCTTCCCGCGCCTGATGCCGGTGTCGTCATGCCGCAAGCTGCGCCGCGTGGCCAGATTTCTTTCCAAATAGGTATTCACAAGCATAAACGCGTTCAAATCGCGCCG
>CAVDQW010000305.1:0-2156 GCA_963610995.1 bacterium | reverse complement strand
TAAAATGGAAAAAATCAGACTTAGCGAGAATCGAATGTCTCAGGCGCCGTCCAAAACGCCGAATCAGCCCCCTATTGCGCGACGAGCACCTCACACGCCACGCGCTCGGCCACGTCCGGAGCAAGAGGCGCCTCGACGACGAGAAGGTCGACGTCGCCCGTGTCCGCGAAGCGCATGAGGCCGGAGCTCCCCACCTTGCTCGTGTCCATGAGGACGACGCGGCGCTCCGCGCAGCGCAGAAACGCCCGCTTGACCTCGGCCATCTGCTCGTAGTTGGTCATAAAGCCTCGGCCCGGCACATAGGATGTGGGGCAGATGATCGCCACGTCCGGGTGGAGCGCCTCGAGACCGGCGAGCACGAGCGGGCCGTAGAGGTATCGGTGGCCTTTGCGAAGCGAGCCCCCGAGCAGCACGACGTCGACGGCAGGCAGGCTGCGGTCGATGTAGTCGGCGATGGTGAGGTCGGCCGTCACGACGGTCACGTCTTCCTTGCCGGCGAGGTGCCGCACGAACTCGAGGGCCGTCGTGCCGGAGTCCACGAGCACGGACTGCCCGTCGGCGACCAGCTCCGCGGCGGCGCGGCCGACGGCCGCCTTCGCGCCCACGTTAACGTTCACGCGGCGGTCCTGGACCGACACCGTGAGCGTCCTCGAGAGCGACACCGCCCCTCCGTGAGTGCGCCGCAGCTTGCCGTCATGCTCGAGCGCCTCGAGGTCGGAGCGCACCGTCACCGCCGATGCGGCGAGCAGCTCCGAGAGCTCGCTCACCTTGACGGAGCCCAGCCGCTCGAGCTCGGAAAGAATCGCCGCGCGCCGCTCGTCTCTCATCATATCGGGGCCCCAATCGAGCAAGTTATGGAGGAATCATGGAGCTGCGAGGCGATTTTCGCCTCAAACCCGAAACGTAAGCGATTCACGATTCCTTTCGTTTGATTCCCATGATTTTACGTTATTTCGCTTCATTTTGCCATCAGACGCAAAACTACTTTCTTTTCTCTTCGTTTGGTAAGCAAATCGCCGAAAATCCGAAAGCGCAAACACCCCTATAGTCCAAGCCAGCAACACAGAGAGCGGCCGCCCTCGAACACCTATCCCGCGCCACGCAAGCGCGGATCCGCTATCCAACGCTGTTCGAAAGAGGGGACCATCATGCTCGTCACCACCACCCAGATGCTCAAGGACGCCCAGGCCGGCCGCTACGCCGTCGGCGCCTTCAACGTCGAGAGCCTCGAGTTCGTCATGGCCGTCATCCGCGCCGCCGAGGACAAGAAGTCGCCCGTCATCATGCAGACCACCCCGGGCACCGTCAAGTACGCCAACCTCGACTACTTCGCCGCCATGGCCAAGGTCGCGGCCGAGCAGGCCAGCGTGCCGGTGGCCATCCACCTCGACCACGGCGACGGCTTCGACCGCTGCATGCAGGCCATGCACGCCGGCTACACCTCCGTCATGATCGACGGCTCCCACGACACCTTCGAGGACAACATCGCGCTGACCGCCTCCGTGACCAAGGTCGCCGCCCCCATCGGCATCCCCGTCGAGGCCGAGCTCGGCAAGGTCGGCGGCAAGGAGGACGACGGCCCGGCCGTCGAGGGCGAGAACCCCTACACCGATCCCGATGAGGCTGAGGAGTTCGTGGCCCGCACCGGCTGCAGCTCCCTTGCCGTCGGCGTCGGCACCGCACACGGCGTCTACAAGGGCACCCCGCACATCGAGCAGGAGGTCCTGAAGGCCATCCGCAGCCGCCTCGAGATCCCCCTGGTCCTTCACGGCACCTCCGGCGTGCCCGACGACCAGGTCGCCGAGGCCATCAAGAACGGCGTCTGCAAGGTCAACTACGCAACCGAGCTGCGCCAGGCCTTCATGAAGGGCTTCATGGGCCACATGGCCGCCAACCCCGAGTGCTTCGACCCCAAGAAGCCGTGCAAGCCCGGCATGGACGAGATCTACGCCGTCGTCGCCTCCCACATGGACAACCTCGGCTCCACCAACAAGGCTTAAAAGGAGCGCACACGATGGACGTCACCATCTCCGACGGCAAGCTCTCGGTCGGCCTCACCTCCGCCGGCGGCTCGCTCACCTCGCTCGACCTCGGCGGCACCGAGTACCTCTGGCAGCCCGACGCCGCCGCGTGGACCGGCCCGGCACCGCTCAGCT
>CAVDQW010000304.1:0-2167 GCA_963610995.1 bacterium | reverse complement strand
CCTCGAGCTCGCTCTCAATCCCCAGCTTCTCCACCGGGCTCTCCGGCAAGATCACCGCGGTCTACACCCCGGTCGTCTCGACCATCGACGTGGGCATCAGCGCCCCCCAGGCCCACAAGGCGCTCGACGCTGCGGCTTCCTACGTCAAGATCGGCGTCGGCAGCGAGGCGGCAACCACCGACGTCACGGGCTACTTCTCCAGTTATAACGCCGGCGGCGAGGAGGGCGCATGGCTCTCCTGGGCGCCGTCGGACGGCACGGCGGGGCACAACGCCAACTACACCGCCTCCCTCTCGCTGAGCGCGCCCGATTCCGAGGACGGCGTCAAGTACGCCCTGGCCGAGAGCCCCACCCTGCTCGTCGGCGGCTACGTCATCTCCAGCGGCGCCTACGTGGCCGAGGCCGCCGACGGCGGCAAGACGCTGTGCGTCGACTTCCCCAACACCGGCCCGTACGAGTGCACCGGCGTGACCGCGCCAAGCGATGTTCAGCTCCCCTTCGGGGAGGCCTGCGGCTGCCAGGCCACCCAGGAAGACGGCAAGGCCGCGGGCTGGGGCCTGCCCAAGCAGGTGCAGGTCGCCTACGCCTGCGGCGAGACCGCGATGCTGGACGTGGACTGGGACGCGGTGGCGGGCTTCGACAAGGACAGGCTCGAGGCGCAGGAGCTCACCGCCACGGGCACGGTCTCGTTCCCGTCCACGGTGGACAACGGCGGGGCCTCGGGCACGGTGACGGCCAGGATCCTGGTCGCCGCGCCGGAGACGGTCTCCGCCCCCACGGCCTCCGTCGCATCAGGAACGTACAGGCAGGACCAGAGCGTGTCGCTCTCGTGCGGCACGGAGGGCTCCACCATCCGCTACACCACCGACGGCAGCGAGCCCACCGAGGAGAGCGCCGAGTACGGCGAGCCCATCCAGGTGAGCACCGGCACCACCGTCAAGGCCCGCGCCTACCGCAGCGGCATGGCTCCCAGCGACGTGGCGACCTTCGAGTATTCCATCGAGCGCACGGTGACGTTCGACACCGCAGGCGGCAGCGACGTTGCCGCCCAGGCCGTGGCCGACGGCGGCACGGTGCAGAAGCCGGCCGACCCGACGCGCAAGGGCATGAAGTTCAAGGGCTGGACGGACGCCGAGGGCGATGAGTACGACTTCAGCCTGCCCGTGACCTCCGATTTGACGCTGTACGCGCAATGGACGGACGCGGCGGGCGTGCCGGTGGCCGACCCCGTGGTGACCTTCGACTCCGCGGGCGGCTCCGCCGTCGAGAGCCAGACCGTCGCCGAGGGCGAGACGGCGCAGAAGCCCGCCGACCCCACGTACGAGGGCTTTACCTTCGACGGCTGGACCCTTGAGGACGGCACCCCTTACAACTTCGATACCGCTGTGACGGGCAATGTGACCTTGTATGCGCGCTGGTGCACGAGCGGCGAGCCCGCCTCTTCCTGCCTTGTGGTCTTCGACAGCCTGGGCGGAAGCGATGTTGCCGCTCGGACCGTGCGCGTGGGCGGCACCGTGAAGAGGCCCGCCGACCCGACGCAGGACGGCTTCACGTTCAAGTGCTGGGTCGACGCAAGCGGCAAAGAATACGACTTCGGCGCGCCGGTCGCCGGCGACCTGACGCTCTACGCGAAGTGGTCCGCGAGCGGCGAGCCCGCCCTCTCCCACGTCGTGACCTTCGACAGCGAAGGCGGCAGCCTCGTCGAGAGCCAGACCGTCGCCGACGGCGCCGCCGCCACCAAGCCGGCCGACCCCGTGCTCGATGGCTGCAGGTTCAAGGGCTGGTACCTGGGGAACGGCGAGCCCTACGACTTCGGCTCGCCCGTCACCTGCGATGTGACCCTCTATGCGAAGTGGTCCGCGAGCGGCGAGCCCGCAAGCTCGCACGTCGTGACCTTCGATGCGGCCGGCGGAAGCGCCGTCGAGGGCCAGGAGGTTGCCGACGGCGGCTTTGCGACCAGGCCGGCCGACCCGACGCAGGAGGGCTACACGTTCAAATGCTGGGTCGACGCAAGCGGCAGCGAATACGACTTCGGCTCGCCCGTCACCTGCGATGTGACCCTCTACGCGAAATGGTATGCGAGCGTCGAGCCCGTCCGTGCCCATATCGTCATCTTCGACAGCAAGGGCGGCAGCTCCCTCGAGAGCCAGACCGTTGCCGCCGGCGG
>CAVDQW010000303.1:0-2180 GCA_963610995.1 bacterium | reverse complement strand
GCCGGCTACGGCGGCGACACCGTCGTCATGGACCAGGACTGGAGCCTCGGCAGCACCCTGACCATCGCGGAAGGCAAGACGATCACCATCGACATGGCCGGCCATACCATGACCTGCCAGAGGACCATCCTCAAGATCGAGGATGATGCCAACGTCACGCTTACTTCGAATAGCGAGAAGCAGTATAAGTCGTATTGGGGCTACAACGGCGTATCGGGAGCCTCGGATACCTGGAGCACCAAAACCGGCGGCCTGCTCACGGGCGCCGATCTGGAGAAGTATACGCAAGACTACGACGATGACCGCATCCTGCCTGCGGGAATCTATGTCTATGCGGGGGCTACCCTCACGCTTGACGGCATTGCCATCGCTGGCAATAAGGGCACAAACGATTGTGGCGGCGTCTACCTGAGCAAGAACTGCACCCTCAACATGAAGAACGGGGCGAGCATCGAGCACAATTACGGCACGTACGGTGGCGTCCAGGTGACGGGCGACGATGTCAAAATTAACATTGAGAATTCCTCCATCAATGAGAATTACGCCCACCGCAAGGGTGGCGGCATCTTCTCCAACGGAGGCGAGACGACCATCAAGATGTCGAAGTACTCCGAGATCAGCGGCAATTCCGCCGAAGGCGGCGGCGGCATCTTCTTCAATCAGACGGACTTCGAGGTCTCTTCGAGTGACGGTAAAGCCGAGATCTCGGAGAACGTGGCGAGAAACCCCGACGCAACCGACGATGCCGGCAACTATATCGCCAATGGTGGCGCTATCCATGTGGATTCGAAGATATGGGGTTCTAACGAGGGCCGTATCGAGAACATCACCTTCTCCGACAACATCTCGAACAGGGATGCCGGCGCCATCGAGCTCGACCAGGAGTGGACGCGCATCATCAACTGCGTGTTCACGGGAAACACCGCCGCGGAGGACGGCGGCGCCATCTACGTGAACAACGACGACAACAGCATCGAGGGGTGCACCATCACCGGGAACGTCTGCGGCAAGACCGACCAGAAGTACGAGGGCGGCGGCGTGTTCGTGGGCTACCGGTACGACATCAAGATGACCGGCGTGTGCATCGTCAAGGACAACACGCGCGGCACCAAGGACTCCGGCAACAAGGACGACGTGTTCCTGAGCACCATCTCGGGTAGCTCGGGCTACGCCTACATCACCGGCGGCGTGAAGGAGCACTCGAGCGTCGGCGTGCGCACCGGAATCACCGACGACCGCCGGATCGGCGACGAGATAAACAACGGGTCCAAGGACTGCTTCTTCATAGACCTTCCCGGCTACTACGTGAGCTACGGCACCGACCACGGCGGCGACATGTGGCAGCGCCACGCCACGAGGAAGTTCTCCTTCTCCCTCAACGGCGTCAAGCAGGGCGACTACGCGGAAGGCGACACGGTGACCGCCAACGGGTCCGGCGACCGCAAGACCGTGAAGTTCATGGGCTGGTCGGCGGATAAGTCGGCGGGCCTTAATCCCTTCAACACGTACGTGCCGTTCATCCTCGACCCCTCCGTCAAGTTCAAGATGCCGCAGAACGACGTCAACCTCGTGGCGAACTACCTCACGTGCACAAGCGGCGTGACGCTCGCGGTCGACGCGCCCGCGGGCGGCGAGGCGCTGCCCACGACCGGCACGCTCTCGTGGGATTACGAGGGCGAGTCCCACAGCAAGACGGTCCCCGTCTCGTGGCTCAAGGAGACGGGCGAGGACGAATGGGCGGCCGCGACGGGCGACGCGGAATACGCCACCCGGTACAAGGCGGTCGTCTCCGTCGCCGAGGACACGGGCGCCCGCCTCGCGTTCACCACCGACATCAAGGCCTCCGACCAGCGCGTCGCCATCGGCGGCGTCGAGGTCGGCGCCTCGAGCGCGTCGGTCGACGGCTCCGGCAGGCTCTCCATGACCTCCGGCGCGTGCGAGACCGCGGCCATCGAGGTCGTGTCCGTGGACGGGCTTTCCGTGACGGTCGAGGAGGGCGCCTCCAAGGACGACTTCCTCAGGCTCGTTCCCGCCACGGTGGGCGCGACGACCACCAAGGGCGCGAGGGTCGCGCTCGACGTCGACGCGGACGGCGCCGACCTGGGCGGGCTTGTCGACGCCGGGGGCAAGGTCGCGAAGCCCGCGGACGGCCAGATGGTCAAGATCTCGGTGCCGGTCAA
>CAVDQW010000302.1:0-2229 GCA_963610995.1 bacterium | reverse complement strand
CTATTATCGCCGCAGCTCAAGCAGCATGTTCAAGCGGCGATTCGACAGGTGCTCTTTACGCCTTGTTGCGATTGAGATCGTAGTCGATGTAGCAGATGTGGGTCTCGAGGTACTCCTCCAGGCCGCGCTCGCCGTCCTCGCCACCGATGCCCGAACCACGGACGCCCTGATGGAAGCCCTGGAAGGCCTCGAAGTGCTCGCGGTTCACATAGGTCTCGCCGAAGCGGATCTCGTTCATGGCGCGCATCACCGTGTCATAGTCGGTGGTGTAGATGGAACTCGTCAGACCGTACTCGCAGTCGTTCGCCATCTCGATGGCCTCGTCGAGCGTCTTGAACTTCGTGATGGGGAGAACCGGTCCGAAGATCTCGTCCCTCATGATGCGGCTCTCATGCGTGACACCGGTGATGACGGTGGCCTCGTAGTAGAAGCCCTTGCCGTCGACGGTTGCCTTCTTACCGCCGCATTCGATCTTCGCGCCTTCGGCGATAGCGGACTGCACAAGCTCGTCCACGTGCTCCTGCTGGCCCTTGTTCACCATCGGGCCCATGTCGAACGCGCCGCCCAGGCCGGGGCCGTAGGTCGCCTTCTCGAAGCGGGCGACGATCTTCTTGACGAACTCGTCGTAGATGCCCTCCTGCACATATACGCGCTCGGCGCAGTTGCATGCCTGACCGGTGTTGATGATGCGCGAGTTGTACACGTGCTCCACGGTGGCATCGAGGTCGCAATCGTTCATCACGATGACCGGCGCCTTGCCGCCGAGCTCGAGCGAGACCTTCGTCACGTTCTGGGCAGCGGCTTCCATGACCTTCTTGCCGGCGGCCGTCGAGCCGGTGACGGTGACGATGCCGACCTTCGGGTTCGTGGCCATTGCGTTGCCGGTCGAAGCGCCGGGGCCGGTGATGACATTGATGACGCCCTTCGGCAGGCTGGACTCGTCAACGAGCTTCGCGAATTCGTATGCGCCGTTCGGGCAGTCGGAGGATGCCTTCAGAACGACGGTGCAGCCCGCGATGAGCGCCGGTGCAACCTTGCGGCCGATCAGGAAGAGCGGGAAGTTCCACGGCATGATCTGCGCGGCGACGCCGATAGGCATCTTGTACAGCAGGATGTTCTCGTTCGGACGGTCGGACGGAATGATCTCGCCCATCATGTGGCGTGCCTGCGCCGCGAAGTATTGCAGGTAGGCGGCGAGCCAGCCGGCCTCGTCCATGGACTGCGCGAGCGGCTTGCCCATTTCCTCGGTGTTGATGCGGGCGAAGGTCTCCCGACGCTCCTGCACCATGCGCACGAGTTCCATCAGGTAGTTTGCACGCTCAATGGCGGGGAGCTTGCCCCACGACTTTTGGGCCTCGTAGGCTGCGTCGATAGCCGCATTGACATCGGCCTCGGTCGCCATCGGGAATTCGTTGATGACCTCTTCGGTGGCCGGGTTGATGTTTTGCCTCATCTCGCGGTCGCCGTTGTCAAGGAATTCGCCATTGATGTAGAGCTTGACAGTTTCCATGCATACCTCCTGACGAAAAGGATTTCCGAACGTCCGTGCTTAACTTGCATCACACGTTCTCTTTGCACGTGTAACGATACCAGCATTTCGGTTTTGCTCAGAGGTAAAACTTGGAGATGGTGGGGCGTTTTCCGTTAGCGTGCCGCTCGTTATCGCGTTTGTGCGTCATGTCACGGTGAATGTATGGGAACGCCTACTTGCTGGGACTAAACGTAGATGCCGGAAAGGCGGCGCTGCGGCCTGCGGTGGCAGGGGTTGTGCTGTTCGGTCTGTGATGGCAGGAAAGGCGTATTACTGCTCGCAACAAACGGGGGCGTATTGCGGCCCGCGACGGTTGCAAACGGGCTGTGCTGCGGCCCGCGATAGTTGCAAAGCTGAGCCCCGCAAGCATGTACGTGCGGGGCTCCTGTGTTTGGGGCTTGAGAGTCCGAGAGCTTGGGCGAGCGCGTTTCGCACGACGCCCGCCGAATCGTGGCCTATATCTGCGCGAGCGCCTGATCGAGATCCCAGATGATGTCCGCCGCCGCCTCGGTGCCAATGGAAAGGCGGATGGTGCTGGGCGTGATGCCCACTTCCGCAAGTTCTTCAGGGCTGAGCTCGGCGTGGGTGGTGGTCGCCGGATGCACCACGAGGCTCTTTACATCGGCGACGTTCGCAAGCAGGCTGAAAAGCTGCAGGCTGTCGATGAATTTGAACGCCTCTTCCTGGCCGCCCTTGAT
>CAVDQW010000301.1:0-2282 GCA_963610995.1 bacterium | reverse complement strand
GGCCCCCGCCGTCGCGGGCAGGCTCATGATGTTCTCGACGTTATAGCCCTTGAGCACGGCGTCATTGACCGGGATGCTCACGAGCACGACCACCGCGATGGCGAAGACGCCGGCGATGAGGCCCTCGATGAAGGTCTCGGCGTTGAATACGCTCGCCACATTGCCCTTCGAGGCGCCGATGGCCCGCAGGATGCCGATCTCCTTCTTGCGCTCCAGCACGCTGATGTAGGTGATGATGCCGATCATGATGGAGCTCACCACAAGCGAGATGCTCACGAAGGCGATGAGCACGAGGCTGATCATGTTCACGATGTCGGTGACGGAGGTCATGAGGAGGCCGACGTAGTCCGTGTAGGTGATGGCGCGCTCCTCGTGGCCCGCGGCCTTGACCTCGTCGTTGTACGCGTCGATGTGCTCCAGCACGCGCTCCTTGGCCTCGAAGTCCTTGGGATAGATGCTGATGGAGCTCGGGTCGGACTCGTCGGCGTAGCCGAGCGTCGAGAGGTTGTTCTCGTAGGTGAGGCTGCTCGCGTTCGCGTAGCTCGTGAGAAGCGAGGTGAGGTCGGTGGCGTCCATGTTGAAGGTGATCGCGCCCGCGAAGGCCTCGCTGTCGACGTTGAGCGCGCTGGAGAGATTGGCCAAGGAGCTTGTCATCTGCTCGCTCACGCCGGTCATGGACTCGGTCATCTTGGCCGCGATCTGGTCCATGACCTCGGTCATGGCCGTCTGCATCTGCTCGGAGACCGCCGTCGCGATCTTCTCGCTCATCTGTTGCATGACTTGCGTCATGGCTTGTTGCAAGTAAGGCGCGAAGGTGTTCTGCATGTAGTCGGTCATGGCTTGCTGCAGCTTGGTCGCGATCGACGCGCCTCCGATGCCGCCAATCTGCGTGATGATCGCCTTCGCGGACTCGTTTTCCGAGAGGTACTTCTGGAACGCCTCGTTAACCTTGACCTGGTCGGTCGGGTCCGTGATGGCCTTGAACTCGTCGGACTGCAGGAAACCCTGGTAGAGCTGCACGGAGAGCTGTCCCACCGCCTGCATCTGGTCGGCCGTGAGCTCCGAGTTCTCGAAGACGGCGGTAAGGTCGGGCGAGGGCATCGAATCGGCGACGGACGAGAAATCCACATTGGTGTCGAGGCCGGAGAGGTCGATGTTGATGCCCGAGAGGTCGATGTCTGAGAAGTCCATGTCGCCCATATCGATGTCGCTCAGGCCCGAGAGCGCCGACTCGTCGAAGGTGAAGGCGTTCTGGACGGCCTCCTCATCGACGGAGAACATGCTGGAGAGGTCCACGCCGCTCTTGGCCTCGTCCTGCAGCTCGGAGAAGGTCTTGCCGGTGAAGACGTCGGTGTCGGGATCGGCCATCTGCTGCTGGACGATCTCCGAGTTGGCGGAGCGCCCCATGAGCTCGGTCGAGAGCGCGTGGGTGTAGGCGACGCCCGCGGTAAGCGCGCTCGAGCTGTCGCCGTTCGGCTTGACCACGCCGACGATGTGCAGGTCGAGCCCGCTTTCGACCACGGAGGCCATATAGTCGGCGTCGTCGGACATGTCGGTCCAGCCGCCCGTCTCGTCGTTCTTGCGGTAACAGTCCGAAGCCGAGATCACCTTGAAGCTGGTGTTGAGCGCGTCGTCGTAGGTGAAGGTCGCGCCCTCAGAGGAGAGAACGACCTCGTCGGAGTTCTCCGAGGCGCCCGAGAGCGACTTCTGGACGAGTTCGTTCATCTCGCTCACGTCGAGGGCGCCGATGCTGTACAGGGTATAGTCGCTCACCGAGCCGCTCTTGGTGAGGACGAGCACGGCCTCGTCGGCGGACTCGGCCCAGCGGCCCGCGACGACGTCGTACTGTTCGTCGAGGAGCTCAGCATCGCTCATCATCTCGTTGAAGACGCTGCTGCCGCTCATGGAACTCGAGACCGTTGAGGCCATGCCGGTGGAGAGGCTCTCGGTCATTGAGTTGGGCACGAGCTTCTGGGCGGACGAGTCGCCTGTCGCGGGCTTGTAGACGATGGGCGTGACGGAATAGTTGTACTGGATGGCGTTGACGTCCTCGTCCATGCCCTCCCAGCCGGCGTCCAGGTAGGCCTTGAACTCCTTCATGTCGTTGGACTTGACGCTGGCGAACATGTCCTTGACGGCGTTGATCACCTTGATGTTGCCGTCGGAGTCAACGGCGTCAGAGGCGGTGGCCGTCTCGGTGGCGTCGGAGGAATCGGAGTCGTCGGAGCTGCCATCCGAGGAGCCGCCCAGCATACTGGACAGGTCGTAGCTCTGCTTGGAGA
>CAVDQW010000300.1:0-2341 GCA_963610995.1 bacterium | reverse complement strand
GCACATAGCCCTCCGAGCCGTATAGCGCGGTCTCGCCGTCGGCCCCGTTGGTCTCGTTGCCGCTGTCGTCGGTCTTGACCTCGTTCGCTGCGGTCACCTGAACGCCCGTCACCACGACGTCGTCGGTGTTGACGGTCATTGAAGTGAAGCGGTTGATGATGCCCATCGTGCGCATATTCTCGAAGGAACCGCCGTCACAGGCGTCCCCGGAGGAGTAATCGGTGAAGCTGCCGCCGTCCGCAGCGTTTCCCGTGGCGTAGGGCGATGCGTCGTCGAAATAGCCGCCCAGCAGCCAGTCCTCTTTCTCGAAGGCCTTGAGGTCGTACCACAGGAACTCGACGCGCCCCTGGTCGTCCGCCCTGACGAAGGTTCCCGTGGCCTGCGCGATGTAGCCTACCAGGTCGAGGTAGCTCGCGTTCGATACGGAGGGCTGTGACTTCACGACGTAGGAGCCGTTGGGTATCGAGGACGTGGCCAGCAGCAGGCCGCACTTGTCGCACGCCTTCTGCGCGAGGGACTGCAAAGTGATGGGCCATGTGACGGCCGAGGGGTCGAAGTTCTCCTCGAGCTTGCTCAGGTTGTCGAGGGCCGTGATGGAGATCTGCCCAGCGTATGAGTCGGGCTGATCCACGGTGAACACGCCGAGGCGCACCCACTCCGTGGTGCCGTCGTCCAGCGTCTGCCCGACGTAGGCCGTCAGCGCGGCGGACGTGAAGTCGCACTCCGAGAAGCGGTCGTCGTAGTTGTTGAGCGTGCAGGACAGCTGGCCGACGATGGCCGCGCCGATGTCGAAGGAGCCGCTGGAGGAGGACGCCTGCTCCAGCGACATGGAGCAGAAGTCGTCTCCGGTGAGCGTGCGGCTTGTGCCGTCGGCGAACTTGAGGACGGCCTTCGGCAGCAGCGTGGAGTTGGTCGCCAGCTTCTGCGCGAGCTTGTCTGAGAGATACCTCATGGGCTACCTCTCGATCAGGTCGAAGGAGACCTCGGAGTAGCGGGTGCCGCCGAGTATCTCGAACCATCGGAACGGGGCCGAGCGGTCGCCCACGTAGAACTCTCGGGTCTCCCACCGGTTGTCCATGACGTCCCAGTACCTCACGTAGAAGTACTCGGGGTTCACGGCTTGGAGAATGGCCGACGCCTGAGCATTGGTTATCTCACGCCACGCGAGGTTGAGCTTGCGCTTCTGGCAGATGCGCTCCTTGTACATCGTGGCGTTGGCGTCCATGACGCGGCCCGCGTCGTCGGACGAGACGTCCATCAGCCCCCACTCCAGCTTGTAGGGGTCGGGGCTGATGGCAGCGGTGCTGCCCGAGGATTCTCCTATGTACAGGACCGCCATTGGTCTCCTTATCCGAGGCTGATGACGCCGCGTCGGGCGAGGGAGTCCTGGCCCTTGTACACGGCGCGGGCAAGGTCCTCGTTGCCGACGCGCAGGACGATGGTGGTGTCCTGCGAGCCCGTCTTCGAGGAGCTGGTGCCCATCTGGACGCTGACCATCCCCTGCGCCACAGCGGACGCAATGGTCTGCGCCACCTCCGTATCATCCATCTGCGCAGAGGTAACCGAGGTCACGGGCTGGCGGCGGCTGCTCGTCGCGGCCCACGTCGCGGCCTGCGAGTTGACGGCCTTGCTGAGGGACACCGCCGAGCCGAGCGACGAGGTGTCGAGGCTCAGGGACAGCGCGTCGCTGAAGGACGAGCCGATGGACTCGCCCACCTTCGACGCCTCATTGGCAACGTCCAGGCACGCGACGGCTTCGTTCGCTAGGTCGGTCACGTTGGAGTAGGCCTTCTTCGCGTCGTCGGCGATGCCGTTGGCGAAGCCCTGCGTGAAGAAGCCGCCCGTCTCGTGGGTGCGCTTGGACGGCGAGCCGACCTTGAGGGCGCTGTTGATGATGTTCACGCTGTTGTCGGCGATGGTGCGGGCGCTGTTGTAGATGGTGCTAGCTGTGTCGCACAGACCGTTGTTGAAACCCCAGCCGAGGTTGGAGCCAGCCGAGTACGCGCCCCAGTAGTTGGAGCCCAGCCCGCTCTGGGCGCTCTCCGCCGCGCTGCGACCGACGCTGTAGATGTTGGACGCCGCGCTGTTGAGGCCGTCCTTGAAGCCGCCCATCTCGTTCTGACCCGCCGAGTTCGCGCCCCAGTAGTTTGAGCCGAGGCCGTCCTGCACGGTCTTGGCAGTCTGGGTGGCGAGCGACGACACGGAGCTGACGACCGACTGAAGGCCGCTCTTGAAGCTGGACATCATCTCCGAGCCCTTGGAGCTGGCCGCGCTGGTGCCTGAGCCGAGGGCGCTGTTCACGCTTTCCATCGCGCCCTGCGCCATGGAGACGGCGGAGTCC
>CAVDQW010000299.1:0-2343 GCA_963610995.1 bacterium | reverse complement strand
CCTACGCCGACGCGGCGGCGGCCTACGACGTGTCGGTGCACTTCCTCAACCCGGCGATGCCGACCCTGGCGCAGCAGACCGACAGCTCCATCAAGCTGGCATCGGTCGTGGACGGCTTCGCGGGCACCCCGACCTTCTGGCGGCTCAACGGCTTCGACGACGACGAGGTGCGCAACCTCACCTCCGAGTGCGAGCGCAACCAGTCGAGGAAGGCCGTGTGCGACTTCCTCGCCGGACGCGCTGAGGCGGCAGAGACCGATGCTCAGTAGGGGCACGATCGAGTCCTATGCCGCTGGCGTGGACTCCATATCCGACGCGGCTGCGGGCTACGTGCGCGGCGTGCTCGAACGGGCATGGGCGCAAGGCCTGGAGGTCGCCGAGATGCGCGAGCTGGCCATAGAGACGCTCATGGCCGCAGCCGACCAGTACGGCGGGATGACCCGCGAGCTGGCGTGTACTCTCTACGAGGAGCAGACCGGGCAGGCCGCGAAGGTCCCGGCGCAGTCGCGGGTGAGCCGCGAGTTCGTCGAGGATTTCGCCCGCTACAACGCCGGCAAGCTCGTCGACGGCGACATCGGCGGCTTCGCGAAGGCGTGCGCGGACAGGGCATCGTACTTCGCCCGCCGCGACGTGAACGAGACCGTTATATCCAGCTGCAAGAAACAGAAGGCCACGGGGCACAGGAAACGCTATAGGCACGGGGGCGGCGGCAAGGGGACGCGCTTCGCCCGCGTCCCGCAGGGCGGCGACACGTGCACCTTCTGCGCGATGCTCGCCAGCCGCGGCTTCGTCTACTGGACGCGCAAGACCGCCGGCGAGTTCAACCACTACCACGCCAACTGCCGCTGCCTGGTCGTACCCGACGACGGCAGCGGAGAGGTCGAGGGCTACGACCCCGACGAGTGGCTGCGGCGGTGGAGGGACTACGAGGAGATAGACGCGCGGGACGACCTCACCCGTGCCGAAAAGGACCACGAGAAGCGGATATATCCCTACATACAGAACGCCGTAGGGGCTGTTTACAGCAGGCTTTACGCCGAGAGAGACCTCGAGGTCGCAAATTGTGATTTCAAACTCAAGCAGAACCAGCTGATCCATGTAGAAGGTTCTGCGCAAAACCGAATAGCGGCCACCGGAAGGGGCATCGAACCGAGCTGCTTCACTATGGACGAAAAGGAAATCCTCGAACTCATAAAGCAATACGCCGGACACGGAACCCCGGACGACTCGCGCAACGACGGCGAATGGAGCCGCAAAGAGATCTGCACCGCCGACAAGGTCGTCGGCTACGTCGTTAACCGCAAAGGCGAGCGCATCCCCACCAGGTGCTTTAAAATCCATTATGCAGACAACGGAGTTCATGCAGTTCCGAGGTACGACGACGGAGGCGAGCCAAATGACATTTCAAGATGACGTCGACCTCGGCGACCTTGTCGGCGTCCTCCTTAACGACGGCGATGTCGTGACAGGAACCCTCACGGATATCGAGCGCAACTGGGAGGATGATGGTGCACCCATCGAGTACGTCGAGGTTTGCGACGTCCCGGGTCACTACATGCTAATCGACGCTCTAGAGGTCGTTTCCATTTCCAAGGCTACTGCGTAGCGAAATGGGCAACCGCCATATCTACGACGAGCTGCGCAAGAACGAATAACCAGATGAACCAAGGCTCCCGCACGGGGGCCTTTTTCATACCCATAGACCGCCCCGCACGGGGCACGAGCCGCGCCCGCACGGGTGCGGGAAGGAGGGAACCGTGGCAGAAGAGAACGCCGCCCCCGAGACCGACCAGACACCCGATCAGACAGCCGAGCAGTCATCCGAGCAGTCAGAACAGGACTACAAAGCGCTCTACGAGCAGGTGAAGGCCGAGTCCCGTAAATGGGAGTCCCGCTCCAAGGCCAACGCCAAGGAGCTGGAGGCGCTCAGGAAACAACCGTCCAAGGACCGCACGGTCGAGGACAGGCTGGCCGCGCTGGAGGCGGAGAACGAGTCGCTGAAGGCCAGCGCCGCACGCAGCTCGCTCGTGGACACCGTGGCCAAGGCCACCGGTCTCGACCGCTCCATCGTGGCGGTGCTCAACGGCGCCGACGAGGACGCGCTGACCGAGCAGGCACAGGCGATAGTCGCGCAGCTCAAGCCCAAGTCCACCGCCCCCGAGGCACCGGAGGCGGGGAGGAAGCCCAAGCCCGGCAAGCCCTCCAAGAAAGACATTTTGGAAATCAAAGACCCCAAGGAACGCAAGGCGGCCATAGCCGCCAACATCGACCTGTTCTAGAAAGGAACGAAAGATGCCAGACATCAAGACCCTCGCCAAGGCACGCGACATCGACCTCGCCAAC
>CAVDQW010000298.1:0-2401 GCA_963610995.1 bacterium | reverse complement strand
CCTGGAACCTCTACCTGGGCTGGTACGTGCCGGGCCTGTGGCTCAACAAGGCCTGGTTCGGCTTCTGGCGCCTCGTCCACAGGAACCGCGCCATCGGCATGAGCGAGTACGGCTGCGAGGCCATGCCCAACCTTCACTCCGAGAAGCCGCGCCGCAACGACCACACCGAGGAGTACCAATGCGTGTACCACGAGTACATGCTCAAGTTCTTCGATAAGCGCCCGTACTTCTGGGCCACGCACGTGTGGAACATGTTCGACTTCGCGGCCGATGCACGCGACCAGGGCGGCGAGCCCGGCATGAACCACAAGGGCCTCGTGACCTTCGACCGCAAGACCAAGAAGGACTCCTTCTACATCTATAAGGCCTGGTGGAGCGACGAGCCGTTCGTCCACGTGTGCTCCAAGCGCTTCGAGGACCGCTGCGCCTCCTCCATCACCGTGAAGGCCTACTCCAACCAGCCGTCCGTCACGTTCTACGTCAACGGCGAGAAGGTCGAGACCGTGGCCGAGAACCCGAAGGACCCGCACGTCTTCCGCCTGTTCATTCCGCTGGGCGAGGGCGAGACGCACGTCGAGGCCGTCGCCGGCGAGTGCCGCGACGAGGCCACCTGGCGCCGCGTCAGCGCGCCGAACCCCGCGTATAAGCTCGTGAAGAAGAAGGGCCAGCAGAAGAGCAACTGGGCCGATAACGAGTAGGAGCGGGTAAATCGACCTGCGTGGGGGCCGACCCCGGGTGTGCCTCAGGCTCAGCTTCGCCGCTGCGCGGCTCAGAAGTCGTCCGAGGTAAACGCGGGTCGGCCTCGCGGGTTGATTCACGGGACCGCTTGCAAGGATTTTCTTTATGTGGGGGCTGACTTTATTGGTCGGCCCCCTCTTTTTGGGGGATGTGCGGCGCTTTGTTTGCTGGCGTGACGCACATCTGGCGAAAAGAGGGGGATTTTGCCTCGATATGGCAGAAGTGCGGTACGCGGGCAAAAACGGCGCCGCACTTCCGGCGTTTTGAGGGACGGTCGGGTGCCCGCGCCTTGGTTGCGCGCGATCCAGGGCGCTTGAGCTCGGGGCGGTGGAATACCAGATGAGCGGGGCTTTGACTGGTATGCGAAACACAGAACAAGTGCATAAGGCCTGCTACCGTTTGCCGTTTAGGTGCTACCGTCCGCTAAGTCGATAGATGACTAGGTCAACTATCTTTCAAATATTGCCTAACCTGATATATCAGAGAAGACTCGGGGCGCCGCCAAGGTGCGCCCCGAAACCCCAAGGAAGGGGGAGGGAAGATGGCAAGCAACGTCGATCCCACTGATTACAAGGCAAGGAAGAAAGCCTGGAAGAAGGCGAAGCGCCATGTGGCGCTGCCGGCCAAGATCTTGTGCTTCATCCTGCCCATCGTGTTCATCGCGACCGGCATCGCCCTGTACTGCTTCAACTGGTTCCCGATGACGTTCGACCTGGTCGTCGGCGCAAACCGCACGCAGGTCACGAACGCCGACGAGTCGGCGCAGTACTACACGAGCGATTTCTCCTCGGACGATGAGCGAGTCGAGTACGGCAAGCAGCTCTCCGAGAAGGTCGAGGCCGAGGGTGCCACGCTGCTCAAGAACGACAACGCCGCATTGCCGCTGGGCACGGGCGCCAAGGTCACGCTCTTCAGCCACTCGAGCGTCGACCTCGTCTACGGCGGCACCGGTTCCGCTGGCCTCGATACCTCCGAGGTGCCGAACCTCAAGGAGGCCATGGAGTCCGCGGGCTTCCAGGTCAACCAGACCATGTGGGACTTCTACACCACCGGCGCCGGCTCCGCTGAGGAGTACACCCGCCAGACCGTGAGCCTCACCGGCAGCTCCCCGGTCTCCGCCAACCAGGTGAACGAGGTGCCCTGGTCCGTCTACGACGAGTCCACGCTCGCTTCCGTGGCGGACTACGGCGACGCCGCCGTCGTCGTGCTCTCCCGCGTCGGCGGCGAGGGCTACGACCTCAACACGACCGACGAGCACTCCCGCTCCGGCGGCTACCTGGGCCTTACCGACGAGGAGCGCGACCTTCTCGCCAACCTCAGGTCCATGAAGGAGGCGGGCACCGTCAAGAAGGTCGTCGTGCTGCTCAACTCCTCCAACCCGATCCAGCTCGACTTCCTCAAGGACAGCGACTACGACGTCGACTCCGTGCTGTGGATCGGCGGCGTGGGCGCCCAGGGCATCAACGCCGTGGCAAAGATCCTCGCCGGCACCGTGAACCCCTCGGGCTCGCTCTCCGACACGTTCCTCTACGACAACCTCTCGGCCCCCTCCACGGTGAACTCCGGCAGCTTTACCTACGCCAACGCCGAGCGGGCCGGCCTCACCAGCTCCAACAGCACGTACATGGTCTATCAGGAGGGCATCTACGTCGGGTACCGCTAC
>CAVDQW010000297.1:0-2419 GCA_963610995.1 bacterium | reverse complement strand
CTCAAGCATGCTGTGATCGATGTTCATGATGGCACCCATTTCTACTAGGCTGTTCTGCCTATTGTACCGGAATATCGACCTGGCCATAGACAAGACCTGCGCGAAGTCAGGCAACAAGCCCGGCCACCGTTCAACCAAAGAAGATCGCGCGGTCCCTGCTGAACCTCGAGGACCCCAAACCCAATAGGGAATCGCTCGATTCCATCAAGGATGCCGATCATATCATCGCCAGCAGCGAGCCCGGTTACGCCAGCGCCGGCGACATGTTCGCCGCAATGGGCGTGTAGCCATGCCAAACCCGCGCACACAGACGCGTCGTTCATTGCCGAACAGGTTAATTGGCCAATCTCTCAACCAGCAAGTGCGCGTCCGTCATGCCAGGTGCAGGCAGCACGGCTTTGCAGCTTGCGCGCTTCGTTCTCGCGTTCTCAGCAGCATCGCGTACCTGCTTGGCCGAGAACTGCGTCGGGGACACGCGCTTCGCGTAGCGGGGCCAGTGCTTCTTCAGGGCCGCATCGACCTTCTCGGGCGTGGTGCACCCGTTCGCCTTCTCGAAGTGCATCACCAGGAACAGCTCGAACTTCGGGTTGCTCACCGCAAGGTGATGGCGGTCGTCTGCCTCCTGCCAGGCCAGAAGCTCAGCGAACTCGGCCTCGCTCCAATCGTCGACGTCCACCACGAGCCACGCCTCGTCGGCGGCGCGGAAGTCGTTCTCGCGCAGCGCCTTCTCGAACCGTTTGAGCACAGCGGCCGGGTTATGCCGGTTGGGGTGGGTGTTCTTCGGGAACCTCACCGACACCGGCGCGCCCTTGAAAACGGCCATCCCAAGATAGTCGCGCTCGGTGGTGCCCTCTGCGCTCACCCAGCACACGCTGCGGTAGTCACGAACGTTGGTCTTGCGAGGGGCGAGCCCGCCCTTGCGCCTAGCCACGCGAACCCGCCTCACTAAGCATCGGGATGCCGCCGAAGCGGCCATCCAAGTAGCTTCGTATCAGGTCCTTGTCGAAGCGGATGTCCTTGAACTCGGCCAGGCCCACGAGCTCTGAGCAGCCATCGGTGCCGCGCTGGGCGATGTACATCTCGTCACGGCGCATCACCGACTGGTCCATAAGCAGCAGATCATGCGTGGTGAACATGAGTTGCTTACGCGTGTCGGGCCCGCAGCTCGCCAAGAAATCAGAGATCAGGCGCATCGTGAGCATCGTATGCATGCAGCGGTCGAGCTCGTCCACGACATAAACCTTCGGGCCCGCATCGCCGCCCGGGCCCGACAGGTCGAACAGCATGGGCAGAAGCCCCATCAGACGCTGGGTGCCCGACGACTCCATCCCCAGGGAGAACACGTGCTCGCGGCCGTCGAGGCCCACGTGCACGGTGCGCAGGCGCTGCACCTCGGGGCGCCCTCCCGCCGAGCGGACGGTAAGCATCTCGAAGCCGTAGTCGCCGGCCTCGACGTCGAGCACCACGGTTATCACCCCGTCGTCGCCGAGCTCGGCGATGCTGCGGCGCAGCGCAGCGTCCTTCGGCAGAGCATCGGGCCCGACCGGCTCGGCGACGAGCTTCGATACGCCCGTGTCCAGGCGCGAGAGCGCGTCGCCCGCGAAGTCAAGGAAGCCCTGCTGGGTGCCCGCCGCCTTGGCGAACGACCACGCTTGCGATCCCACGCCCACCAGTTCCAGCGTGCGAGCGAACCAGCCGTGCGCCTCCTCGAGCTCGGAGACATTCTGCGAGACGGCGCTCTCAAGGAACAGCCGGTTCGCGCGCGTGCTCTGCGCGGCGTAGGCGACGTGCCCGAGGTCGTCGAAGAAGCCCTCGTCGAAGGCGTACGAGTCGGCGTCTTCCTCGGCGGCCTCGCGCTCGTACAGGGTGGTGCTCACCTTTTCCCGCAACAACTCGAGCGACTCGTACGCGACGGCGGTGGGCGTCGCCTCGACGTAGAGCCTGTACACGTTCGCGCCGGCGAGGAACGTGACGTCCAGGGAGGTGGGCTCGTTGCTGCCCCCGAGGCGGAAGGCGTCGACGGGCAGCACCCCGTCCACCCCCGCGTCGACGGTGACCATGGCCTTCAACGCGGCGAGCGCCTTGAACAGCGCCGTCTTGCCCGACGCGTTGCCGCCGTAGACGGCCGCGACGGGCAGCACGTACTTGCTGCGCCACCCGGGCAGCTTGGCGAGCGTCTCTTTGTGCTGGCGCTCGAGCGAGCCCAGCATGCTGAGTTGCGCCTCGCCCCCGTACGACATCCAGTTCCCCACCATTAGATCGAGCAGCATAGGCTTCTCCTTTCATCGAACGTGATTTTATCACGTTCGATGTTGCTATAATGGGACATCAGCAGAATACGTTAATGAGCTGTGGCAGCCCATCAATCGCTTGAGGGTAGGCAGGTTCAATCAACTCGTTAGTGGTATCTCGACCATAG
>CAVDQW010000296.1:0-2489 GCA_963610995.1 bacterium | reverse complement strand
GGACAGAGAGGTTGCATTCAACCAGCAGATCAATGCGATTGTGCCCGGAACTGATGTTGACTCGAGGTTCCTGCTGGTGCTCCTTACGCTGTCAAAGGACTACCTATGCAATAGCATCAATATGCAGCTCAAGGGCATCCTGAACAAAAGTGCGCTTTCCGCCAAGGAATTTCCGTTGCCGCCGCTCGAACTCCAACAGGAGTTCGCCGGCTTCGCCGCGCAGGTCGACAAATCGCGGTTTGTCAGAGGGCGTAAAGCCTTACTTCTCCCCGCGGTACACCTCGTCCAGCGTCTGGCCGGAGTCGTTGACCCACTCGGTCCAGCCGTTCTGGCTGCCGCCGAGGACGAAGACGGCCGCGGCGGACGGGGAGGGGAACGTCACGTCCTCGCCGAGCCCGGCGCGCTTTGTGGCGTCGCCGAAGAGCCTCTCGCGCTCCTCGACGGCCGAGCGGTTCTTGATGATGGGCTTCTCGAGCGCGACGGGCGAGCCCGCCAGCACGGTGAAGCGGCCGGTCTCCTTGTCGTAGCGGCCGCTCGCGCGCACGCCGCCCTTCTTGGTGTGGAAGAGGCTGTCGCCCGCGGCGGGCCCGTCGTAGGTGCGGTCCAGGTCGTAGCCGAGGGCCTCCATGCGGAAGAGGATGCTCCTGTGCAGCCTCGCCACGCGCTGCTCCTTGTAGGGGTCGCGCGCGGGGTTGGGCGTGGCGGAGTTCTCCGTCTCGTAGGAGCCGTGGCTGCGCACGTAGTCGATGGCGTCGGCCTCGAGGGCGTCCAGGACGTCGCGGTCGATGTTGGCGTTGTCGTCCAGGAACATGACGGCCTTGTTCCAGAACTCCTTCTTGGCCTTGTGCGCGTCAAGGCGCCCGAGCCCCTGCATGGTCTGGCCGGCGTAGACGCGGCCGATGACGCCGTGGTCCTCGTCGAGCAGGTAGTAGATGCCGCGGTTGGGGAGGGCGGGCAGCGCCTTGGCCTGGGCGAGCATCTCCCTGGGGACGATGACGGTGACGAGCGACTCCCCCTCGACGTGGCAGATTCGGATGCCGTCCGGGTCGTGGCCGATGAAGCGGATGGTCATGCTGACGGAGTCGATCATGTGCGGCCGTCCTTCGGGAGGTGAATGTAATATCGAAGCAGGTGGTTTTAAGTATAGGGCCGCGCCATTTTGCCTAGGGGTCATTCGGCGGAAGACGGCGACCGGGGCTTGAGCCTCGAGAGCGTTCGGGGACCGGCGAGGGCGCCCGGAATTCCGGGCGCCGTTTGCGTTGCAGCACCTTGCCGCATCTCTAGATTGGTCCGGAATCGGCGATCGCGGACCATCTGCCTGTGGCGTATTGAGGTTTTGTGATGACTTGCCTCGCGCGGGGAGCGACTTCGCACCTGTCCCGCCTGGCGCACCTTGCGGAGCCCCTCGCCCCTACAAAATCCCGTCCAGCCGCTCTATCCCGGCGCGCTTGCTGTCCTCCAGGCTGTCGGCGTAGACCCTCAGCGTCATCGCGGGGTCGGCGTGCCCCAGCAGCACTGATACGGTCTTTATGTCCACGCTGCTCGCCACGGCGATGGTGGCGAAGGTGTGGCGCAGGTCGTGGAAGGTCGGGCGGCGGCCCTGGGTGCCGACGAGGCGCAGGACGCCGGCGAGCTGTCGCCACTCCTTGCTGAGGCACTGCGGGCTCTTGAAGGATCCCTCGCAGGCGTCGCCCACCACGAAGAGGCCGTAGTCCCAGCCGCGGCCCGCCTCGGCGGCCTCGGCCTCCATCGCAGCGCGGCGCTCGAGCAGCGTCCGCCTCAGCTTGGACCCGAAGGGGATCGTGCGCCTGGAGGTCGCGGTCTTGGGCTCGGAGAGCCGGAAGTGCCCGCGAACCCTGGTGAGGGCGTGGCCCACGCGGATGCAGTCGGCGCCGAAGTCGATGTCTTGCCAGCGCAGCGCGCACACCTCGCCCAGGCGCATGCCGGTCATGAGGGCGAGGGTCGCGCCGGCATGGCTCCTCCTTCCCCTCGCGGGGACTGCTGGGATTGCAACGCTCCTCACGAGGAGCGCTCGCCTCGCCGTATGACGCACGGGACGAAATGTGGAGCCGTGCGCCCTGACGCCGGAACGTCTCCGAAGCTGTCCGTCGTGCCCTTTACCGTTGGCTTGAGGCGCTTGGCGGGTAGCCGGGTAGCCGCAGGTAAACAGCGGTATCCGCGGGTACCGCGACGTAGCGCGGGTACGCATGAGTATCCGGGAAGGGGACGTTATGGCCGTCGCGAAACAGTTGGGCATCAAGGGGCTGAGCGATGAGGACTTGGAGTTGTTTAAGGGGGTCGCGGCCGACCATGGACTGAGCTACGCGGAGGTGGTCTCGGCGGGCCTGCGCCTCCTCGAGGCGTCCTACGCCGAGGGCGAGGATGAAGTGGCCGACCCGTCCCGTGAGGATTGTGAGGTTGTGAGGAAGACCCTCAGGGGCGTCTCCGACACCGTCTGCGACGTCCTGCGCGGCTACGCGGCCAAGGCC
>CAVDQW010000295.1:0-2507 GCA_963610995.1 bacterium | reverse complement strand
ATCGTCAACATCTTCGACTCGATCGAGCCCGTCGTCGCCGGCAAGCTCCCCAACAACGAAACCATCAGGGAGAACATCGTCAAGTTCCGCGACGCAACAAAGGAGGCCGTCCCCGTCTGCGTCATCGGCAACTACAGCGCCGGAAAGTCGGCCTTCATCAATGCGCTGATCGGTTACGAGCTGCTGGCGAGCGACGAAAAGCCCACCACGGGCCGCATCTTCAAGATCAGGCGCTCTAAATTTGCCGACCATGGCACTATCTCGTTCAGGCTTAACGATTTCCTCGTCAGGGCGACGTTCGGCCCTGCCGGTCTCGAATCGATTTCGGACGAAGCCAGCAAGGCCGCAGAGACGCTAAAGTCGCTGCTTTCCGAGACGCCCGCAGAGCTCATCTCCCAGATGAGGGCCGTCCTCAAGGAGCTGAACTACTGGAAAGGCGACGAAGAGGTCTCCGACGCCATCGAGGTCGAAACGCCCTTCAGCCCGTTGAGCCAGTGGGCGCTTTCGCGTGACTTCGTCATCTTCGACACGCCTGGCTCCAACTCCGCCACCTTCTCCAAGCACGCGGAGGTACTCGAGGCCGAGATGGAGAGGATGTCCAACGGTATTCTCGTGTTCGTCGGCAAGAACGACGCGCTCGACAGCAACGACGGCCTTGACCTGTGCAACAAGGTCAAAGAGTTCAAGGCCATCGACTCACGCCTCTCCCTGCTCGTGGTCAATCGTGCCGACGAGGCGGACCTACGCGAGGAATCCTTCAATAAGAACGATGTGCTCGGACAGATTGTCCCAAAAACCATGAGCCCTCAGGGCGTCTACTACGTCGCCAGCATTTTCGCTCTCGGCGCCAAAACGGGAGGCAAGCTCGGCAACCCCCACTACGCCAAGATTTACCGCAACGCCGACGATTTCCGGGACCCGGAGGCCGAGTTCTACCAGCAGCTGTACAAGTTCGACATCCTGCCGGGAAACATCGGGCGAAAGGTGGCGGCGGCCAACGAGCAGTGTCCCGACCCCGTCCTCAAGAACAGCGGCATCTACTCCGTCGAGTACGCACTGCAACAGTTTGCCGAAAAGTACTCCGAGTACAACAAGTGCGACCAGGCGAGCCGCTTCCTTAGCGAAATTGTCGAAGAGGCCAACTACGAGCTTCTGAACAAGTCCATGGCGTTCGAGCAGCTACGTGACTCCTGCAAGGACGAGTACAGCGAGAAGGAACAGGAGTTCATCAAAAGCCTTAATGACAAGACCGGCGAACTCGAGAAGACGGCGCATGACGGTTACCCCGAAGTCATGGAGAAGGCTGTCGAAGAAGCTAGCGCGCCCGTCACTGCCGAGACGATTCAATCCCGCGAGTCGGACCTCATCGCGGAGGAGCAGGACCATAACGGCTTGGAAGGCCTGAGTAATAGATTCTCGGAGGCCTGTGACTCGCTCAGGGATAACTTTGGCAACAACGCAAGAGGCATGTTCGAGGCTCCCAGCCTGGACAGGTTCCGAGCCATCTTCAGCAGCGCCGCAGAGGACATGAAAACCACCTTCGACCTGGCCCGGGAGCGCGAGAGCACCCGTAAGGCCTCCGTCGAGACGGCGGGCGACCGAGCACTCGAGGAGATTGACGAGATGCTCACAAGTGCCGCCGTCTCCGGGCAGGAAACGCTCGTGGCGAGGTCGCGCGACTACTGGCGACAGCAGACGGAAGATTGCAAGAAGGAACTCACGGCGCTCGTAACAGAGTCAAGCGAGCTCGATCCCGAGAAGCGCGACCAACTCACGAAGGTAATCGCCAGCTATCTGGACTTCTCCGTTCCCGCGTCCTTCGACGGGCTGTTCAATAGAGAAAAGATGCACGGCATCTGGCTCGGCGAGCTCTCGCTGCTCGACACTGAACGCCTCAACGCCTTCAAGGTGGCAAACACCTACAACGGCGCCCTGCGCAAGTACATCGCGGAGGAAGCTTGCCCTGAAATCGAGAACAATCACAAAACGAGCTTCGACTACTGGCTCTCGCAGCTCAAGGCGCTGCTCAGGGAGAACTTAGTGGAACTCAGCCCCACTCTCGCCAAGAAGAACGAGGAAATCAAGCACTTCGAGGCCGAGATCAGCGACCTCAAGCAGACTATGGAACTTCTCCAGGCCAAGAAAAAGCAGGTCGAAGGCCTCAGAAGTTGGAAGAAGAGGAGCGACGCGTAATGGGAATCGGATCAATCGTACGCAAGACCGCCCGGAAGGCGGCCGATTTCGCCGAGAACGGCATCTCCGCCGCTTCCGAGCTCAGTCCCGACCAGCTCAAAGACATCGAGGCCAAGCGCAACGCGTATCTCACCGCAATGCCCGACCCGAGCCCCGGCAACGAGATCGCTCAGGAGCTGACCTCGCGCCTTCTCGCCGCAGCGTCGGTGGAGCTGCAGAACTCCTACCTCCCGCAGATCTCCGAGCTCTACCTTCCGGTAGACCGTAACCTGGAGATGGGCGACGGGGGCTTCGACACCTCGCCCAACGGCCGC
>CAVDQW010000294.1:0-2572 GCA_963610995.1 bacterium | reverse complement strand
GTACGTCGAGGCCTAGCATCCGATAGCCTGAACAAGTAAAGCCCCGGGGCCGATGGCCCTCGGGGCTTTTTTTATGCCGATTCCTCGGGCAGCTCCTTCGCCGGCTCCGAGACCACCACGTCCTGAGCCTCCACGGACTCGGGGATGGCTGCGGCGTACTTCGCCCGGAGCTTCTTCACGTCGGGGCCCTGCTCGGACTGCGCGTGCTTCACGACCGTCTCCGACTCGTCCTTGTAGCCGAAGTTGTTCTTCGCGTAGAAGATGCCCGTCGCTGGCGAGTAGAACTCGTTCTGCAGGAACGCCGTCTCCCACGCCACCTCGAACAGGCCGAAGCTCTTCTGGAGCACCGCCGCGCTCTCGCTGGTGAGGATGCCGTCGAGCCTGGTCCTCTTGCCCTTGGACCAGTCGATGACCTCCTGCCGCGTGCAGTTGATGTACTGGCACCACGCGCTGATGCCCGGCTTCACGTTGTACTTCTTGCACATGGCCACGAAGTCGAACATCCGCTGGGTCAGCGCCTCCGCGTCGCCGAGGTCGATGGACGGGCTGTTGAAGATCTCCAGCCACATGTCCATCGAGATGGCGTTGGTCTTACTGCTTATCTTGTTTCCGCCTTTGCCGGGCATTCTCGGCCACCTTCCTGTTCGTCCGCCGCGCGATGGAGTGGCGGTCCACCCCTGCCATTATCTCGAGGTAGACGTCGTAGCCGTGCTCCGTCATCTGATAGCCGTCCCCGTCGCGCTCAAGGATGCCGTGGCCGACGAGCGTGTCCATTATCTCCTTGGCGTCGCTCGGTCGCAGGCTCTTCATCGGATAGTCCTCGTAGCTGAGGTGCGACAGGATGTTCGTCGGCGTGAACAGGAACCTCCGGGGACCGCCCCTGGCCCTATGCCCCATCTTCCTGACGAACAGCACCTCCCCGACCGTCAGCACATACGTCTTATCCGCCATACCTATTCCTCACTGTCATGGACACGGGCTTCCGTGGGCTCGTCAGTTCCTTGTTCGGGCCACAGCCACGACGTGCTCTCCCTGAACCTCTTGGCGCACCTCGGGCAGAGGAGCTTGGTGTCGGCTCCGATTACTTCCATCCAACCCTTGAGCGGCTCGAAGTCCGAGGTCGACGGCACCAGGGGCAGGTGCTCGCCCCTCATCTCCCTCAGCTCCTCCTCGCCGCACCCATCGCAGGTCGTGACCATGCAAATCCTGTGTCTCCGCATCTATTCCTCCGCGACCTTGGGGCTGCCGTCGGCGTTCACCAGCAGGGTTACGTCGGTCTGGCCGTCCTCGCCCTGTACCATCAGGTATTCAACGCCCGTCTTCTGGTCTATCAGTATCGCCGACCTTCCGCGCCACTCGGTGCCGTCGACGAACCCGATGCCGCCGCCGTATGCCCATATCGGGCTGGAGGACGTGGCTTTCGGGAGCGTCGGGAGCAGGATGCAGTAGAGCAGGTATGTCGCCAGGGCGATAGCCGCGAACAGCGCCGCAATCCCTACGGCGTGACCGAGCCGCGTGCGCTTGTCCATCAGCTCATCTCCTCGATGACCTTGACACGCTTGGCGAGCTTTGCGTAAAGGCCAACCGTCTGGTCGACGCAACCAGTCAGGATGGCTATGGTCTCGTTGGTCTTTCGGCAATAGCAGACGAATGCGACGCACAACACAATGATGGCCATGCAGTAAGCGGCCAGCAGCATATCCAGCATTATCCCTCTTCTTTCTCGTAGACCTCAGCCCTAAGCCTTTCGATGCAGTCAGCCGCCTTGGCTAGGTCCTCCTCGCCGTTCTTGTGGACCCATCGCCACAGATACTTGAACGCGCAGCCCCACCACCACTGGGCCATGGGGCCGAGCGAGGTCCCGTGCATCATGGACTTCATCGCCCTGCTGCACGAGACCTCGCCGTCGCCGCTGTACCTGGCGGGGTCTTTCCCCGTCACCCGACCACCTCGAGCCTGTCGGCCACCTCGGCTATCTCGCGCAGGATGCCGACCTCGCGCTCGTAGGCGTCGCGAACGTCGTACTCGCCGCCGTCCGCGATGAGCTCGTGGTCGATGATGTACGCGAGGGCCCCGCGCACCGACTGGAAGTACCTGTCGCACGGACGCCACTTCGCGGAGGCGTCCTTTGCGATGACCGCCCCCCTGCCTGGCGCGGGCGCTCGGTACTCTTCCATCGCCCAGTTGCGGGCGTCGTACTGCTTAAGGCGGTACTTGCCCAGGTTGATCACGGTCTTAGTCATCGTCTCTCCTCTCCATCCCGTGGGCCTTGGCCCACTCCTTGTCGAACTCGGGCATACCGTCGGCGGCGACCACCCAACGGCAGATGTTGCGACCCGCGCCGTTGCCCGTGGCCTGCATCTCGTTTCGGCCCACCTTCGCCGCATTCTCACTCTCGAAGAAGAGCAGGGTGCCGCGCGGCAGGACGTGCACGCCGACGAACCCGTCCAGTTTCTTGAACTCCTTCGCGACCTTGCTGAGCTTCCACGGCGCGAGCGGCAGGTTCCCCACCGCCACCGACCACAGGACGGTTCCAGGCTCAAGCTCCATCTAGCCCACCTCCACATCGTCC
>CAVDQW010000293.1:0-2575 GCA_963610995.1 bacterium | reverse complement strand
TTGCCCCCATGGGCCGACATCACAGTCCCGCATTCTAGGCAAGTGGGTATTCGTGTGTTTAGTCAAGTAGGTTTGAGCAAAAAGAGCATCGGAATCTGAGCATCCCGCTCACGTTTGCTGAGCAGGATTTTTGAGCATTACCCCTCCTGCATGAGCGCGTGGCTGACGCGGTAGGACTCGCCGCGGAACTGCAGCAGGCGGCCGTGGTGGACGACGCGGTCTATGACCGCCGCGGCCATCTGGTCGTCGCCGAAGACCGAGCCCCAGCGGCTGAACTCCAGGTTGGTGGTGATGACCACCGACTGCCTCTCGTAGGCGTCCGCGAAGACCTGGAAGAGGAGCCTCGCCCCCTCCGGGTCCAGCGGCAGGAAGCCGAGCTCGTCTATCACCAGCAGCCCCGCGCGGCCGATCTGGGACATCTCCCGGTCGAGCCTGCCCTCCTCTGCCGCGCGGCGCAGGCGCATGACCAGCGACGAGGCCGTGAAGAAGCGGGCCTCCACCCGCGACTCGCACGCCAGGGCGCACAGCGCGGAGGCCATGTGGGTCTTGCCCGTCCCGACGTCGCCCATGAGCACCAGGTCCTCGCGGCGGGCCAGGAAGGACAGCGACGTCAGGTCCTCCCGGCCGAGCCCCTCGGGCCACGAGACGGCCGACCAGTCGTAGCCGTCGAAGCTCTTCGGCGCCGGCAGCGCGCAGCGCCTCAGCAGCGTGGCGCGCTTGGAGGCCTCCCTGCTCGCCCTCTCGGCCTCCAGGTAGCCGGCGAGGTACTCGACCTGCCTGGGCGTGCCGGCCTCCGCCCACTCCCTGAGGACGGCGCCCGTCAGCGAGCAGGACCTCCCGGCCTCCAGCACCCTGGCCGCGAGGCCCGCGCTAACCGGCATCGACGACCGCCCCCTTCCTGACGAACCCGTCGTAGACGGCCAGGTCGCAGCCGCCCTCGGAGCCGCCGCCCGAGGCTATGCGCCTGGCGAGCACGTCGACCGTGGCGTCGTCGGGCACCCGCCCGCCGGAGGCGACCCTCGAGGCGGCCTCGCAGGCGGCCCCGAAGCCCGACGCACGGGCCGCGCGCCCGATCGCCCTGAGCGTCGCGCGCCTGCCCGCGGCGTCCATGCGGTCGATCCTCTCGACGAGCTCGGCGGGCATGTCGCGCCTGAGCGTCGACTCGCCGAACGCCCTCGGGCGCGCTATCACCGCCGGCCCGAGCGCCAGCGGGTTGCGGACGGCCGGCCCCTCCCCGTAGGCCCTCGGCAGCCTCGCCACGACGCGCCCGCGGTCCGCCAGGATCACCACGTCGGCGGCCCTGAGGCCGACCAGCAGCTCGCGGCCGTGCCAGGCGGGCCCCGCCACGTACTCCCTGCCGTCGGCGACGACGTAGCCGCGCTTGTCCGCGCGCGCCCTCACCCACCTGACCGCGTCGAAGGCGACGCCCGGCAGCGGGAGCATCTGCGCCAGGTCCTCGGCGAGCGCCTCGGGCGTCGGCCTGCCGTCGCGGGCGCGCCCCGCCGCCGACAGCCGCGCGCAGCCCTCGGCGAGCGCCGCGTTGAGCTCGGCCAGCGAGCCGACGGAGGGCACCGGGACGAGCAGGTTGCGCCTGAGGAACCCGACGGCGTTCTCCACCGAGCCCTTCTCGTTGCCCGAGTAGGGGTTGCAGTAGCGCGTCTCGATCCGGTAGTGGCCCTTGAAGCGGGAGAAGAGCTCCGACTCCGTGACGACGCCGCGGACCATGCGCCCCGCCTCGGTGGCGTTGTCCAGGACCATGGCCCTGGGCGAGCGGCCCCAGCGGCCGAAGATCTCGACCAGGCCGGCGCACATGCACTCGGAGCGGTGCGTGCGGGTGGCGACGCACTGCCTCTCGTTGGAGTGCGGCAGGGTGACCGCGAGCAGCATCAGGTCGAGCATCTCGCCCGCGACCTCGGCGCGGAAGTTGCCGTAGTCGACCTGGCAGGTGCCCGGCGCCCACTCCAGCTCCAGGTACCCCTCCCCGGCGCCGGCGGCCCTCGAGCGCCTCCAGTCGAGGACGAAGCGGCGCACGGTCGAGTACGAGCCGCCGAAGCCGCGCTCCTCCACGAGCCTGTCGTAGATGCGCTTGGCGGTGTGGCGCTGCTTGCGGGGCGCGCCGAGGTCGGACTCGAGCACGCCGCGGACCCAGTCCTCCTGCCCCTCCATCGCCGGCCGCGCCCTCTCCCGGGGCAGGGGCGGCGCGGGCGACATGTCCTCCATGTCGGCGTACTTGGCGACGGTGTTGCGGCTGACCCCGAGCCTGCGGGCTATCTCGGCCCTCGGCGTCCCCGCCGCGTCCATCGCGCGTATATCATTCCTTGTGTTCAGGGGCACGGTCATCTTTCCTTTCCTTCCCGGGCGGGTCTCTCGCCAAAGTGGCCGCCCGGGAAAACGCTACGGCAAGGGCCGCGCCCCTGGACGCCGGGGCGCGGCCCTACTTGACCAAACTGCTCAGTTCTCGGTGACCGCGCTGCTCACGTCGCGGTGACCGATCGGGCTAGTTCTCAGTGAACATCAACACCGCACATGAGTTCGGCGTCGGGGCGCCTCGAGACCCCCCAGCAGACGGGCTAGC
>CAVDQW010000292.1:0-2587 GCA_963610995.1 bacterium | reverse complement strand
CGCGGTCGACCTCGGCGCACTTCGCGTCCAGAAAGTCCGCGATGCGGGCCTGCTCCTCAACGGGAGGAACAGGAAGCTTCTGAACAGCAAAATCATCGTATTTAATCGTCTTTCCTTCGCGAATGCCGAGCGTCAGGGAGTTCATGTGGTCAATGAACGAAGGTGACTTGAACAGGTACTTGAAGTACTGGTGATTGATGGGCTTGGTTGCACAGAACGTTTGGTAGGCAGGAGAGCAGACGCCCTCGAAGTCTGAGCGCTCGAACCCACCTTGGAAGCTGCGCAGGCTGATCACGAAGTCGTTCTTGTGCACCGTTCGGAACGTGCTGAGATCGGTGTCTTCTTTAACACGGACAACGCCCTCGAGCCTCGACTGGGGCCACATGCCGTATTTCTGTGTTGCCGCGAGGAGCGTGAGGTCGTCGTTGCCCCTGTCGTTCGTAAGCCTGAACAGACGCTTTCCCCTATGCAGCCCCCACCCGGCCGGCACCTCTCCCAGCCACTCGACGCCGCTGTCCTTCATGGCCCTCATCTATCGCACCTCGCCGAACAGTGCCTCGAGGCTCGCCTCGAGGGTCTTCTCGTGCTCCAGGATGCGCTGGGCTATGTCGGCCGAGGGCTCCAGCTCGGCGTACTTGTAGAACACGCGCGTGAAGGGGATGGTGTAGCCCACCTTGGTCTTCTTCTTGTCCACCCAGGCGTGCGGGCTGTAGGGCCGCACCTCGCGCTCGATGTAGGCGTCGATGTCCTGCGTGAGGGGGATGTCCTCGGTGTCCTCCCTGGCCTTGTCGGCCTGCATCTTGCCGCGCTTGTTGAGCACGGGCTCGCCGTCCTCGCCCAGCACCGGGCTCTCCACCGTCACGCGGTTGAAGCCGAACTCCACGGTGTCCATGAGGCGGGCCTCAACCGTCACCGTCTGGCCGTTCTCTCCCGTGGCCTCCCAGGTGCCGTCGCGGTACTCGGAGTAGGCCTGGACGATAAGGTCGCGGCAGGTGCCGGTGATGTCGTTCTTCTTGTCGCCGATGCCCTTGCGGCGCTTCTCGAAGCACTGCGAGGCGTCCACCAGCAGCACCTTGTCGGCGTGCTCGGGCGCCTTGCCCTTGCTGAACAGCCACACGTAGGTGGCGATGCCGGTGTTGTAGAACGAGTCGTTGGGCAGCTGCACGATGGCGTCCAGCCAGTCGTTCTCAAGCACGTAGCGGCGGATGCAGTCCTCGCCGCTGCCGGGCTTGCCCTTGTAGAGCGGGCTCGCGTCCTGGACGATGGCCATCACGCCGTCGTCCTTGAGCTTGGCCAGGCCGTTGAGCACGAAGAGCATCTGGCCGTCGCCCTTGGCGGGCAGCTTCTCCACCGGGAAGCGGCCGCCGCCAGGCTGCTTGTGCTCCTTCTCCACCGCGGACGCCTGCGGGTTCCACGGGTCGCCGAAGGGCGGGTTGGAGATGCAGTAGTCGAACTTGAAGCCGTCGAACTGGTCGTTGGAGAGTGTGTCGCCGAAGCGCATGTTGGTGTCGTCCTCGCCGCGGATGAGGGCCGAGCCCTTGGCGATACCGTAGGTGAAGGGGTTGAACTCCTGGCCGTAGAGGGTCACGCGGGCGTCGGCGTCCAGCTGGCGCAGGCGCTCCTCGGTGCAGCCGAGCATCTGCGAGGTGCCCATGGTCTGGTCGTAGACCGTCTTGGTGATGCGGTCGCCGTCGAAGACGTGGGGGTCGGCCGCCACCAGCAGCTCGGTCATGAGGTAGACGATGTCGCGGCTGGTGAAGTGGGCGCCGGCGTCCTCGTCGTAGGACTCGGAGAAGCGCTGGATGAGGTTCTCGAAGATGTAGCCCATGTCCACCGCGGCGATCTTGTCGGGCGACATGTCGGCCTGGGGCTTGCAGAAGTCGCAGACAACCTGGTAGAGCAGCGGGGCGTCGGGGTCTGCCAGGCGCTCGATCTGGTCGGAGAACTTCATGCGGGCCAGGATGTCCTGGACGTTCTCGGAGAAGCCGTTGATGTAGTCGCGGAAGTTGTCCTCGATGTTGTCCGGGTCGGCCTTGAGGGTCTCGAAGGTGAACTTGGACGTGTTGTAGAAGGGGTAGCCCGAGGCCTTGCGCAGGAAGCCGTCCTTCACGGCGAGGCCCTTGCGCTTCTCGGCTTCGGCAAGTACTTCGTCGTGCTTGGGCAGCAGGCAGTCGTGGAAGCGCTTGATGACGGTCATGGGCAGGATGACCAGGCCGTACTCGTGCTGCTTGTAGGGGCCGTGCAGGGTGTCCGCCACGCTCCAGATGAGCGATGCCTTCTCCTGTATGTTGGCGCCGACCGCCTTGATGAGCTCGTCGCTTGTGGGCATGGCTATTTCTCCTTCTTGGACAGGTACTCGATGAGGCTCGTCTTCACCAGGGAGGTGAAGCTGACGCCGTTGAGGGCGGCCGCGTCCTTGGCGGCGTCGCGCATGTTCTTGGGGATTCGGATGGTCACGGCCACGTTCTCACCGTCCACGAGGAAGCTTCTGAGCTCGCTCGGGGTGGCCTCTCCGTCGATAAGGTCGGCGTACTTCATGGGAACCTCCGCGATTGCATGATGCAATACAAAACTGGCTTAAATTCTA
>CAVDQW010000291.1:0-2648 GCA_963610995.1 bacterium | reverse complement strand
GCACGGGCAAGGTGCTCTCGACCGAGATGGCGGACGAGAATCCGAGCTTCCTTGCGCACACCGACCCCGGCCGCCTCATCGAGATAAACCCCGCAGCATGGAACAAGTGCTTCCGCCGCGACCTCTTGCTGCGCATGCACCGCTTGGACGAGCCCCCGGCGATCCTTGAGGACGTCACGCTCTCGCAGCTCGCCTACCTGGCCTCCGACAAACCGGTGGCCTTCACGGGCGCGGCGCCCTACCGGTACATGATCCGCGAGGGCTCGATGATCAACACGGTGACGGTCCCGCAGGTCGAGAGCGTGCGGCGGGCACTCCTCGAGGTGGCCGCCGACTTCGACGCCGACGGGGCCGAGCCGGAGCTTCGCCAGTCGCTCGATGCCACGGTCTTCCTGCACCTCGGCGTCTCGATGAGCTTCCGTCTCTCGTGCAGCAAGGACGTGGACCTCAAGGCCCAGATGGCAGAGACCACGCGCTACCTCGACGAGCACTTCCCCACTTGGCGCCGCTCACCCTACATCGGGGCCGCCTACGCCGCCAAGCACGGCGGCGCCTACGCCAAGCTGACCTTGTCCGCCTGGTTCTACAAGGCGCACCTCATGCGCCCGTTCCTGGCCGCCTACCGCGCGTTCATCGCCCACTCGGGCAAGGACTTGAAGTGGTAGCGCACAGCCTTTAGAAGAACTCACACAGTCACAAAGAAGGGCCGCCGACCGAGCTGGTCAGCGACCCTTTAACTTTACTTAGACGAGCCGTGTTACTTGCAGACGACCGTCGACCCCACGTCGAGGAAGTCGTAGAGGAACTTGGCGTCGTCGTAGTTGCCGATGACGACGCAGCCGGAACCCGAGAAACCGTAGTGGAAACCGGCGCCGTCCTCGTACTTGCCGTCGCCGAGGTACCTCAGGTGACCAGTCCCATCCTGACTGTCGGTAACCGCGTCAACGAAACAGACCCACCAGTCGTTGACGCCCTCGCAGGCGCCGTCCTCCCAGTAACCGCGGGCCTTGCGGCAAACGGTGTGCTGACCCTGCCACGGATGATCGCCGAATTTAGACTTACCGGTAAATTGGCAATCGATGGTCTTCACCAGCCGGTCGTTGGAGTTGTAGACAAAAATCTTGTTCTGATAGGAGTCGGCGACCGCCCAGTGGGTCCAGGACGTCCCGTTATCGTCAACAGGGGCCGCGACCACGTAGAACTTCGCGCCTTCGTCGTTGAACCCGGCCTTCACCAGGTACTTTCGCTCCCTCGCGCTGGCGGTAAAGATGCGGGTGTACTCCTCGTCGTCATACTTGCCATCCGAGTCGTAGAAGCGGTAAACGGGAGCGTCGGTCTCGGAATCGCAGGCATAGAAAGCGATGCCCTCATCCTTCCAGTCGCCGCTGATAAGGGATCGATACTCTCCGCCCTCAGTCACATAGAGCGCCTCCCAGGTCTTCTGGTTCACGATGCAGTGGACCGGGGTGTTGGAAATCTTGGGCGAGAGCCACGCGGCCCCCTTGAAGATGTACTGCTGGTCGGCGACGCGAATACCGATCTGCATCAAATCGGTCGTGTAGTAGTTCGCGCCGTTCTGGACGTCGTAGAGTCGGTAGACCACGACGGTGTCGTCGGTCACGTTGAGCCCGGCCTGTGACGCGGTCAGGGCGTCCTCGTCGTAATAGGTCTTGCTCGTAAAGGTACCGGAGGCGTACCAGCCGGTGCCCTCGTCGTTCCAGCCGCTGTCGTTGACCAGGCTGTTCTTCTCGACCTCGCTCGTCGTGAAGTTGTGGCAGCCGGTGGTCGCGTTGGGGTTGTACTGGCGATAAACCGCCGCCGTCTGGCTGTCGTCGGAGAACCAACCGGCGTTCTCCTCAAAGATCCAGCCGGCCTCCTCCAGCATCTCGACCTCGTCGGCGTTGATCGTATAGTGGTGATCGCCGGCGTAGGGGTTGTAGAGGCGATAAACCCGGGTGTTGGACTCGACCGGGGCCAACCAGGCGCCGCCCTCGCAGCGCCAGCCGTTCACGACGCAATTGCCGATCTCGATGTAGCTCGAGGTATAGAAGTGCTCGCCCGTGTTGGGGTTGTACAGGCGATACATCGTCTCAACGTCGGTCTCGGCCTGAGCGGTCACCGGCGCCACGCAAACCAAGGCGCAGAAGAAGGCGCACGCGGCGGCGACCGCGCACAAAAGCGACTTTCGTACAGAAAGGGTGCGATTCATGTAAGGGCACTCCAATCGATAGACGTCAAATCCTTTTAACTCTACCGTGTGCCCGCGCCAAGAACCGAACGGATACGAAAAGCCCAGAACTCTTAGAGGTTAACGCCTCGCCCCATGAGCATGCGGGCGGCGAGCACGGCGTACCAGCGCGGCACTCCGAGCACGTAACCGAGCCCGCCCTTCTCGCCCAGCGCGGCCTTGAGGGACTCGCCGAGCTTCGCGACCTTGACCTTGCCCACGCTCCACTTGAGCAGCACGCGGTAATAGCAGGCCTTCGCGCACTTGACGGCCTCAGGGTTGCCGGACTTCTCTGCGAAGTCGACGACCGTCGCGAAGAAATCGACCTCGTTTTGGGCATAGCGCTCGTTGATGCGCACGCTCGCGGAGTAGCTGCTGCCCTCCTTGACCACATGGCGATACGCGCTCCACTGCTCCTGGA
>CAVDQW010000290.1:0-2695 GCA_963610995.1 bacterium | reverse complement strand
CACGTCGTAGGCGTGATAAGGGCTCCGCTGGTCGAAGCCGCGCATGGGCCCAAGCTCGGGAATGGCCGCGGCAAGCACCTCGAATTCATGGCGCAGGGCCCAGGCGACGCGCCCCGAGGCGAGGATGCCGTCCATCTCCTGGCCGATGCGCTCGGAGGCGATGCAACCAAGGCCGGCGGCGCTGCCGACGAGCGCGGCCTGCGTCGCGGGCTCGATTCCGAAGCCCAGCCGGCACGCGAAACGGACCGCCCGCAGCACGCGCAGGGCGTCCTCGCCGAAGCGCACGGCCGGCTCCCCCACCGCGCGAATAACGCCCTGCTCGAGGTCCTCTCGCCCGCCGAACGGGTCGAGCAGGCCGCGGGAGGGGTGATAGGCCATGGCATTGATGGTGAAGTCGCGACGAGCGAGGTCCTCGCGCACATCGGTGACGAAGCGGACCTCGTCCGGATGGCGCTGGTCGGAATAGGCGCCCTCGACGCGGTAGGTCGTGGTCTCGACGGGAAGGCCGTCCACCACGGCCGTCACGGTGCCGTGCTGCGTGCCCGTCTCGTGCACCTCGATGCCGGCGACGCGCAGCACGCGGGCGGTCTCTTGCCAAGGAGCGGAGGTCGTCACGTCGACGTCGTGGCCGGGAAGCCCCCGCAGCGCATCGCGGACCCAGCCGCCGACGACCCAGGCCTCGTAGCCGGCCGCCTCGAGCGCATCGATCACCCGCATCGCGTACTGCGGAACCTCGCTGTGAATCGCCGGTAGAGCCACGCCGTCTCCTTCCCTTGTATTTAACGCACCCGAGTATACCGCCCGAAACTCTCGCCTGCGCTTTTGGGGCGTGCCCCGAGCCGCTGCGACTTCGGGAAGCCCTCGCCTCCAGCGCTCGCACAAAAAAGAGGCCCGCCGAAGCGGACCTCCTCTCAGCTCAAATATGAAGTTAGGAATTAGAGCTTGGTGACGTTGGAAGCCTGGAGCTTGCCGTTCTGACCAGTGGTGATCTCGAACTGGACAGCCTGGCCCTCGTCCAGAGTCTTGAAGCCGTCCATCTGAATCTCGGAGTAGTGGACGAACAGGTCGTCGCCGTCCTCACGAGAGATGAAGCCGTAGCCCTTGTCCGGATTGAACCACTTAACAGTACCCTGAGCCATGTCGTGCCTTTCGTTCTTAGCCCCGCGGGGCCAATTGCTGCGCCCCGGGTAGGGCGCGATACCATGTGGCGAATCGCCACTCGGATATGTTACCCCGAAACTTGTTCTGTATGCCCGACAATCCGTTCGGGGGCCATTTGCGGCCGATTACGCTGTTTCGCGGCGCCCGTTGCAAGAAGTGCGCTACGCGTGCGTCGGCTCCGTCTTGAACACGGTCGCGCGCCCGACGCGGTACACGAGACGGCCGATGCCCTCGTACTTAAGGGTCGAGCCGGTCATCTTGACGAGGTGCGCCCACCAAGCCGGGTAATCGATCTTGGGCTTGGGGAGGCCGAGGACCTCGCAGAAGAACTTCTTGCGGTGCGGCGCGATCTCGGGGTTGTTGATGACGAGCTCCGGGTCCATCTTGGCGAAGCACTTCTGGACACGGTCCTTGACCAGGGGGTTGTCCCAGCCGTCGTCGTAGATGGCGCCGAAGCTGTAGTTGATGCCGCGCAGGTCGTGGGCGGCCCAGACTCGCTCGTCCGTCACGTTCAGGCCCTTAAGGATGTCGTACATATCGTCCCAACGGTCGAAGGGACGCGTGACGGCCTCGTCGGTCTTGTGGTTCTTGGTGGAGAAAGGCAGGTCGCAGCGGTAGTTGTAGTACGGCTTGTCCAAGTACACGATGGCCTTCGCCTGGCACATGGTGGCGACGAGGAAGGGGTTGTCGGCCCAGCCGGCGCCAGGGTACTCGGGGAACGTGATCTTGTGCTCGTCGAGGAAGCCCTTGCGGTAGATGGCCGACCAGATGGACGGGTGCATGCTGATGAGCTTCGGCTGTTCGGCCACGGTGATGGGGGCCGTGGACGTCGGGATCTCGCCCTGCATGGTGGAGGGGTAGGGCGCCTGCTTCTTGGGATCGTCCCAGTTGCGGATATCGGTCCAGGGGGTCTTCACGATGTCGAGCTGCGCCTCGAACGTCTCCGCGAAGGCGAGCATGTCGGCGTACATCGTGGGCTCGATCCAGTCATCGGGCTCGATGACCGAGATCCAGTCGCCCTTGGCGAGGCGCAGGCCCATGTTGCAGCCCTGGCCGTAGCCGCCATTGGCCTTGTCCACGAGCACGACGCGGGAGTCCTTGGCCGCGTGGGCGCGGATGATGTCGGGGCTGGAATCGGTGGAGCCGTCGTTGATGCAGAGGACCTCGATGTTTTTGTGCGTCTGGGCCTCGATGGAGTCGAGGCACTGGTCGAGGTACTTCTCGACGTTGTAAATCGGGACGATGACGGAAACCAGGGCCTGGGAATCGCCGCGCATAAAACCCTCCTGAGTACGGGTGCATGGTTAACTCATAAACCTAATCATCTTATCCCATGCGGCCTGCCCGAACGCCTGGGGAGGAAACGGCTCGTTGATAAACCATGCGGCACGACACCGGACGGGCACAAAAATAAAATTCGCGGAAGAACCGACGTCGGCAGCGGGATCGTCGACCCCGCACAACGCAAAGTCCGACTTTTTCCACTTTAAACTGCAGACCTCCGAGTAGCCGGCTTTCGCCAACTGGGCAAACG
>CAVDQW010000289.1:0-2720 GCA_963610995.1 bacterium | reverse complement strand
CTTATCGCGCTGTTTCAATTATTGATTTGAACGCTCTGAGCGATGTGAACACTTACCGATTACTAAATTTCCAACTAAAACGAATTACTTCCGAATTCTCGAAAAGTAAAGCGTTTTACCTGTCTAGTATCGGCGGTGGCTCAAAGCAAGCGCCTCGCACCCAAAGCGAGGTTTTCGATCTAGGAGGATCAAGCATGGCACAGCCCGTTATCGGTACCCCGTGGCAGAAGCTCTCCCACTCCGTCCCCGAAGAGGAGCTCGAGGGCGTCGAGAAGTATTGGCGCGCTTCCAACTACCTCTCCGTCGGCCAGATCTACCTTCGCTCCAACCCGCTGATGAAGAAGGACTTCGTCGACGAGAAGACCGGCGAGGCCCGCGACTTCTCCCGCGCCGACGTCAAGCACCGCCTCGTCGGCCACTGGGGCACCACCCCGGGCGTGAACTTCCTCTTCGGTCACGTCAACCGCCTCATCGCCGACCACGGCCAGAACACCGTCTTCCTCATGGGCCCGGGTCACGGCGGCCCCGCCGGCACCTCCCAGTCCCTGCTCGACGGCACCTACCGTGAGGTCCGCCCGGACATCACCGACGACGAGGCCGGCCTGCAGAAGTTCTTCCGCCAGTTCTCCTACCCCGGCGGCATCCCCAGCCACTTCGCGCCCGAGACCCCCGGCTCCATCCACGAGGGCGGCGAGCTCGGCTACACCCTGTCCCACGCCTATGGCGCCGTTATGGACAACCCGTCCCTGCTCGCGGTGGCCGTCGTCGGCGACGGCGAGTCCGAGACCGGCCCGCTTGCCACCTCTTGGCAGTCCAACAAGCTCGTGAACCCCAAGACCGACGGCATCGTGCTGCCGATCCTGCACCTCAACGGCTATAAGATCGCCAACCCGACCATCCTGGCCCGCATCTCCGACACCGAGCTCGCCGAGTTCTTCGAGGGCATGGGCTACGCCCCGCACTTCTTCGTGGCCGGCTTCGACAACGAGTCCCACGCCTCCATCCACCGTCGCTTCGCCAACCTCCTCGAGGAGGTCTTCGACGAGATCTGCGACATCAAGGCCGCTGCCGAGGAGGGCGACGAGACCCGTCCCGTCTACCCGATGATCATCTTCCGCACCCCCAAGGGTTGGACCTGCCCGAAGCACATCGACGGCAAGAAGACCGAGGATTCCTGGCGTGCCCACCAGGTGCCGCTGGCTTCCGCCAAGGACACCCACGAGCACTTCCGCGTGCTGCGCGGCTGGCTGAAGTCCTACAAGCCCGAGGAGCTCTTCACCGAGGGCGGCCAGATCAAGGACGACGTCGTGGCCTTCATGCCCAAGGGCGATCTGCGCATCGGCGCCAACCCCAACGCCAACGGCGGCAAGGTGCGCCAGGACCTCGTCCTGCCCGACATCCACGAGCACGAGGTCCCCGTCGCCGAGAAGGGTCACGGCTGGGGCGCTGCCGAGGCTGCCCGCGTCTTCGGCGCCTACACGGCCGACGTCCTCGCCAAGAACGACAACTTCCGCATCTTCGGCCCCGACGAGACTGCTTCCAACCGTCTGCAGGACGCCTATAAGGTGACCGGCAAGCAGTGGGAGGGCGGCTACTACGCCGACGGCGACAACGACGAGCTCCTCTTCCCGTCCGGCAAGGTCGTCGAGCAGCTCTCCGAGCACCAGTGCGAGGGCTTCCTCGAGGGCTACGTCCTCACCGGCCGCACCGGCGTGTGGAGCTCCTACGAGTCCTTCGTGCACGTCGTCGACTCCATGGTCAACCAGCACTGCAAGTGGCTCGAGGCGACCGTCCGCGAGATTCCTTGGCGTGCCCCCATCGCCGGCCTGAACATCCTGCTCTCCAGCCACGTCTGGCGCCAGGACCACAACGGCTTCTCTCACCAGGACCCGGGCTTCATCGACCTGCTGCTCAACAAGTCCAACGAGACCCACGTCGTCAACGCCTACTACCCCTGCGACGCCAACATGGCCCTCGCGGTGGCCGAGAAGGTTTACCAGTCCACCAACTGCGTGAACGCCATCTTCTGCGGCAAGCAGCCGGCCCCGACGTTCCTGACCGTGGACGAGGCCAAGGCCGAGCTCGAGGAGGGCGTGGCCGAGTGGAAGTGGGCCAGCTCTGCTGAGTCCATCGACGACGCCGACCTCGTCATCGCCACCTGCGGCGACGTGCCGACCCTCGAGGCCCTCGCCGCCCTCGACATGCTCAAGAAGCTGGGCGTCAAGGCCACCTTCGTGAACGTCGTCGACCTGCTCAAGATCCAGAACGCCTCCGAGAACGACCTCGCCATCTCCGACGAGCGCTTCAACGAGCTCTTCGGCCACGACAAGCCGGTCCTCTTCTGCTTCCACGCGTACTCCGGCACGATCCGCCGCCTCATCTGGGACCGTCCGAACCACGACAACTTCCGCGTGCACGGCTACGAGGAGAAGGGTTCCACGACCACCCCGTTCGACATGCTGCGCCTCAACAACATGGACCGCTGGGCCCTGGCTGCCGACGCGCTGCGCCTCGTGGACTCCGAGAAGTTCGCCGGCCAGATCGACGAGTGGGAGGCCTTCCGCCTCGAGGCCTTCAAGTTCGCTTGCGACGAGGGCTACGATCACCCCGACTTCACCAGCTGGGTGTGGCCTGACGCCGCCGCTGCCTCCGAGGGCACGCTCTCCGCGACGCAGATGACCGCGGGCGATAACGAGTAACCCACTGTGAGTCCGGCGCCC
>CAVDQW010000288.1:0-2754 GCA_963610995.1 bacterium | reverse complement strand
TTCCCGCGCATGGTCAAGAAGACGAACGAGTGGTACGCGCGTTACCCCGTTGACCAGCAGCGGGTTTCCCTTCTTGCCGATAGGTTGTCGGCCGGCGACGTCGCGCTTCCTGACGGCAGCCCCTTCAGTGTGCGCAGGCTCCAGCTCATCGGCGGCGGCCTCGGCATGAAGCCCGCGCCCGAGAGACTCCACAACATGCTCGACCTTGCGTTCTCCGACGGTGACGGTTCCGCTGAGTCGGCACTCGAGGCTGTGGGCGGCGACGCCTCGAAGCTCTACGTCAATCGCGGGTTCGCCGAGGCGGTCCTTTCGAACACCGGCTCGTCGTCGAACCCCCTGTATTGGACGCTCCAGGAGTTCATCTACGCCGATGGAGAGCTCGACGAGCCGATTCGTTGGGCGGCCGCGGCGGAGGCCGCCTCGCGCCCCGAGTTCTCGGTCGACGCCCGTCCGCTCATGATGTTCGGCGAGGCGATGTTCCCCTGGATGTTCGCCGAGGACCCGGCGCTCCAGCCTTTTGCCGCCGCCATGGACGTCCTTATGGAGGACACCTGCTTCGGCAAGCTTTACGACGAAGAGCAGCTTGCCGCAAACGAGGTGCCGCTTCAGTGCGCCGTATACTTCGACGACCTATATGTGGACTCTGGGCTTCAGCTCGACACGCTCAGTCGAGTCGGGCGAAGCCACGCCTGGGTCACCAGCGAGTTCGAGCACGACGGCCTTCACGGCGGTGTGGTGTTCAAACACCTGCTGGAGGAGGCTCGCAATCGAGGCGACCTCGAGGGAATCCTCTAGGCGCCGGGCGGTATTTGTCTTCGCGGGGGGCTCGTCGACGGCGTCCGCGCTTCGTGCGCGGGCTCAGGCGGCGGGCCCTCTTCGAATATTATCTCGAGGCGCTGGTAAGCTCTTGTCCACGAGAGGGGGGCCATGGCTAGTAAGGAACTGGTGGCGAGCCTTAAACGCGAGGCGGCGCTCAGCAGCACATATTCGAAGGGGAAGAAACTCGCCTGCGATCACGCCGTCTTCGGCGTCAATAAGCGCGAGGGGAGCATCGGCTCTACCGTGAGGCTCGGCGGCAACGTCGACGCCTCGCACGGCGGTTCCTATAACGTGACCGTGGACCTCGATCTGGCAACGGAGGAGGTCCTCGATTACTCCTGCACTTGTCCGGCGGCTTATTCTTACCAAGGGATGTGCAAGCACGAGATCGCCCTGGCGCTTGCGTATATGGGCCCTTACGAGGAAGGCGAGGCCGTCGAGCCGCGCAGGGCATCACAGGTGCCCGCCTGCCGCAAGCCTCCTGAGCTCCCTACCAGCGGCTCCATATCCGACCTGCTCAAAGGCGCGGCCGACCGCAGGCTTCGCGAGGCGACCGCCCGCCGTTCCGGCGCCCACAAGAGCGAAGCGGAGCCTAGTGAGAAGGCGCGGCTCTCCGTTGCTCTCGTAACGCCTTCCCGAGCCGCCGATTATGAAACGCTCGCTCTTAAGCTGACGGTTCGCCGCGGGTCTGCCAAGTACATCGTCAAGAACGTGGCGGACCTTGTGCACGCGTGGCGCCGGGGCGCGTCCATGGACTTCGGAAAGAAACTCAAGTTTGCGTGCGTCCGTCGAAACTTCGACGAGCGTTCGGCCTCGCTGCTCGATCTGCTCGTGCGCATCGTCGACACGCAGCAGGCGTTCTATCTCTCCCGCTGGGAGTACGCCGACGGCGGCCGCGGAACCGACGTCAAGGAGCTTCCCCTTTCGCCCGCCGACATCTGCGAGGTGCTCGACCTCATGCAGGGCTCTTGCGTGCAGCTCGAGGTCGACTCCGGTTCCGGTTACGACAAGTGGGGCTACCGGATCTTGAAGAAGAGACTCGCGGAGTTTGCCGTGGGCGTCGGCGAACCTGCCATCTCCTGCGAGATACTCGAGGCCAAAAACGGCGGCTACGATATAGAAATGCCCGTCGAGCTGCGGCTTATTTACTCTGACGACCGTTGCTATGCGGCTGACGGGTCGCGCCTTCTGCGAACCTCGGCGGAATTCGCCCGCGACGCCGCCCCGGCCATCGCCGCGCTTCTCTCCAGCTACGGCACGCCGCACGTGAGCACCAAGGACGCGCCCGAGTTCTGCCGATCCGTCCTGCCCGTGCTGCGCGCATGGACCGATACCGGCGTCCCGGAGTCCCTCGCGGCGGTTCAGCCTCCCGATCCTGTATTCACGTTCCGTATCAGCCTGGACGATGGCGAGGTGAGCTGTGAGGCCAGGGTGGCTTATGGCGACTGGTCCATCAACCTCGGGCTCAAGGAGGGGCTTCCCGGCGAGCCCGCCCGCGACATGGCCGCGGAGTATCACGCAGCCGACGTTGTCGAGGACTACTTCCCGGTCGTGGGCGGGCTCTACGTCTTCGACGAATCCGACGAGGAGCTGCTCTATCGCCTGCTGAGCGAGGGACTTCCCGAGCTCTCGGCCTTGGGCGAGGTGCTGCTTTCGGATCGGCTGCGCTCCATCAACGTGCGGCCGTCGCCCAATCTCTCGGTCAGAGCCACGGTCAAGAGCAACCTTCTCGATGTTCAGCTCGGCGCGAGCGGCCTTACCCAGCGCGAGCTGCTCGATTACCTCGACGGGTGGAAACGCAAGCAGAAGTACGTTCGCCTTTCCACGGGCGATATCGTGCGCATCGGCGAGAACCTGCGCGTGGCAGAGGAGCTCGCGGCGGGCCTGGGCGTCGACATCGAGAACCTCGTCGTCGACGCCGGCGGCCTTCCCTCG
>CAVDQW010000287.1:0-2820 GCA_963610995.1 bacterium | reverse complement strand
ACATTGAAGGGCGGGTTGGCGGCAACAAAGTCGCACTTACCGTCGAGCTGGTGGGCGTCGTTGTAGAAGGTGTTGGCCTCATCGCCCGACTTGATGTTGCCCTGCATGCCGTGAACGGCCATGTTCATGAGGCAGAGCTTGGCGTTGTAGTCCACCTTCTCCTGGCCGTAGAACATCATGCTCTCGGAGGGGTTGCCGCCGTTCTCGCGTACGTAGTCGCTGGCCGAGACGAACATGCCGCCCGAGCCGCACGCCGGGTCGAGCATCTTGCCGCGGGAGGGCTCGATGACGTTCATGATCATGCGAACGAGCGACTTGGGCGTGAAGAATACGCCGTCATCGCTGGCCACCGCCGGCGCGAACTTGCCGAGGAAGTACTCGTAGATGCGTCCGATGATATCGTCGCCCTCCTCGTCGAGGGCGGGGTTGTTAAAGATGCGGATAACGTTCTGCAGGAGGTCGTTGCCCAGCTCGGTATAGGTATCGGGCAGAACGCCAGCGAGCGAGGGGTTCATGGCGGCAATGCTCGTCATGGCGTCATTTACGGCCTTGCCCGTGTCGGCGCCGTCGGGCAGGTTGAGCAGGTAGTCGTACCGAGCTTCTTCGGGAATATACATGGCGCCCTTGGCGGTGTAGTCCGCGGGCTCCTTGGGCGGCTTGCGCCCCGTGATGGCGGCACGTTCGGCCTCGATCTGCTCGTCGGCGCGCTTGAAGCGGCCCCAGGCGTAGCGCAGGAAGATGAGACCCAGCACCGGCATGCAGTACTGCTGGCTCGTCAGCTTGGAGTTGGCGCGCAGGTCGTCCGCCGCCTCCCAGAGCTCCTTCTCCAACTTGCGGATGTCTGCCATGGCTATTTCTCCTTCTTGGACAGGTACTCGATGAGGCTCGTCTTCACCAGGGAGGTGAAGCTGACGCCGTTGGGGAGCGGCAACCTACCGCGCAAGATCGCGCCCCCCGACATTGGCCGTTAAGCCTTCAGATATTTCGTAGCACGCCCCGAACCGACGGAGGCGGCGAGGCCCCTTTCGATCAAAACCCCGAGTATTCGGATCACCTTCGACTTGCTGAAGCCAGCGTCTGCAACTAATTCGCCTGCGGACACCGCTCTCGTACCATTGAGCAGGCTATATATGGACTCTTGGTCGGGGGTGAGACCCAGGTCCTCAATCATGGCCGGCAATGTGACGGCGATGACATTAGAGGTGATGTCGAATGTCGGCTTCCTATTGCTGGTCGAGTAAGATTCCCTGATTCGAGCAATGCCGGTTCCGAACGCCTCGATCAGCCCCAGGCGCAAGAACACCTCGGCCAAGATGCGATTTCTCCTCACCGAGACCTTATCGGCGAGAAACTCGTCCGGCGTCAGACCAGCGGGCAAGCCGCCCGGAGACGTAACCTCGATGCGGTCCTCGAACATCGCTACGCGGATATGGGCGGACACATCCCAGGTCCTATGGACCACGGCATTTGTGATTGCCTCTCTAAACGACTCCCGCGGAACCCTCTCGCGCTTCTTGCGGTAAAGCCCCTCAATCTCCTCGTAGCAGTACTGGGCATCAAAAATCTCCATGGCCTCGTCGATCTGCCGGAGTACGCAACGACGGTCAAGAGTCTTCCTTTGCCGAATGATGTTGATCGACTCCCCGAACACTGCTACGTCAATGCCCGGAAAGTCGTTTTCGTCCGCAAGAAGCGCCGCGGCATTGTTATAACGGCCATCGGCGCCCAGCAGCCCGAGGGTCTTGAGGGCGTCGCAGGAGAAGGAATCCAGGGACAACCGCTCCGTCATCGCCTTACCAAGGGCTTCGAATTGAAATTCCTGGCGCTCGGCCGGAAGCTCCTCGAAGGTCGTATTGCATCCTTCCAGGATGAGCCTAGAGAGCTCAAGACGGTCGACCTCTATCGTCGAGGTGTCATTGCGCTTGTACGCCTTGCCCTTGTAGAAGTATGGCTTCGACCTGCCAGGGCGCACTCTAAGAGCCACGGTGCAATCGGGATCGTTAACGGCCAGAGAGTAATCGGGCTGAGGAGAAATCGAGTCGTTGATCTTGTTCTCGATATCGAGGCAAACCTGCTTAGGATCGCTCAGGCCAACCGTCCGTCCATCATCGTCGATACCGAACAGTACCGTCCCGCCCCCATAGTTCGCATACGCCGAGACAGTCTTGAGGAAGGAGTTAGTCAGCTGCTCTTTGAATTCAAGGGTGCTGGTTTCCTGATTCATAATGTCTCTTTCGATTCGCGATGAGTCGATAATTGACACGAAAGGTCTTTCGAGTCATTTTACGCATCATTCTGATTCGAGTCCAGTGGAGCCGAGGCAAGCACGGGGATTTCCCCGACCCGGACCATGAACGGGTCGGGGACTAGCCGTCGGGGGCGCATCGCCTTATGCGGCAGCAGCACCACGATTTACGCCGCCGCACCATAATTTATATCGTGCATGCATATCGCTGTTGAACACAACCGGCCCGAGACCAACCGCAAAGCAGCAAGCCCGGCGAGGCTCGGCTGCGCTCCATCGATTCGGCTCATCCGTGCCCCTCTCGGTCTCGAAACTTAAATGATCGGTGAGCTTCGAGACCGAGAGAACAATATAGGCGAGGATGCGTCGAGATATAGGCCCTGGTCGCGCTAGCTTGACGGCGGCGTCGGCGATCATTCGCGCACATGCACGCAGGATGAGTCGAATTCCGGACGCCGCCAGATCCTCCTCCTTGTCCTAGCTGAGCAGCCGGCTCCCGACGCCGGAGACGATCGCGCCTTTCGCCACCTGGTAGGTGCAGACGAGGTAGAGCAGGTAGACGCCCATGACGAGCC
>CAVDQW010000286.1:0-3085 GCA_963610995.1 bacterium | reverse complement strand
AGAGGGGCGACAGCATTGACGCTTTGCTGTACGACGAGTCCGTCAACTGGGAGGATGACCCCGATGAGGACCCCACGACCCATTTCGAGTTCCGAACGGAGATGCAGGAGCTGTAGCGACTCCCGCCCTGTGGCGGGCCGATTGACGCGGTTGCGAGCGCGGGGTTTCGTCCTCGGTCGAATTCCACAGAGGCGCAAATGGAAACGCCGTCGACGCTTGCCATACTGAGCTCGTCGGAAGCCGCGGCATTAAGAATACGGCTTACCTGTACGTTTAGCCTCCGCGGCTGACGGGGTGCCGGAAGGCGTAGAATATCAGCCACTTGTAAGGGGCCCGCAGCGATGCGGGCCCCGTTTCGTAGGAAGGGCCAGTATTTCGCTCTGCCACCCCGTTCCACAGCCAAGCCGGGCCGCAGGCACGGCATCCACCACATCAAGATGTTCCCCGTGCAGAAGCGCTTCCAGAGGAGGTTTCGCGCGGAGGGATCGCGATATTACGAAACCCTCCAACGAGCCATCGACGCTAACACCAAGAGAATCGTCTTCGATTGCCAAGCCTATCTCGACGACTACGAGAAGAACGGCAAGCCGAGGTGCGCAGTCGGCATCGATCGCATTCGTCCTCGGCCAGTCGCGGTGCGCAGCCCCCGACCATGTCCTTCACTGTCGCACGGCTTTGGAGGCGCCGCGTCGCCCGAGCGCAGCCCTACCAGCTGGCGGACATCTCCACGAGCTCGGGGCTCTCGGGGTTGCCGATCATCGGGGCAGCCTTGTCCAGTGCTCGCAAGGTCGCCATCTCCTCGGGAGCGAGCTCGAAGTCAAAGACGTCGATGTTCTCCGCGATGCGACCCGCGTGGACGGACTTGGGGATGACGGCCACGTTGTCCTGGACGGTGCGGCGCAGAAGCACCTGCGCCGGCGTCTTGCCGTATTTGGCTGCGAGCGCCTTTACGGCGGGTTCGCCGAACATGTCGTTGGCCTTGCCCTGGCCAAGCGGCGCGTACGCCATGTGGCTCACGCCGTACTTCTCCTCCCAGGCGTGCTCGGCCTGGCGCTGGCAGTAGAGATGGGTCTCGATCTGGTTGATGGCGGGCCTGACCTCATTGTGGTTGATGAGGTCGATCAGGCGGTCGGGCTCGAAGTTGGAGACGCCGATGGCGCGGATCTTGCCCTCGCGATGCAGCGCCTCCAGCTCTCGCCATGCCTTGTAGTAGTTGCCGAAGGGCCAGTGGAGAAGAACGAGGTCCAGGTAGTCGGTGCCAAGAAGGCGCAGGGATTTCTCTATGGTCTCGCGGGCGTGCTCGTAGGACGTGAAGTTGACCTTGGTCACGAGGAAGAGCTCGTCGCGAGCGATGCCGCTGGTGGCGATGCCTCGCCCGACCTGCTCCTCGTCGCCGTAGGCCTCGGCCGTGTCGATGAGGCGATATCCGGCGCGAATGGCCTCGGTCACGCTCTGCTCGCACTCCTCTCCCGTGCAGAGAAACGTGCCGAGCCCAAGCATGGGCATGGAAACGCCGGGCAGAATCTCCTGGTACAGCATAGTGACTCCTTCTCCGTTGGGCTTATCGCCGCTGTCAGGTAAAGTGAGACTAGTAAGTTCGTGTAACTCGAAGTCAAGCGATTTTTGCGGGAGGCGCCGTGCGCTACACCATCAGGCAAATGGCGGAGAAGTTTGGCGTGACCGAGCACACGCTGCGCTTCTATACCGACAAGGGTCTTCTGCCTTGCGAGCGTGACGCGGGTAATCGTCGCGTCTTTACCGAGGAGTCCGTCAACTGGATGCAGGGCATAGTTTGCCTTAAGGGCTGCGGGGCGAGCATCGAGGACATCCGGGAGTATTGCCGCCTCTGCCTTCTGGACGAGACCGAGGAGAACCTGCGGGCGAGGTTCGCGATCATCCTCAAGCAGCGGGAGGCCGCCTACGGGCGCTTGCGCGAGGCCGAGGCGACCGTAAAGTACATGGACGAGAAGGTCGCCCACTACGAGGCGATTCTCGCCGGCGCGGCGCCCGACGACAGTAACCCGAGGGACTGGACGCCGGATACCAGGCCCACGCACTAGAGCTGTTGGTTTCAGGCCCGCTTTAATCCGTCGGTGTTCATGGGCCCCGACACGGAAGAGGCGCCCGATCCCTACACGGGTCAATTAAATTCGAGGATGCGCCCGTAAGCCGCTCGGCGTTTACTCGCCGTGAGCCCAAAAATCTAAACAGAAAAGCCCGGTTAGATAGGGGAGCGGGAAATACCGCAACGCATCTAGCTGGGCTTACGTTTATCGAGCGGGAATAACAAATATCGCTTTTATCGATGTATCTGAGACAGATTTACAAAAAACTACGTCGTTAACTTGTAATTTTGGATATGATGCCCCCAAAGCAGATTGGGGGCATCATGCGTTATTTCAAGCGAGAAAGCTACCTGGAGAAAATCCGCGGCTTCTACCACGACGACGGTATGATCAAGGTCATCACGGGGGTGCGCCGCTGCGGCAAGTCATGTCTCATGCGGACTATCGAGGAAGAGCTCAAAGAATCCGGCGTCCCCGTCGGGCGCATCGCCTTTTTCGACCTGGACAGGTACGGGTTCAGGTCCGTCAAGACTGCGGACCAGCTGGAGCGCCTGATCGAGCCCCTGCTCGAGGTCGAGGGACTCAAGTACCTCTTCATCGACGAGGTGCAGAACGTCAAGGGGTTCGAGGAGGTCGTCAACGAGTTCCGCGCCGAGGGCGGGTTCTCCATCTTCATCACGGGGTCGAACTCCTACCTGCTGTCCGGCGAGCTCTCCACCAAGCTCACGGGGCGCTACGTCGAGTTCGAGATGCAGACCCTGAACTTCCGCGAGTACTGCGATATGAAGCGTTTCCTGGGGATGTCGATTAACCCCAACCCGGCCGCCGAGCTCGACGAGTACATCCTCGCCGGCGGCTTCCCCAAGGCGCTGGACTACGCGGAGCTCGCTGACAAGCGCGCCTACGCGAGGTCCGTCATCCAGGAGATATTCGAGAAGGACATCAAGCGCCGCGTGAAGATCAGGAACGTCTCGGTCTTCAACACCGTTCGTGATTACGTCATCAACAACTTCGGCGCA
>CAVDQW010000285.1:0-3163 GCA_963610995.1 bacterium | reverse complement strand
TCCTGGTACTTATAGCCTCTGTCTATGGTGCCGATGCCCTTTGAGTGCTTCCAATTCAAGGGCCTTCCGCCGAACTCCCTTGTCAACCCGCTCACGACTTCCCTTCGCAGGCTTTTGCCCGTGCCCTTACCTAATATCGGATTCTGGGCCTCCATTCGTAGTGGGCCTCGACCATCTTCGCGTGCTCGTAATGGTTTGCGAGTATCCGCTCGGCAGCTTTGTATGGGTCGACCGCCATCCCGACGCGGCCATGCAGCTCGCCGAACCCGTCACATACGATTTCCTTGACTATCGCCTCGTCGAAGGTGAGCGGAGGCGTGATTTCGGCGTGGACGGAATAGCGAACGGTCATCGTCCTGAACTTGGTTTTGATCTCGTATACCGCATATCCTTGCATTCGATCCCCCCTCGACTAAGTTCCAGCTCTTAACGGTGGCTGGCTCATCGTTTCATTCCTCTGCCTGCTGCGCGCGCCGGGCCCCTCGATGCCCGCTGCCGGGATTCCCGTCGCCCACCTCGATTTCGGGTTCGGCCTTTATTGCGGCATAACTGGTTTTGTACTCCTCTGAGCCGAACTCTTCGATTATGGCTTCAAGCTCCTCGCGCTTCATGCCCCTTGCCTTCCAAATCTCGTAGATTCGCAGATCCTCTTCCCGCAAATCGGGCCGCGGCTTGATCATTCCCCGATCCTCTCGTTTCGACGCTTCGGCTCTCGATGGCTTTAGGATACGCGATGCATTCCGGGCGCGTGTACACGGCGGTGGACGGTTGTTCACGGTCGACGCCGTTTCGGGTCGCGTTTGCGTTTCGGCGGCGTCTTCCGGGGCGTTCCGGGTGACGCGTTGCTTCAAGCTGTGACCCAAGGCGCTTCTTGCAGCAGTGGCCTTGCGCGATCTCTCGGTGCCTTTTCGTTCCGGGCGAGCCACCCCGGGGCCTTCCTGGCTTGCTCCATTTCCCCGCGAAACCCGCCCCCGAGCCCAAGTTGCCGATTGCGCGGGCGCACGCTTCGGCCCAAATCCTGGCAAGAGAGGGGATGCGAATCGCGGATGCGGCTAGTCGCCCGAACGGCTCCGCTTCCCAAAATCGGCGAAGATGCGATTTCGGGGAGCAGATGGCGAATCTGAGCTGCCGGGTCGCTGGCGGGCGGATTAGACCGACGGGAAACGGGCCTGGGATGGTCTATAATAGCAAACGCATCTTGCGCGATCGCACCGCCGCCGCATGGTTCGCTTTGGCGGTTTATGCGGCGCGGCACATACAGCTCGCTCGCTCACATGGAAGGGGGCCTGCCCGTATGCGACGTTCCTCGATTATTAAGAAGGCCTCCCTGGCATACGGCGCATGCTGCGCGCTGGTTTTCTGTGCGATTCTCCTGCTGATGGCATGCGGCGTGCAAAGCCCGCTTGGCCGCAGCATCGCTTATCTTCTTCTTGCCGTGTCCTGGAGCGGGGTCCCTCTCTTGCCTCTCTCTGCATTCTCGCTGAATGGGCGGGCGTGCTCCGCATCGCCTGCGGCGCCGCGCTTCTTCTTTCGCTTGCGCCCGCCGTTATCTGCCTTTTCTACCCGCTCGCTAGGGTTTTCCTCGTCGTCGGGGGTCCTGCCTTCGGATTGTCCCCCTCGATCGCCTTCTTGCTAGCCCCCGTGGCGATCAGCGTCATCTTGCTGTTGCTGCTTATCTCGCGATGCTTTCCGGGGAAGGGGGCGACCGCGCCTCGGCCCGAATCCCGCCTGCACCAGGGCGGCAAAGGAAATCAAGGGCGGTAAAGGAAATCAACGGAGCGCAAAGAAATTAAGGACATTTCCGTTTCGAGCCCGATCCCGACCTTCGCGGTCGTATCATCCAATGCAAAGCGCAACGAAGGGAGCATCGTGTCCGAAGCGACGACAAACCAGAAAGCGAACCCGTTCACCCCCGTCTTCGGGAAGGTCCCCGCGTACATGGCCGGCCGGGAGCGGATCGTCGAGGACATGGTCATGGCGTTCGAATCTGAGGGCAACGACCCGAACCTGTGCTCGATCTTCGTCGGAGCCCGCGGCACCGGCAAGACCGCGCTGCTGACGTACCTGGGCTACAGGGCGCAGCAGCTCGGCTGGGTCTCGGTGAACGTCACGGCCTCCGACGGGATGCTCGAGGACATCCTGCAGCGACTGCGCGAGGCGGCGCGGCATCTGGTCGCCGAGCCCCCGGCCAGGAGGCTGACGGGCGCGAGCGTCGCCGGCGTTGGGGGGCTGTCGTGGGAGAACGCCGCCTCGCCGCGGGCGAATTGGCGAACGCGGATGAACGGCCTGCTCGACGAGCTCGGGGAGGCCGGGACGGGGGTCCTCATAACCGTCGACGAGGTGGACTGCTCGGTCGCCGAGATGGTCTCGCTCGTCACCACGTACCAGCATTTCGTGCGCGAGGACAGGCGGGTCGCCCTCCTCATGGCGGGGCTTCCGCACCGGGTGTCCGACCTGCTCACCGGCAAGTCGACGTCGTTTCTGCGCCGCGCCGCGCAGCATCCCCTGGGGTCGATCCCGCCCTACGAGGTGAAGGAGGCTTTCAGGCTCACCGTCGAGGACGGCGGCAAGGAGATCGGCGATGAGGCGCTGCAGGAGGCGGCCGAGGCCGTCGGCGGCTTCCCGTTCATGTTCCAGCTCGTCGGCTACCGCTCGTGGAACATGGCGAGGCGCTCGCCCGAGATATCCGCCGAGCATGTGCGCCGCGGCGCGGCCCTCGCTCAGGAGGAGCTCGAGAGCCGGGTGTTCGGGGCGACGCTTTCCGAGCTCTCCGCCGGGGACGTCGAGTTCCTGCGCGCCATGGACCCCGCCGACGGCGCCCTCACGTCCAGGAAGGAGCTGATGGAGCGCCTGGGGAAGGGCTCGAGCCATGTCTCGACGTACAAGAGGCGGCTTCTGGACGCGGGCGTGATCGAGGAGCCGCGCAGCGGCCAGTTCCGGTTCGGCCTCCCGGGTTTCGGCGATTACCTGGCCAAGCGATAAGGCGCCCGGGGAGCCCGCCGGGCAACGGCCGATGCGGCCCGCCTGGGCCGGACGGGGGACAGGGGGCTCAAGCGACAGCGACGGCTCAATTGCCGGCAGCCTCATTCACGTGCTGCCCTCACGGGAAATCGAACCGATAAACGCAAAAACGGCGAAGGCAAACTCTCGCTTGCCTTCGCCG
>CAVDQW010000284.1:0-3408 GCA_963610995.1 bacterium | reverse complement strand
CGGCCTGATTTGCACCCGTTTCGCATCTTCCCAGCTAGACGCCATCATACATTGCTCAAAAGGCTTGCGTATACCACGTACACCACAGCGCACGGCCGCCTACCGCATGCAAATAAAAAACGAGGGAGGCCGTTTTCGACCTCCCTCGCAAAGGGTCTTAGCCTATTCCCACTCGATAATTAAAACCGCAGGTCGCGGGGTTTCAAAGAGGTCTGACCTGGCCACCTACCTGCGAAAACTTTTTTCGCGTTTTGTTGTCAAAATAGCGTCAGAACAATTCAGCAACCGATTAAGCGAGCGCTTCTCATCGGTAGATCATCAGGCACTACCGCCAACGCCGATGGGGCCTGCGACAACCAACCCCATGTGCAGGGCTCCCAGGAAAGACGAAGCCGATTGCCTCCCCGTCATCTCGAGCATAAACAGATCTGCCGGAAATTACCGAAGCTCCCTTGACCGTTGTAGCCAGTAATGTTTAAAGTTACCAGCGAACGGTAATTATTTCCGTTTTAACCGAGAGGAGACCAAAGATGGCGACACCGATAGGGGCAAGGCTCGCCGCCCTGCTGAGGGAGCGGGGCATGAGCCAGAAAGAGCTGGCCGAGGCGACGAACCTCACTCCGGCTGCGGTCAGCAGGTACGTCAACGGCGAGCGGGTGCCGAGGGCGATCACGATTGCCGCTTTGGCCAAGGCACTGGGAGTCAAGCCTGCGGCCATCACCGGAACCGCCGATGAGCAGAAGACGGACGAGGCCATCCGCCTCATCGCCCGCAACGCGAGCAACCTCACGGAGGCGCAGCGCGCCGAGCTCATCGCGGCGCTTGCGAAGCGTTAGGAGAACTTTTGGTCGCACGAGCAAGGCAGATCGAAATCGAGGCGGCGGCGGTCGAGCTTCTCGAGGAGTACGACCTCGGCGCCTATCCGGTCAGCCTCGGCACGGTCATGGACGCCCTGCTGATCGAGCGGGTCCCGTATTCAAGCCTCAACGAAAGCGAGAAGGGGCTCGCGATGATGGCCTCCCAGGACAAGGCCTTCAACGTCACCTCGCAGGACTACATGCGCGCGCAGGTGGTGTTCGACGATATGCGCGGCTCTCACTTCAACCGGTCGAGGTTCTCGGGCGGACACGAGGTCGGCCACATATGGCTCGAGCACGAAGAGGACACCCCCAACCGGGAGGCAGAGGCCGATTACTTCTCGGGTTACCTCCTTGCCCCGCACCCCCTCATCATCACCATGGGAAACCCCAGCGTTACCGAGGTGAGCGAGCGTTTCGGCATCAGCGGGGACTGCGCGGCATTCGCCATCGACCAGGCAAATGCGCGGAGGCGCGAAGGAGGCCCCTGGAGGCCCCACGAGGAGTGGCTCCTGAGGAACGTCCAATGGAAGGGGGGTGGTTTGTTTGGAAGGGTCTAGACAAAGATAGCCGTCGAAGTTGGCGCTTCAACGGCTATCGGCTGGCGTGGGATGCCCACACCGGGTTACAGCGGAAAGTATCTCACGCCAGCCCTTTCCTGTCATTAGACATGCCGACATTCGGCGGAAGGGACTGGTGAAAACCATGTCTCACAACGTGTGTCCCCATGGGGGCTCGCAGCGCGAGCGTGCGGGTGCCCGCGGCTTCGGCCGGGCGTCCCGGTGAAGCGCCGCAAGAAAGTCGTCCTGCCCGACGGAAGCGCGGGTTACGAGGACGTCGACCTGCGCAAGAAGCTCAACCTCAACTACCTGCGCTACACCAACCTCACCCACGCCGCCGGCAAGCACGACCTGCCAGCGCTTGTGTGCAACACCGAGGTCTACCCGGACTACATCGCGCTGTCCGGGTACCCGGCCCAGTACCACAAGACGGCCCTCACGGCCATTGGCTACTGGGAGTACGACGAGAGGTTCGACGGCTACGAGGGCCTGTTCAACGCGATCTACTACGACCGGGAGGACCTTCTCGAGCGCTACCGCAGCCGCTACGCGGGCGTGAGGTTCTTCTTCACCCCGGACTACTCCCAGTTCGGCGACGTGAGCGATCTTGAGGAAAACTACCGCCTGCTCAAGGCCCGCGTCGTGGGCATCTGGCTCGCGATGGAGCTCGGGGCGGTCGTCATACCGTTCATCACGGTGCCGACTCCACAGAGCGTCGGGTTCGCCCTCGACGGGCTGGAGAACTGCTCGGTGGTGGCGTTCAGCACCAAGGGCTACGTCAACGACCCCGTGGAACGCGAAATCATCAAGGAACTCGTCCGCCTCACCGTCGACACGCTCGACCTCAGGGCCATCGTCGTCTACGACGTCTGCTCGACCAACGACGCCGTGGACGACATCTTCTCCTACGCCAAAGAGAAAGGAATCGAGATCGTCGTACCGGCGAACGCCCTCAAGGAGCGCAACGTTGCGCTGAGGGAGGAGCGCCATGCGAAGCGGTAACGGCGGGCTCGCCCACGGCACAAGAGGCAATCCCCAGACCAACATCACGCAGGAGATCTACGCCGCCAAGGTCGCCGAGAACGAGGCGAGGGTCAAGGAGCTCGCATCGCAGTCGATGATTGACGAGTCTTTGATAGCGGAGCTCGAACGCAACAGAGTAAAATTTACTCGCAAGGACATGCTTTTCGTCACACGCGACAAGACGGGGCAGATAGTCTGGCTGGAAAAAGGAAATGTCGGCGCCGGCATGGGTCACATCAAATCCCGAGGCCATGACGAGCAGATTGCCAAAGCTTTTGGCATCCCCAAAACCGAGGTCGAAGCCTATTTGCGGAAAGTCATAAGCCAAGGCAGCATTGTTAGAAACGAGCTTAAGCCCATCGGAAACCGCATGGGATATGAGCGTGTCTACTACTATGAAGGCGAGTGCTGCGTCATCGCGGGTGTCGGCACCAACGGCTTCATAGTCTCGGCCTATCCCCATCGCCGCTGAAAGGAGAAGCAATGGTTACCATCAAGATCATGAACGAGTTCCTTCACGGCCCCGTCTGGACCTGCGAGGAGGGAACCGGCATCGCGACCGACGATCTGCCACTGGTTCACGAAGATCCGATTGTGGCTTCACTGAATCAGGAAATCGGGAAACTGTTTGATTCCTACTATGAGTTCGATTCGCATGACCTGCCCTGCTGGTTCAACGAGGAGAAGGAGAAGGCCGACAAGCCCCGCATGCTCGAACTCTTGGGCAATCTCAACGCCCGCATCGCCGAGCTCAACGACGGTTCCTTCGTCGTGGACGACCAGGAAACCCCGCGCATCGAAGCATTGCAGTAAGCAAACAAGCCAAGCACCCAGGCCAGCGCCCCAACCTGAGGCGCTGGCCCTTTTCCACTCTGCTGTCAAGTACCCCGGCGCCCCGGCAGCGTCAATCCTCGTGATTCTATGCTCGGCGGACTTCCCGCTCCACCGCAGGGGAGATGTGCTGCGGC
>CAVDQW010000283.1:0-3477 GCA_963610995.1 bacterium | reverse complement strand
TTAGACGGCCAGGACGCCGAAGAACGAGCCGACGAGGGCGATGGCGATGATGAGCAGGATGAGCTTCGTCGGGGTCCACTTCTTGTTGCCGAGGAGCTTGTACACCAGCACGGTGAGAAGCACGGGCAGAAGCGACGGCATGATGGCGTCGAAGATGTCGGTCTGCAGGTTCAGCGCGACCTCGCCCACCTGGAACGTGAGGCCGGTGGAGATCTTCACGGACGTGGCGATGAGCGCGCCCACGACGGAGAGGCCCATGATGGACGCGGCCTCGGTAAAGGTCGAGAGCTTCTCGCCGAGCTCGGTCACGAGTTTCGTGCCGGAGGTGTAGCCGACCTCGAAGAGCTTCTGCTTGACGAACCAGAAGGCCACGTTGCAGATGAACCACACGATGGCGCCGAGTGGGTTGCCCTGCTGGGCCATGTAGCCGGCGATGGAGCCCATGATGGTGGGCCAGAGCACCCACACGATGGTGTCGGCGACGCCGGAGAAGGGGCCCATGAGGGAGGTCTTGAGCGACTGGACGGCTTCCTTGGCGGCAATGCCGTCACGCGCCTCGGTGGCGGTGGTGGCGCCCAGGATCATGGAGGACATGCAGGTCGTGGCGTTGAAGTAGTTGAAGTGGTTGTTCAGCGCCGCCTTGTACTCCTCGTCGTTGGGGTAGATCTTGCGAAGGACCGGGGCGAGCGCCCAGGCCACGGCCGCGCCCATCTGGGACTCGTAGTTGAAGATGTTGCAGGCCATGAAGTTGTAGCGGTCGGCGGCGCGCTTGAGGTCTGCCTTGGTGGGCTCATAGCGGCCGGTGGTCGCGTCGGCGCCGGCGTTCTGCGTGTTGGTCATCTCGTTACTCATCGAAGTCATCCCCCATATCGGAAGAGTCGGCGGCCACGGCCACGGCGACGTTGTCGGACTTGCGGATCTCGGAAGTGAAGTACCAGAAGGCGGCGGCGAAGCCGACGATGGCGATACCCAGGACGGGGACGCTCAGGTAGGCGGACAGCACGAAGCCGATGAGGATCACGGGCAGGAACTTCTTGACGGGCATGTAGCGCATCAGCATGCCCACGCCGACGACCGGCAGCATGCCCGCGGCGATGGAGAGGCCGTTGGTGACCCACTCGGGGATAAACTCGAGCACGAAGTTGACCACGTCGGAGCCGAAGAGGATGACGATGAGGGTCGGCAGGATGGTCTGCATGGAGCAGATGACGGGGCCGAGCCAGGCGATGCGGCACATCTTGTCCCACTCGCCGGCGTTGTTGAGGTCCTGCATCTTGTGGGCGACGAAGTTGTTGATGATGCGGGCGACGACCTCGAGCTGGATGGCGAGAAGGCCGACGGGCAGGCCCACGGCGATGGCGGCGTCGGTGCCGGTGCCGGTGCGCACGGCGATGAAGGTGCCGACGATGGTGGCGAGGCCGTAGTTGGGGGCCGACGCTCCGCCTAGTGCCGCGACGCCCAGGCTCATGAGCTGGAAGGTGCCGCCGATAACGAGGCCGGTGTTGATGTCGCCCATGATGGCGCCGGTGATGAGGCCGACGATGACGCCGAACCAGCTCATGACCACGGGACCGTTCTGGTCGATGGTCATCCACCCGGCCACGATGAGCACGAGCACGTCTTGCAGGATCTCCATTGCGCTTCCTTTCCTTGTGTTGCGCATTAACGGCTGGGGAGGGCGGGCGCGGCGAGGGGGGCGTCGCGCCCGCAGGGGAGGGGAGAGGCCCTTGGGCTAGAAGGGCTGCTCCTCGTCGGTGGGCACGTACTGGATCACGACGGGCACGCCGCGGGACTTGATGGCCTCGAGGTCTGCGCGCTCCTTATCGTTCAGGGCGATGAACTTGGTCACCGGCTCGCGGCCCTCCTCGTTGAAGATGATGCCGAGGTCGACCTTGGGGATCTGGACGCCGCCGTCGATGAGGCGGATGAGGGTCTCGGGCTCCTTGACCAGCACGAGGACGTTCTGGCCGTCGTACTTGCCGGCGGCGAAGTTGGCCACGGCGGTGTCCACGCTGATGACGGAGACGCCGGTGCCCGCAGGCTTGGCCATGCGCATGCTGGCCTTGATGGCCTCGTTGTTGCAGAGCAGGTCGTCCACCACCATGAAGCGCTTGACCTTGAAGGCCGGCGCGACCTGGTTGACCACGATGCCGTGGATGAGGCGCTGGTCGATGCGTGCGAGAACTACCATGAGGGGCTCCTTCCCTCTCGTGCGCCCTTTTCGGTTTTTGGGCGCGATTTTCGACGTGTTTATCCGCAAATTGGTATCGATACCAATTTGTTGCAAAAGAAAAGGCTTCGCCTGGCGCGTGAGCGCTAGGGGAGCGGGGGGTATTCGAATGCGGGGAAATCGGGGCTTAGGAGGACGCGCGGACGATAAGTTCCAGGTTGAGCGTCTGTCTCACCGGCTCGGAGGGCTCGTCGGAGAGCTGGCGGATGATGTCTTGCGCCACCAGGGTGCCTATCTCGCGGATGGGCTGGCGGATGGTGGAGAGGGGGACGGGCGCGACCTCGGCGATGGGCTGGTCGTCCACGCCGATGATGGCGATGTCGTCGGGGACCTTGAGGCGGCAGTGCATGGCCTCGAGCTCGAGGCCCACGGCCACTTCGTCGGAGCCGGCGATAATGGCGTCGGGGCGCTCGGCCATGGCGAGGATGCGGCGGAAGACGTTGCGGCCGTCCTCGATGGTGCCCACGTTCTCGAAGTACCAGGCGGGGTTGGGCGAAAGGCCGCGCGACTTGAGCGCGTCGACGTAGCCCATGTAGCGATCGGAGTCCAGGTCAGAGCCCTTGGGAAGGGGCTTAAGGTCCTGGAAGCCGGTGCAGTAGGCGATGCGGCGGTAGCCGCGGCCGATGAGGTACTGCGTGGCGCCGAAGAAGCCGTCGTACTGGCGGCCGAGCACCTGCGAGACGGCGTCGGAGTCGTTGTACTCGTCGCAGACGGCCAGGGCGCCGTATTGCGCGTAGGAGCAGATGAGGTCCCACTTGTTCTCGATGGAGCACAGGATAAGGCCGTCCGCGTGCTGCATCTTGAGCAGGTTCATCGCGTCGAGCTCGCCGGCCTCGGTGCCCTGCGTCTGCGAGATGAGGCTGCGGTAGCCGGCGCCCCGGCAGGTCTTCTCGATGGCGTCGACCAGGTGGGAGAAGAAGTTGTTGGTGATGGTGGGGACGGCGACGGCCACGTTGCCGGAGCCGGATCCGCGCATCTGGCGGGCGGCCTGCAGGGGAGCGTAGCCGAGCTTGTCCATGGCGGCCTGCACGCGCACGCGCTTCTCGGCGCTGACGTGCGGCTTGTTGTTTATGACGCGGGAGACGGTGGCCACTGAGAGACCCGACAGCTTCGCCACGTCTGAAATCGTTGCCATTTCCATCTCCCCTCGTCGGACCGTGTGTTTGACGGTTTTTAGAATACTCTGATTGAAAATGACGTCAATTGAAAATTGGTATCGTTTACAATTTTCAAGCCAACCGACCGCT
>CAVDQW010000282.1:0-3725 GCA_963610995.1 bacterium | reverse complement strand
CCGATGCACAGACGCTATGCGTGCTTTGTCGCATGCCCCACGATCGTCGCCATTCGCTCCGTGGCAACCCGCCCGCGATACCAAATGCGCCGCAGCTAGAAGCATCGTGCCGCAGCCCCGCGCTCTGTCGTATGCTTGGCTTAAGTCCCGTTGAAAGGAATCTGCATGGAAGCCAAGCACAAGGCTCGCATCGCGAGGGTCGCCGGCGTCGTCGCCGTCGCAACCGCGATGTTGTTTACCCCCCCCTCGGCGCTAGCTGAGGACCAGACGTTCTACCTCGGAAGCGCCGTCAACGCCGGCTGCGACACCGGCTATTCCGAGACGAACGACATCAAGGAGTCCGACCCGCACTTCGGCTGGCAGCTCGGCAGCTTCAGCATCACGGGCTACACGGCGGTCCAGCGCGACGGCGAGAGCTTCACCTTCATCAAGAACGTCGGCGATAAGGTCGCCCTCAATTTTCGCCTCGAGCAGGACATCGATCGCCTGAACAACAACGAGGCCCTCTCCATCGCAAACGACGAGAACGGCTACGACCAGGAGCTCGGTGTGGAGAAGTCCGAGCCCGGCTTCGGCCGAGGAACGCTCATCGTCCGCCAGGTCAACTACCAGAACGAGAAGTCCGATAACCAGGTCTATAACGACTATCTGTCGGGCGTGACCGCGGGTGCCGACACCCAGGTCCAGCTCTTCGAGGAGGGCGACTATGAGGTCGTCCTCGACTACGAGATCAAGAAGGACGCGCGCAAGGTGGGCGGCGTCTGGGTCATCCCGTCCGTCTCCATCCTCCCCGAGTACAGCAACTACACCATCCGCATCAAGTTCTCGGTGCGCAACGGCAACACGATCGCTTTCCTCTTTGATGCCCGGAGCGGCAGCGAGCTCACCAACTCCTCGACGGCGCCGAACGGCTTCAAGATCGATATGGCCCAGTCGCACTACCTGAGCATCAACGTCAAGCGCGAGGTGCTCTCGGGCAACAGCTTCGACGTCCGCTCGAACGCGCCCGCCGAAGACGGCGAGGAGTACACCGAGGAGGGCGTATATACCATCACGACGACCAACCCGACCACCAGCCAGACCACGCAGAAGATTATCTACGTGGGCAATGACCCGCAGCTCAAAGCCTATGCGGTGACGGGCTACACGCTCGACCAGATCCGCGACATGGTGAGCCAGGGCGCCACGATCTCCGACGAGGGCAACATCGAGTGGCCCGATTCCAGCACAGCAGCCGCGACCGGGACCGCGAGCGCGAGCGGAGGCGAGGCCGCGGCGACGAAGACCAAGCAAGCGAGCGACACGAGCATGAACCTGACGCCCTTCGTGCTGGGCGCTGCGGCGGTCGTGGTCGTCGCCGGCGTCGCGGTTGCAAAGAAGAAGCGCGCCGCGGCCCCGAAGTCGTCCGTGACCGAGCTGCCCGCCATCGGCCTTGGCGGCGACGTGGCGCCGACCGCTGAAGACGAGGCAATCGAGCCCGAGTTCGAGGACGGTGATGGGGAGTGAGGGTCAATATCGATAGGCGAATGTTCCTGACCGCTATTCCGGCATTCGCGCTCTCCGCATGCAGCAGCTCTGGCCAGAGCAACGAGGCACAGTCTACTGATCAGGGCTCAGTCGACGTCGGTACCCTTCAAACCGCCGACGTTGACGTTGAGAGCACAAACTTGGGCGACTCCGAGCTTCACCAGTACGCGCAGGACAACCTCTTCGCGAACCTTGAGTCTTCGCTGCCGAGTGAGGACTACAAGCTGGAAGACGTCCAAACGACCTACATTTCCAAGGAGTACCTCGAGGAACTCGAATACAACTCCAAGGAGAACGTGTACTTTGGCCTCACGCTGTCTGAGCTGGAGCAGCAATTCCAGGGGACCAAGTACTCGTTTACGGTTCAGGATGGCAAAACAGTTGCCCATGCTGTTGAGAAGTTTGATAACACCTTTAACGAAGTAATGACCAATGTGGCCATCGGAACTGGTGTCATTTTGGTATGCGCGACGATTAGCGTCGCCGCTGGCGCCATCTCTACGGCAGCAGTGGGAACGGCTGCCGTTGCGGCCGGGGCGGATGCGGTGAGCATATTTTTCGCGGCTTCCGCTGAGACCGGGGCCCTGTTTGCTGCGGGCTCGACCGTGCTTGGCGGAGTCGGCTCCGGTATTGCAGAGGGCCTTGCAACCGGCGACATAGATAAGGCCCTTAAATCGGCTGCCGTAGGCGCGAGCGAGGGCTTTAAGTGGGGCGCCATAAGTGGTGCCGTTGTCGGTGGAATTTCAAGCGTTGTTGGCCTCAACACAACGGTGCCCACGTGGAAGGCGTCTGAAGAGTATGTCCAGAAGATCTATGGCGGTGAGGCTCAGAAGGCTTTCCTCAATGGAGAGGAAGTTGTCAAAACTACCTCCGGGTCCACAAGGCCGGATATCATTCGCTGGATCGAAGACAAGATAGAAGCTATCGAGGTCAAGAACTACAACCTTGCATCCAAGTCCAGCTATGCCGAGCTCAAGTCTGTGCTCAAGCAGGAGATAACGGCTCGCAAGCTGCACCTGCCCGAAGGCTCAACGCAACGCGTTGTCCTTGACATCCGCGGGAGGGGTTTCTCGAACGAGCTGGTCTCCGCTGCGGTCGATGATCTGACGAACATGCTGAAGCAGATCGACCCGACGGTAATCGTTGAGACGCTCGGATGACGTTTTTTCTAACCTGCGCAGCATGGTGAGTTGAGCGCTGTTTTGGCTGGCGACTCAAATGCTTGCACGGTGGCAGATTTAATTAGGCCAGTGGGGCTCTTCGGTGGTTGAACCGGAGAGCCCCACTGCATCACTCCAGGCTCCGAAGAATTCCGCCAACGACCTTATCCACGTTTTCGCCGAGCCAGTTGTTTCGTGCGCGGGCGAGGCTGCTTTTGAAGTGGCGATTGTTGAGGACGCTCGACAGCCTGGCGCGGGCGTCTTTCGCGCTGTTTTCTCTCATGCCGGGGTCGTCGTAAACCAGAACCTGCATCGCATGGTCAAATTCGGCCGCATCAACGCCCCCACGGCACAGAAGGAAATACACGTCGAAGACGTCCTTGAATCGCGTTGAGGCTGCTCCGATGCGCATAAGCGAGCGCAGCTTCTCGGCACAGATCTGTTCCTTGCTGTTGGCCATAAGCGCAATTGCGTTATCGTTCAGCGCCGTGTCGAACCAAAGTTCCTGCTGCTCGAGCGAGAGCTTGTCGTGGACCCCAAGGTCAAGCTTGGTATCCATAACAGCTCCAGCCTTATCTGTAATGCGGACGTGTGCTCGTTTGCCGTGGTAATCCTGGTGGATTAAGTCCTCGACAGTGCCTACTAGCCGCAGCTTTACGTCCGTGCCCCCAGAGTTGAGCGCACGGATAAATTTGCGTATCCCCGCATCGGTCATTGGATAGCGAACAAAGTCCAGGTCGATGTCGCGTGTTGCTCGACGGGAATCTCCAGAAACCTGCTGCATGACGACTCCGCCCTTGACCGTGATATGGTTAGCCATCTTTGATGCGGAAATCAGTGAAAGGATGATGTCCCTGCAGGTGCGTGCCGTCGCGTTCTGGAAATCGAGGCCCTCGTCGATGTACGCGTCGCGAATTTGCTTGAGGTCCACCTACAGCACCTCCCGCTGCAGCATGGTGAAGAGGCGGTCGTTCCTTGCGTAGAGAGCGATGCAGTCCTCGACTTCTCGCATGTCCAGCCGGCTGATGATTTTGCGAT
>CAVDQW010000281.1:0-3756 GCA_963610995.1 bacterium | reverse complement strand
ATCAGCGACAACGACTCCTCGAAGAGCTTCCTCGCGAAGCTTTGCCTGAAGCAGCTGTTCAACATCGCGCAGCGGAAGGCCGACGCGCAAGGAGGCAGCCTGAAGCGTCGCCTGATGTTCGTACTGGACGAATTCCCCAACCTTGGGCGAATCGACGACTTTGAGCGCGCAATCGCGACGGTTAGAAGTCGCGGAATCAACTTCCTGATGGCGGCGCAGTCGATTTCACAGCTGGAAGGTGTCTACGGCCAGGCGACGGCGCAGACGATCCTGGACAACTGCGATTCCATCCTCTACATGGGCGGCGGTTCGTCCCTGGACACCGCGTCGTACATCGCGAGCCTGTGCGGCGAATCCATCCTGGGCACCGACCACGTAGGCGTGGAGGACACGGAAATCGACGTACGCGGCAGCGTAATCACAGCGAGCGAGGTGGGGCTGCTGCCGCGAACCGACTGCATCGTGAAACTAAGCGGCTGCAGGCCCTTCAAAGCGAAAAAGAACTACCTGCTAGACCACGCGAACATCGACAAGTTCAACATCCGTCGCCCGCAGGGGGCGGCGAACACCGGCAAGGAGGAACGAAATGGTAAATGAGCCGAATATCATCAAGTGGGCGAACGGCAAGCCGACCAGGGTGTCGCTGACCGACGAGCTGACAAACGGCCGCATACTCACGCTTGATCGAGGGGTCGACTGGGAATCGGTCTCGCCGCTCATCAAGACGATGCTCGTGCTGGAGCACGAGGACCCCAAGGCCCCAATCACGTTGCTGATCTCCAGCCCGGGCGGAGACATCTACGCGGGCATGGCCCTCATCGACGTCATGCGCGGCCTGGATTGCCCGGTCACGACCATCGCCGCGGGGCTCGTGGCGTCCATGGCGGCGGTGATCCTGGCGAACGGCGACCACCGCATGGCGTATCCCCACGCCCAGATACTGATCCATCAGCTGATGGGCAGCAGCGGCGGCCAGCAAACGGACGTCGAGATCATGGCAATGCACATGTCGGAAATGCGCCAAACGCTCGATGAGCTTCTGGCCAGTAAGAGCAACCGAACCGCAGCGGAGTTCCGAGAGCTAACAGAACGCGACTGCTGGTGCAGCGCAGAGCGCGCCCTGGAGCTAGGCCTGATTGACGAGATTTTCGAGTTTCCGGTTAAGGAGGACGCTGGGGCTTAGGGGAATTAAGGGGATGGGCAGCACATTGAATCAGCTCTCCAGGCGAACACAGAAGCTTGCAATAGCTCGCGTTCCCTCTCATCCTCGTCGGCCATTTCCTGACCAGGTTGGGGTTCAGGTCGTGGGCGGCGGCTATCTCGTTGACCGTCCCGTCCCCGCGGATGACCTCCAGCGCCACGCGCGCCTGACGTCTTCGCCGGATGCGACTTTCCCTTGAGCATGTGAAACCTCGCTTTCAGTGCCGTAAGGAACATTGTGCGGATTCTCTCCCGAACGCCAAATCTCCAGTCAGCTTAAGCGGGGCCATATTAGTACGGGAAAAACCTCAATACGGAGCTGAAAAACGCGGTCCCGCTGAAACTGGACGCCCTCTCGCGCGGGACGGACCCGCGCGATACCGTCATCCAGATGCTCGATGCAGAACCCTCCAGACGGGGGCGCCCCTCGGCATATCCCATACTCGTGAAATACCCGCACGAATAGGCCCAGCTCAAGTTCAAGGGCGACCCCATCACGACGTCACAACAATCGAACGACAATTTGGGGTAACGAATAACGCCCCGAAGGCGATTCCAGAGAATTCGCGTCCTGCGGAGATGCATTCGACGATACAATCGCATGAAACGACCCTGAAAAACCAGTTGGATCAAACATAACGATTTTCAAGAAAGGCGAAGCCATGCCATCCATCGAGGAGAAGGTCGAGGAGCACTACAAGTCCCTGCTCGACTCATACAACATCCGCCACTATGGCAAGACCGAGCGCATCAACGACGCGATCTCGAATGCCCTGCAGTCCGCCGCGTCCAAGTCCGGCGGTAGCGGCAACAACTATCCCGACATACAGCTGCTCCTGCAGAACTCTTCGCGCCGCGACGTGCCCGTGATGATCGAGGCGAAGGGCTCCAAGGGGAAGCTCGCCAAGTTCGACAAGGACGGCCGCATCGTCGGCGTGACCAAGTACGCGACTGACACCAAGGCCCACAAGAAGGGCGATCCCAACTATTCCGCCGTCCAGCAGTACGCCGTCAACGGCGCCCTGCACTACGGCGAGGCCATCCTCGACGCCCGTGACTACGACGAGGTAGTCATCATCGGCATCAACGGCACGACCCTTTCCGCGGACGGCTCCGTGTCCGACCCCGAGCTCTTAGCCTATTACGTTTCGCGCCGCAACGATTGCGTGCCCAAACCCATCGACGGCTTCGACTTCGCGCAGCTCAAGGACTCCAACATCGACGCGTTCTTCGCCTTACTCGACGACCTGAACCTCACCGACGCCGAGCGCGAGCGCCTGAAGCGCGACCGCGAGGAGGCTCTCGAGGGCGCCATCAAGGACATCCACCAGCGAATCTACGACGACTCCGACGTCAAGCAGCTGCTCGGCACCAACGACAAGCTCTACCTGTTCTGCGGGCTCATCATGGCGGGGCTCACCACCGAGGGTGTGCGTCCGCTCACCGTCGCCGACCTGCACTCCAACGACGATGCCGACGACAACGACGGCAAGGTCGTGCTCACCCGCGCGAAGTCCTTCCTCAAGAAGAAGGGCTGCTCGAACGAGAAGGTCAGGATGGTGCTCGGTTACCTTGAGCCCGTCTTCTCCAAACGCGACCTGTGGAAGCCCACCAACGGTGAGTCCGTCATCCGCTCCATCTACCGCCAGGTGTCCGACGACATCCTGCCGCTGCTCGAGGGCACGGTCCACCTCGACTTCACCGGCAAGATCCTGAACTCCCTCAACGACTGGGTCTCCATCGAGAACGACCGCCTGAACGACGTGGTGCTCACGCCCCGCTCCGTGACCAACCTCATGGCGCGCATCTGCCGAACCGACAGGGACTCGTTCGTCTGGGACACCTGCATGGGCTCCTCGGGCTTCCTGGTCTCGGCCATGGACCTCATGGTCTCCGATGCCCACGCCAACATCGCCGACCCCGACGCCCTCGCCGCCAAGCTCGACTCCATCAAGCACAACCAGCTGCTCGGCATCGAGATCCTCGGCAACATCTACATCCTCGCCGTCCTGAACATGATCCTCATGGGCGACGGCTCTTCCAACGTCATCTGCGGCGACTCGCACGTCGAGGGCCCCGCCTTCATGTCCGCCCACCGTGCCGACTTCCCCGCGAACGTCTTCCTTCTGAACCCGCCGTACTCCGCGCCAGGTAAGGGCCTCGTGTTTGTCGATGAGGCGCTCAAGCAGATGGAGTCCGGCTACGGCGCCGTCCTTATCCAGGAGAACGCGGGCGCTGGTCAGGGCGACGTGTACGCGAAGCGCATCCTCGAGCGCAACACCCTGCGCGCGTCCGTCCACATGCCCGCCGACCTGTTCATCGGCAAGGCTTCCGTCCAGACGGCCATCTACCTCTTCGAGGTCAACCGCCCGCACGAGGAGGACGACGAGGTCGTGTTCATCGACTTCTCCGAGGACGGCTACGCCCGACAGAACCGCAAGAAGTCCACGAGCAAGGTGAACCTGCGCGACGCCGACCATGCCCTCGACCGCTACGACGAGGTTGCGGCTCTGTGCATGGGCAAGAAGCCCAAGACAAACTACTACACCGAGGCGA
>CAVDQW010000280.1:0-3884 GCA_963610995.1 bacterium | reverse complement strand
CGACCAAAGCAAATGCCCCGCCCGAAGCTGTTGCGCTTCGGGCGGGGCATTGTCGCTTTGATGCGGGCGAGCCTTACTTGCCGTAGGCCATGAGCTCGTCGACGGTCACGCACTTGTAGCCCTGGGCGATGAGCTGCGGCAAGGCGGTGCGCAGCGCCTCGACGGTCTGGCTGCGGTCGCCGCCGCCGTCGTGCATGAGGATGACCTGGCCCGGCTTGACCGAGAGGATGACCTTCGCGATCGCGTCGGCGCCCGGTCGGCTCCAGTCCTCGGTGTCGAGGTCCCAGCCGATCTCGGCCACGACGAGGTCCTTGAGGTTGTCGATGAGCGAGCCGTAGTAGTTGCCGCCGGGGGCGCGCATGATGTGGGTCACGGACGTGCCGAGGGTGTCCTCGATGGCCGCGAAGCCCTTGGAGATCTCGGTGCGCTGCTCGTCGGCCGTCATGTAGGTGAGGTTGACGCCCTGGCCGGAGCCCGCGGCGTGGTCGTAGGTGTGGGTGCCGACCTGGTTGCCCTCCTCGACGATGCGCTTCTCGATGTCGGGCATGTTGGCGATCTGGTTGCCGATCTGGAAGAAGGTGGCGTGCGCGCCGTTCTCCTTGAGGATGTCGAGGATCTCGGAGGTGGTGGTGGGCCAGGGGCCGTCGTCGAAGGTGAGGGCGATGACCTTCTCGTCGCCCACGTTGGCGTCGTAGGCGTTGTAGCCGGCGTCCACGGGCTGCTTGGTGATGGTCTCGGAGGTCTTGCCGGAGACCTTGCCGGTCTTCACGATCTTCTCTCCGTCCTCGCCGGAGGAGTAGACGTGGATGGAGCCGTTGTAGTAGCTGCTGAGGGTCGAGTAATCGGTGCCCGAGGTGCCGTGCGCCACGGTCTCGGTGGTCTCGGTGTACTCCTCGTCGACGTCGGTTCCGTCGGAGATCTGCACGTCGTCGCCCTTCTTGAGCGTGTAGGAGCCCTCGACGGCGCTGCCGTTGACGGTCGCGGTGAAGGCGGTGCCGCCGCCCTGCTGGGCGATGGAGCCGTCCACGGCGATGAGGTTGCCGGCGGTGGGCGTCGCGTAGCCCTTCTCGACGCACTGCTCGACGGTGGTGCCCGAGTTGACCGACTGCGAGCTGCCGTTGATGCTCACCGAGAAGACGGGCGGGTTGAGGAACAGATAGATGCCGACGCCTGCCGCGACGAGCACGATGGCGGCCAAGACGATGGGCAGCGGGCTCTTCTTCTTTTTGCGGCGACGGGGCGCGGGGGAGTTGCCGGCCGTGCTGTAGGGCGCGGCGGCGTAAGCCTGCTGGTTGCGGCTCTGCTGCTGATAAGCCCCGCGCTGCTGGGGGCGGGCCTGCTGCTGAGCGTAGCCCTGCTGCTGGTAGGCGCCCTGCTGCTGAGCGTAGCCCTGCTGCTGGCCGCGGGCCTGCTGCTGGTAGGCGTCCTGCTGATAGACGGCGTCGCTGCGGCGCGCCTGGCGCGCGTATGCCCGCTGCTCGGAGTCGTCCTTGAAGTGACGTGCCATTGTGAACCTTTCCTTCTTCCTTATTCGGTACGGCTTAGGTGCAAACGAAGTCAAGTATAGGTATGCGCGCGGGCGTCCCCGCCCTCGCTCGCGACGCTCAACAATAAGACGATATGAAAGCCGCCTGAAACGCCTTGCCGCCGAGGCCCGCGGCGTCGGCGCCCGGCGTCGCATAGTCGACGAGTGCCGCGAACTTGACGCGCGTCGGTTACAAAACCGCTCCACAAGAAGACGCTGCGGGACACCGCGGGTTAACTCCCGTGCAACAATAGGCAACTAGAGTTGTCAACCGTAAGCCAGCACGCCAACCAACCAAGAAGGAAAGAGGCGCACATGGGCAAGGACAAGGTCACCGAGGAGTACGGCAGCCTGCTGTTTACCGACGCGGTCATGCAGGAGCGACTCCCCAAGCCTACGTACAAGGAGCTCACCAAGGTCATCAAGGAGGGCAAGGCCCTCGACCTCGACATCGCCAACGAGGTCGCCCACGCGATGAAGGACTGGGCACTGGAGAAGGGCGCCACGCACTACGCGCACTGGTTCCAGCCGCTCACCGGCATCACCTCCGAGAAGCACGACTCCTTCATCACCCCCAAGGACGACGGCTCCGTGCTGATGTCCTTCTCCGGCAAGGAGCTCATCCAGGGCGAGCCCGACGCCTCCTCGTTCCCCTCCGGCGGCCTTCGCGCCACCTTCGAGGCCCGCGGCTACACCGCTTGGGACCCGACCTCCCCGGCCTTCATCAAGGACGAGGTCCTCTGCATCCCGACCGCCTTCATCTCCTACACCGGCGAGGCGCTCGACAAGAAGACCCCGCTGCTTCGCTCCCAGGTCGCCCTGGCCGAGCAGGCCAAGCGCGTCCTCAAGCTCTTCGGCAAGGACGTCACCTCGGTGATCACCACCGTCGGCCCCGAGCAGGAGTACTTCCTCGTCAAGGAGGAGGACTTCCAGAAGCGCCCGGACCTCGTCCTCACCGGCCGCACCCTCTTCGGCTGCGCCCCCGCTAAGGGCCAGGAGCTCGAGGAGCACTACTTCGGCGCCATCCGCCCGACCGTCAACGCCTTCATGAAGGAGGTCGACGACGAGCTCTGGAAGCTCGGCGTCCCCGCCAAGACCAAGCACAACGAGGTCGCTCCCGCCCAGCACGAGCTCGCCCCGATCTTCGAGCAGGGCTCGCTCGCCATCGACGACAACCTGCTCGCCATGGAGAAGCTGAAGCTCCTCGCCACCCACCACGGCCTGGCATGCCTCCAGCACGAGAAGCCCTTCGACTACGTCAACGGCTCCGGCAAGCACAACAACTGGTCCGTCTGCGCCGACGGCAAGAACCTCCTCGAGCCCGGCTCCAACCCCGGCGAGAACCTCCAGTTCCTCGTCTTCCTCGCCGGTCTGATCGCCGCCGTCGACCGCCACGCCGACCTCATGCGCGTCTCCGTCGCCTCCGCCGGCAACGACCACCGTCTCGGCGCCAACGAGGCGCCCCCGGCCATCGTCTCCGTCTTCCTGGGCGACGAGCTCGACGCCGTCGTCGAGGGCCTCATCAACGACGAGGCCGTCGAGTCCCACGGCAAGACCCGCATGGACCTCGGCGTCCCGATGCTGCCGGACGTCCTGCAGGACACCACCGACCGCAACCGCACGTCTCCCTTCGCCTTCACCGGCAACAAGTTCGAGTTCCGTATGTGCGGCTCCCAGCAGAACCTCTCCGACCCCAACGTCGTGCTGAACACCGCTGTGGCCGAGGTCTGCGACGAGTTCGCGACCGCCATGGAGGGCAAGACCGGCGATGAGTTCACCGCCGCCGCCCTCGAGTGGGTCAAGGCCACCCTCAAGGAGCACCACCGCATCATCTTCGAGGGCAACGGCTACTCCGACGAGTGGGAGCAGGAGGCCGAGAAGCGCGGCCTGCCCAACTTCAAGACCACCGTCGACGCCCTGCCGCAGATGGTCAAGGCCGAGAACATCGAGTTCTTCTCCAAGTACGGTGTCCTCAACGAGGCCGAGGTCAACGCCCGCTACGTCTCCAAGGCCGAGCAGTACGCGAAGCTGCTCAACATCGAGGCCAACACCATGGTCGACATGACCAAGCGCCTCTACGTCCCGGCCATCTCCGAGTACAGCAGCAGCCTGGCCGCCTCCGTGGCCACGAAGGCCGAGCTGGGCATCGAGGCCAAGGCCGAGCGCGAGCTCGTCGTCACCCTCACCAGCGGTCTCGACGCGATCTACACCGCCGTCGCCGACCTCGAGGCCAAGAACGCCGACGCCCGCGAGATCGAGGACCCGCAGGCCGAGTGCGAGGCCTACCGCGATTCCGTCATCCCCGCCATGGACGTGCTTCGCGCCGCCGTGGACGAGATGGAGCCCGTCGTGGCCGAGG
>CAVDQW010000279.1:0-3934 GCA_963610995.1 bacterium | reverse complement strand
GCCCGCCAGCCCAAGCTTGGTTGCGGCCGAGTCGGTCGAGGCGTAGACGCGCATGCTCGCGCCGTCGACGGTGTTCATGGCGTCGCCAAAGATCGCCGCCTGGGTCTGAACCTTGCCGAGCGCCGTCACGACGTTGCCCACGCCCTGCGTGAGCGTGCCGGCGACCTTGAGGACGGGGCCGGCCGCGACCGCCACGCCCGCTAAGGCCAGGGCGGTCTTCTGACTGTCGGAGTCCATGTCTGCGAACGCCTCGCAGGCATCCGAGACGCCGGAGATGAGCGGTTCAAGGTCGTCGGCGACGTCGAGCAAGGCCTCTGCGAGAGGCACGCCGATCTCGGTTGCGGCCGCGTTGACCTTGTTCTGCAGGGTCTCGAAGCGGCTCTCAAGCGACTCGTTGCGCTTGTCGACCTCCGTGCTGAGCGCAGTGTTTTCTTCCCACGCCGTGTTCGCGCGGTCGACCGCGTTGCGCAAGGTGTCGGACTGGCCGATGAGGCGTCGCATGACGTCGGTCTGGCGGATGCCCTCGATGCCGAGGCTCTGCAGGATGGTGGTCACGTCCTCTCCGGAGTCGACCAGGTTGCCCGCGCCCTCGACCATCATCTCAAGCGCCTCGATGGGCTCGGTCTTCCACTTCTCGGAGAACTCGTCGGCGCTCATCCCGCACACATCGGCATAGGTCTGGACCAGGTCCCCCCCATTAGCGACGGCGGTGGAGATGTTGCTAATGATTGTCGTCATGGCGGAGCCGCCCGCCTCGGCCTTGATGCCGAGGGAGGACATGGCCCCGGCCATACCAAGGATATCGGCGCTGGATAGCTTCGCCGCCGTGGAGGTTCCCGCGAGCCGCAGGGCCATGTTGGAGATGTCGCCCTCGGTCGTGGCGAGGTGGTTGCCGAGGTCAACGATCGTGGAGCCGTAGTTGGAAGTCTCGCTGTCGGCCATGCCCGTGATGTTGGCGAACTGGGCCATCTGGGTGGCCGCGGTCTCCATATCCATGCTGGTGGCGATGTCGAGGCCGTTGGCGGTATCGGCGAAATCCTTCAGATAGTCTGTGGAGATGCCCAGCTGAGCGCCTAAGGCCTCGGCCTCAAGGGTCTCGGCTGCCGTGACGGGCGAGGTCTTCGACGCCTCCAGCGCCGCCTGTCCGAACTCCTGCAGCTCGGTCTCCGTGAGGTCAGCCGTCTTGTTGAGGTCCGCGAGCGCGGTGTCGAACGTCATGGCCTGCTGCACGCAGTACTGGCCGACCGTGGTCATGGGGACGGTGACACCGTTGGTGAGCGCGTCGCCCACGCTGTAGATCTTGGAGCCGGCGTTGTATATCTTGGTGCCGAGGTTCTCCCAGCTCTGGCCAGAGAGGGCGAGCGACTGCGTCGTCGACTTGTCGAGCGCCGCCACGCGGGCGGCCATGGTGCGCAGGTCGGTATTAACCTTGTTCAGCTCGGATGAGCCGTTCCAGAGCGCGCCGACGTTGATCGTGATGCTTGCTTTACCCAATGCCGTACCCTATCTCGTCGCACGCGTCGACAACCGCTTGGTTGACGTTTTCGATGATGTGTTCCTCGTCTTCAAGGATTGCCTTGAGCAGGGCGCGGGGCGGCTCCGAGCCGATGGGCACGCCCGCGCGCCTGCCGGCCCTGGGGCCGCTGAGGATCAATGCGCCCTGGTGGGCGAATTCCTTGACGCCGCCCGCCTCGTCGGTCGAGACGAACTTGACGCCCGTCGCGTAGGTCTTGAGCGAGAGGGAGGCGGCGTAGCGCCCTGTCCCGTACGCGCCCACATGGGCGTACGAGCGTGCCTTGGCGAGCGTTGGTTTGGTCACCTCGCGGATCTTGCTGCGCAGGCGCGTGGCGAGGTCGCGGTCGAACTCAGTCAGCAGCGCAACCGTCTCGTCCAGGTTCTGTACCTCGATCGTGAACACGTCCCGACTCCAACCGTCGCTTGGCTTCCTGTCTCTCCCGCCTCAGGCGGTCGCGGGCGTCGACAGCCTTCTCGCCGGGTTTCCTCCATTGGGGGCCTTGGGCGGCCCTCGCCTTCTCGTCGGCCACTAGCTTGTCCTCACAGAGCTGCAGCCAGAGAAGCGGCGACTCGTCGGCCATCCTGGCGAGGTCGCCGACGGAGTCGCCCGTGTACTTCGCTAGTCCGAGGAGGATCCGGCCTGCGTACCCGTAGGGTTTTCGTCTACCTCGCCGGCCTCCGAAAGGTCGGTCTCGCCTGCCGGCGGCATCTCAAGAACGACGTCGAAGAAGGCGCTGAACTCAAGCATGGTCTCCCGGTTAACGTCCTTGGGCTTGATCTCGGGGAGGTCCTTGACCTTAGCGAGCTTTGCCGCCGTGTAGCCGACGTAAAGGCCGAACGTCTCGTTGTCCTCGGGGGTGCTGCTCTCGATGATCTTGGTGTTGCCGGCGTTCGTCAGCCGGACCTTCGCGAGGCTCGCGATGGCCTGGGAGAACGGGAACTCCGCGAGCAGCTCGTCGGAGCCGACCTTGGAGAACCTTAGGGTGCCTCTGTTCATGTTTCTTCCTTTCACCGGGATGGACTGCGGCCATGTTCGCCCACGTGTCCCCCGCGAGGAGAAGCGGGCTGGGTGCGGCAGGCCGTGTCAGTTCGAGCAGACTGTGTCACTTTGTGTCATTTAGCGAGGAAACGCGCCTTGACCTGCGCAGCGTTCAAACAAATAAGCCCCTCCCCGCCGGAGCGGAGAGGGGTTAATAAGGTCGCGCAGTTGAGCGTCTGTGAGAGGCCGCGCGATATGCGCCGTGTGTCGCTTAGTACACGTACTTCTCCGAGCCGTCGGCGGTGGCAAGGGCCACGTAGCGCGTGAGGCCCGAGGATGCGCCGGTGTAGCTGCCCCACACGTAACCGTTCTTCGTAAAGGTCTTATCGATGGTTACCGACTGACCGGGTTCATATTGGGCGACGATAGTACTGTCGGATACAGTGGATGGCTGCGACCGGACGTTCATAGAGTACTTGAAGGTATACTCCCCGGCAGGCAGGCCATACTGGTAACTGGCCTTGATCAGGAAGTCATCCGCCTCCTCCTGACCGGTAGCGCGACCCACAGCCACGTAACGAGTGCCGCCCGAGTTCGCGGTGTAGCGCCCCCAGATGTAGCCGTCGGCAGAGGTATACCAGTCGTCGAGCACGACCGTGTACCCGACGGGAAGCTGACCCGTGACGGAACCAGATAGGCCCGGCTCGGTACGAACGTTGAGGCCCTCGGAGCCAGCGTATTCAGTCACCGTGTAGGATCCGCCGAAGCCGGTACCGGTCTTACCGGAAACACCGCTCGAGGAAAAGGAGTCGCCGTTCAGCCTAGCGTTGACCTCGTCGGCAAGTCGAGACATGTTGGCGTGCAGCCACTCGCCGGGACAGTCGGTCGAGGCGAACATGCGGTGCTCGGTAAGGCTGCCGTACTGATCACCGGTGTAGTTCAGCGAGAAGCCGTAGCGCCGGCAAATATCCACGCAGAGGCTCACCAGAGACTCCCAGGTGGCGTCGCTCAGGCTCGAGTCGTCGTTGTTGCCGCACTCGATCGTGATGGCCTGGCGATCGTTCCAACCCGATGAGGAAGTCCAAGCGCGGTCATCCTCATCGACGCTCATGGCAATATCGCCGTTCACGCCGATGCAGTAGTTCGAGCTGGCCTGCCGCGCAGTCGAGGCGAAGTAGTCGGCACAGCCACGACCGCTCCAATAGGCGCACATGTAGTGCGGCGTGATCTTGCAGACGCTGTTGCCGCCACGGCCATTGCTGTGGTTCGACGTGATGTTCTCGTAGGTGCAGAGAGCCGACCTAGTCATCGTCTTCCCCCTTGTTGTCGTTGAGCTCGGCTACGGTCTCTTCGTCCATAACGCTTCTCCTATCTGTCGTTTATTACCACTCGACCATGTCGGCGGCGGCGTCGGCCCAGCTTTCGTAGCTGTGGCGCTCC
>CAVDQW010000278.1:0-4019 GCA_963610995.1 bacterium | reverse complement strand
GAGGTGACGGGCCTTGCGCATTACGCGGTTCTCAAGCGGCGGCGATTACGCGTCGGCGTACATGGCCTTGAGCTTGAGGAGGTGCTGGTAGCGGTCCATAGCGGCCTGCTCATTGAGCTCGAAGAGCTCCTTGGCGCGCTCGGGGAACTCGCGGGTCAGACGGCTGTAACGGGCCTCGTTCATCAGGAACTCCTGATAACCGCCCGCCGGCTCCTTGGAGTCGAGCGAGAACTTCTTGCCGGCCGGAGCGGTCGGGTTGTAGCGGTAGAGGTTCCAGTAGCCGCACTCGACGGCGCGCTTCATCTCGAGCTGGCAGTTCTTCATGCCGCCCTTGATGGAGTGCATCTCGCAGGGGCTGTAGCCGATGATCAGGGACGGGCCGTCGTAGGCCTCGGCCTCCTGGATGGCCTTGAGGGTCTGGGCCGGGTTGGCGCCCATGGCGACCTGCGCGACGTAGACGTAGCCGTAGGTCATGGCGATCTCGGCCAGGGTCTTCTTCTTGGTCACCTTGCCGGCAGCAGCGAACTGCGCGACCTGGCCGAGGTTAGAAGCCTTGGAGGCCTGGCCACCCGTGTTGGAGTAGACCTCGGTGTCGAAGACGAAGACGTTGACGTTGTGGTTGGAAGCCAGGACGTGGTCCAGGCCGCCGAAGCCGATGTCGTAGGCCCAGCCGTCGCCGCCGAAGATCCAGAAGGACTTCTTGGAGAGGTAGGACTTGTCGGCCAGGATCGCCTTGGCGGCGTCGGAGCCGTTGGCCTCAAGGGCGCTGACGTAGGCCTCGGAGGCAGCCTTGGAGGTGGCGGCGTCGGCGCTGCGGGCGTCGAGCCAAGCCTGGGCGGCAGCCTTGAAGTCCTCGCTCAGGCCCTCGGTGGCGAGAAGCGCCTGGGTGTCGGCCACGAGCTTGTTCTGGACGGCGGTGTAGCCGACCTCGAAGCCCAGACCGTGCTCGGCGTTGTCCTCGAAGAGGGAGTTGTTCCAAGCCGGGCCGTGGCCGCACGCGTTGACGGTGTACGGCGAGGTAGCGGCCGGGTTGCCCCAGATGGAGGAGCAGCCGGTGGCGTTGGAGATGAACATGCGGTCGCCGGCGACCTGGGTCACGAGGCGAGCGTAGCTGGTCTCGGCGCAGCCGGCGCAGGAGCCGGAGAACTCGAGGAGCGGCTGCTTGAACTGGGAGCCCTTGGTGTTGGCGGCGATGGCCTCGGGCTTCTCGGCGACCTTAGAGACGCAGTAGTCGAAGACCTGCTGCTCGGCGAGCTCGTCGGCCTGCGGGACCATGGTGAGGGCGTCCTTCGGGCAGGCGGTCACGCAGACGGTGCAGCCCATGCAGTCGAGCGGGCTGACGGCCAGCGTGAACTTCTGGCCCTTGACCTTCGGGCCCATGGCGTCGAGGGTGCGCAGGTTCTGGGGAGCGGCCGCGACCTCCTCGTCGGTAAGGATGAACGGGCGGATGGTGGCGTGCGGGCAGACGAAGGCGCAGGAGTTGCACTGGATGCACTTGGTCTCGTCCCACTTGGGCACGCTGACGGCGACGCCGCGCTTCTCGAAGGCGGAGGCGCCGAGCTCCCACTGGCCGTCCTCGATGCCCTTGAAGGCGGAGACGGGCAGCGAGTCGCCGTCCATGCGGTTGATCGGCTCGAGGAGGTTCTTGACCTGCTCGACGATGGCGGCGCGGCCCTCGAGGGTGAGCTTCTTGGGCTCGTCGACGGCGGTGGCCCAGTCAGCGGGGACCTCGAACTTGCGGAACGCGGTGGCGCCGGCGTCGATGGCCTTGTGGTTGGCGTCGACGATGGCCTGGCCCTTCTTGAGGTAGGACTTGGTGGCCGCGTCCTTCATGTACTGGAGGGCCTCCTCGGCGGGCAGGACCTTGGCCAGGGCGAAGAAGGCGGACTGAAGCACGGTGTTGGTGCGCTTGCCCATGCCGACCTTCGCGGCCAGGTCGATGGCGTCGATGAGGTAGACGGTCACGTTGTTCTTGGCGATGTACTGCTTAGCCACGGCCGGCATGTGAGAAGCGAACTCCTCGTCGGACCACTGGCAGTTGACCAGGAAGGTGCCGCCCGGCTTGACGTCGCGGACCATCTTGAAGCCCTTGATGATGTAGCTCGGGTTGTGGCAGGCCACGAAGTCGGCCTTGGTCACGTAGTACGGCGAGCGGATCGGGGAGTCACCGAAGCGCAGGTGGCTGATGGTGACGCCGCCGGTCTTCTTGGAGTCGTACTGGAAGTAGGCCTGGACGTACTTGTCGGTGTGGTCGCCGATGATCTTGATCGAGTTCTTGTTGGCGCCAACCGTGCCGTCGCCGCCGAGGCCCCAGAACTTGCACTCGATGGTGCCGGGGGCGGCGGTGTTGGGGGCGTCCTCGGCCTCGGCGAGGCTGAGGTTGGTGACGTCGTCGACGATGCCGACGGTGAACTCGCGCTGGGGCTCGTCCTTCTTGAGCTCCTCGTAGACGGCGAAGGCGGACGCGGGAGGCGTGTCCTTGGAGCCGAGGCCGTAACGGCCGCCGACGACCTTGATGCCGGTCTTGCCAGCCTCGTACAGGGCGGAAACGACGTCCTGGTAGAGGGGCTCGCCGATGGAGCCGGGCTCCTTGGTGCGGTCCATGACGGCGATCTTCTGGACGGTCTCGGGGAGAACGTCGACGAAGTGCTTGATGGAGAACGGACGGAACAGACGGACCTTGACGAGGCCGACCTTCTCGCCCTGGGCGGTCAGGTAGTCGATGACCTCCTCGAGGACGTCGCAGAAGGAGCCCATGCAGACGACGACGCGGTCGGCGTCGGGGGCGCCGTAGTAGTTGAACAGGCCGTAGTCGGTGCCGAGCTTCTCGTTGATCTTGCCCATGTAGGACTCGACGACGGCGGGCAGCTCGTTGTAGGCGGTGTTGCAGGCCTCGCGGTGCTGGAAGAAGATGTCGCCGTTCTCGTGGGAGCCGCGGGCGTGCGGGTGCTCCGGGTTCAGGGCGTGGTCACGGAAGGCCTGGACGGCGTCCATGTCGCACATGTCCTTAAGGTCCTCGTAGTCCCAAACGGCGACCTTCTGGATCTCGTGAGAGGTGCGGAAGCCGTCGAAGAAGTTGAGGAACGGCACCTTGCCGGAGATGGCGGCGAGGTGGGCGACGGGCGAGAGGTCCATGACCTCCTGGACGTTGCCCTCGGCGAGCATGGCGAAGCCGGTCTGGCGGCAGGCCATGACGTCGGAGTGATCGCCGAAGATGTTGAGGGCGTGGGAAGCCACGGTACGGGCGGAAACGTGGAAGACGCCCGGCAGGCCCTCGCCCGCGATCTTGTACATGTTCGGGATCATCAGGAGCAGGCCCTGAGAAGCCGTGTACGTGGTGGTCAGGGCGCCGGCGCCAAGAGAGCCGTGGACGGTGCCGGAGGCGCCAGCCTCAGACTCCATCTCGACGACGTTGACGGGCGTGCCGAAGATGTTCTTGCGGCCCTGAGCGGCCCACTGGTCGACGTGGTCGGCCATGGGGCTGGACGGGGTGATCGGGTAGATACCCGCAACCTCGGTGAACGCGTACGATACGTGCGCGGCCGCCTCGTTGCCGTCCATGGACTTGAACTTACGTCCCATATCCTCTCCTTTGTAAAAACCCCTGGGAACCCCCATGGTCCCAGGATGTCTACTGCGCGTGCGCGAGCGCGGCTGCGTTTGGTGCAGACGCACAGCTGTCCCCACAGTTAGGCTCTGAGTTTACTCCCCTAAGTTAGCGGCACGTCAAGTCAGACGACGAATTTGCCTGCTACGGCCTGAAGTTTTCCGTAAGCGGGGGCGCGTTTGGGCAATTGTCGCAAAAATGTGTGGAGAGAGGCGGCGCCGCGGTCCGTTTGGAGCCGCGACGGGGCGCGCCCGCCACGGGTGACAGTCATTGGTGGCAGGCCAATTGGGACACTCGCGGCCGTAATCGGGGTGATGGCGGCGGCGTTTGTCCGCGCGTTGCGGGAACCGGGGCGATGGCGGCGGCGAGGGCGGTCGCGTTGCGAGAACCGGGGTGATGGCAGCGCCGGTGG
>CAVDQW010000277.1:0-4062 GCA_963610995.1 bacterium | reverse complement strand
ACGCTACCACCTCAGCGCCAAGCCCATCAAGCGCTCGCTGGGCCGCTCGGCCTGCGCCGCCGCCGCCTACCGCTCCGGCGAGCTCATCCGCGACGACCGCCGCGGATGCGAGCACGACTACACGAGGCGCGGCGGCGTCGACCGCGAGCACTGCGCGGTGATGCTGCCGGAGGGCGCGCCCGGGCGCTGGGCCGACCGCTCGACACTCTGGAACGAGGTCGAGGCGGCCGAGAAGCGCAAGGACGCGCAGCTCGCCCGCGAGGTCGAGGTCTCGCTGCCGCGCGAGCTCGATGTGGACGAGCGCTTCGCCCTCGCGCGCGACTTCGCGCAGCGCGAGTTCGTCGACCGCGGAATGGTGGCCGACCTGTGCATACACGACAAGGGCGACGGCAACCCGCACGCCCACATCATGCTCACGACGCGCAACGTCGAGGACGGCGCGTTCGGCGGCAAGGAGCGCGCCTGGAACGACAAGGCCCTCTTGCAGCAATGGCGCGAGGGCTGGGAGCGCGACCAGAACCTCGCCCTCGAGCGCGTCTACGACCGCGACGGCGTGGTAGACGAGGAGCGCTCATACGTCGATTGCCGCTCATTTAAGGACCGGGGCGTCGACCGCGAGCCGACGCAGCACGAGGGCTACCGCGTCCGCGCCATGGAGGCGCGCGAGCGCGAGCGCTGCGAGGATGCGGGCATCGAGTACGAGCCGGTCACGACGGTGGCCGCCCGCAACGCCGCCGTGCGCGAGCGCAACGGCCTCAGGGAGCTTTTGGAGCGCGCCATCGACGAGGGCGCCCGCTACGCCGAACGCGTGCGCAGGCACATCGCCGAGCTGGCCCGCCGCGCCCACGAGCGCCTGCGCGCAGACCGCGACGCGGTGGCCACGCGCGAGGTCGAGAGGCCCGCGCCGAGCGCGCCCGAGCCGCCCCGCGAGAAGAGCATCGCCGAGCGCATCGCCGAGCTCGAGGCCAAGGTCGAGCGGGAGACGGGGCGCAAGGTGCCGACATGGGAGCAAATGTCGAAGGATTACGACGATCTCAAGAGGCTCGAGCTGCGTGGTATATCGCCGCAGGTCGAGGGCAGCATCCACGAGCGAGCCGAGGCCGCCAGGGCCGAGGCCGCGCGCCAGGATGCGGCATGGGAGCGGACGCACGAGGTCCCGACGCGCCAGGAAGAACCATGGCGCGACCGCGGCCGCGATTGGGGATTGGAGCGATAGATGAGCGACGATAGCGAGATGATCGGCCTCCTCAAGCAGCTCAACGGCCGCGATGTGCACCGCGAGCGCGAGTCCAAGGCGGCCCAGGATTGCATGAACGACCAGATCGCCCAGCTGAGGGCGAACGTCGAGGAGAGCCTTGGGGCCATGGACATGCGCCTCGGCAAGCTCGAGACCATCCAGGACGTCGTGGGCGCCCAGGTCGCGGCCGCCCTCAAGGCGGAGAGGGAGAAGGAGGCAGAACGGCGCGAGGAGGACCTGCGGCAGATGCGGCGCGTCTGCCTGGTGGCCCTGGCCGGCGCGCTCATCGTGTCGCTCGTCTGCATCGGCGGGGCGTGGATCGCCTTCCACGGCATCTGCAACGACATACAGGGCGCCATGGATGCCGTCAACCAGGCCAACAGCCTGGCGCAGCGCATCTACGAGCAGCTGAACATCGCCTACGAGCCCGTCCAGGTCAAGACCGTCCAGAGCGTCATGGGGAACGTGTCGAACGCGATCGCCGCCCTCGCCGTGCCTGTCTGCGCGATCATCATCCTCGGGCTGGTGATCGTCAAAATGATCTTCAAGTAACCCGAAGCGCTGTTGGATTCAACATCGCTTTAGGGGTTCCGAGAGGGACCCCTTTTTTTGGGGACCAAGGGTGTTACAATAACATATATTTATAATATACGTCCCGTATAGAATACCCTCGGGGAGGGCTTTTTGAGGAAGGGTTCGCAGCTGTGGCAAAGCATACGGTCAAGAAGCGTAAGTGGACCAAGGAAGAGGAACGCGCCTATTGGCAGCAGAAGCGCCAGGATTATATCGAGATGTCCCGGCGTATGCTCGAGGAGCCCGGTTATCAATGGCGCGACCCTTTGGCTTTCTACCGCGATTTGTTCCCCGAGGGCTTCTTGCAGGAACGCTGGACCGAGGACCGGCATGACGAGTTCGACGGCAAGCCCAATGCAATCGCCCTCAAGTTCGGCCCTCGTACACGCAAGAAGCTGATCAAGGGTGAGTTGCAGGATGTGACTATACAGGAGCGCTACACCATCACCGATGACCTTGACGGAGTGGCCGAGTTGGTGCGCCGCTCCATCGAGGAGAACGCTCCTGTGTACATGGCGCCCGTCTCCTGGTTCGGAAAGCATAACCGGGCGGTGAACGCCCGGTTCTTTCACGCCTTTGCGGTCGACCTCGACGGCGTGACGCCCGAAAAGCTCGGAAACCTGCTCAAGCAGATGAGGAACGGTCATGAACACGGGAAGCCGAAGTCCACCTCGCTGCCGCAGGCCAGCTATATCGTCATGAGCGGCCGCGGGCTGCATCTTTACTATCTGCTCGAAAAGCCCGTGCCGATGACCCCTAAGATCGTGACGTTCCTCCAGGCGCTCAAAACGGCGCTGACGGAGGTGGTCTGGACCGACTTCACGTCTGAGGAGGAGCGTCAGTATCAGGGCATTTTCCAGGGATTTCGTATGCCTGGCACTACCACTCGTCTTAACGGCCATGGAATCGACGACAAGACGGACAGCAAGTACGAGGCGCTGGCCTTCATGTACGCCCCGCACGGCGAGTTCGAGCCGCAGCGTGTGAAGTTCGATTACCTGATCGGATATTGCGGCATCGCCGACGAAGAGGTCCCCGTCGAGCTCGTTTGGCTGCTCGAGACCGGCGGCCGGACTCCGCTCGCCGAGGCGAAGGAGAAGTGGCCCGAGTGGTACGAGCGCCGGGTCGTCCAGGGCGGCGATAGGAAAACCTACGTCACTAACCGCGCGGCATACGACAGCTGGCATCGCAGGATATTCCAGGAGACGGAGGAGACCGGCGGGCGTTACTTCTCGGTCCTATGCCTCGTGGCTTACGCGATGAAGTGCAACGTTCCCTATGAGGAGCTTGAGCGCGATGCGTACGGCCTTGTCGAATGGCTCGACGCGAAGACCGACAATCCGACGAACCATTTCACCAATTACGACGTCTCATGCGCTCTGGCGGCCTACGGCAACCAGCAGCTCTATTTCTGGCGAAACGAGTACATGAGCAAGCGCTCGAAGATAGATGCAAGGACGGGCATCAAGCACAATTGGCAGAAACAGGCAGACCACCTTGAGGAAGCTCGGGCTCTACGCGACATCAGGCAGCGTCGCAAGGGCAAAAATTGGTGGGACGAAGGCAATCGCGACGGCGCGCCAACTAAGGAGGAGCTCGTCCATGATTACGCGCGTCGGCATCCCGATGAGAGTCAGCGCAAGATCGCTGCCGCGCTCGGCATCTCGCCGACCACAGTGAACAAATGGCTCAAGACGATGCCCGCCGAGGAGCCGTTGGAAATCGTCGATAGCGACAACCGCGTGGAGGACGCTATCGAGGAGGCCATAGCCGCCGCAGCGGAGAGGCGATATGAATACGAAGTGGTATCGCTAGGCAAGTGAATTACCCGTTTCCCCAGTTGAAACGGGTACGTATCAAGGTTAATATGTACCCGTTTGGAGAAGGTAGATATTAACCTCAATATGTACCCCGGGAGGGCGAATTGGCGAATCAGATCGCGAAGGACAAGCAGCAGATAAGCCTCGTCTTGCCGAGGAGGCAGGTGAAGAGGCTCGACGGCCTCGCCGCCGAAACCGGCAAGAGCCGAGCGGCGCTCATATCGGAGGCCATCGCCGCCATGCTCGACGGCGACGGCCCCTCTGACGATTCCTCCGACCTGTCGTTCGCCGACGCCAAGCTCGAGACGATCATCGCCAAGCTCGACGGCCTGGCGAGCGGCCAAGCCGCGATAACGGCGGCACAGGATTCGCTCAAATCCGAGCAGCTGGCCCAGGCCACCGTGATCGTGGATGCCGTCAAGAACCAGCCCA
>CAVDQW010000276.1:0-4606 GCA_963610995.1 bacterium | reverse complement strand
TGTCGGCAGCGTCGACAAGGTTATCGGCGGCGACTATGCCTTAGCCACCCGAAGATATCCGGTACTCACCGCCCGAGAAGTCGCCGGAGGCGAGCGTGAGCTAACCGTCGGTAACCACCCGTGAACGTGAGCGTGCCGCTGATGAGGACGTAGTTGCTATTTGCCTTATCGAAGACTTATACCCCCCTCATCAGCCAAAAGATCCAGCCAACTACCTGAATTTTCTTAACCAGCCCTCGAGCTCCGCAACACCCACAATCCGAGACAAGGCGTAAGTTTGCGACAAGCCGACGCGCATCCGAAAATGGACCCCGCCGCGCTCGCGACGGGGTCCTTCGCCTTGCCCTTTATCGGCAAAGAAACTTACTTCTTGATCCAGGAGAACATGGAGCGGATCTTCTCGCCGGTGGTCTCGATAGAGTGGGTGTTGATGGCCTCACGCTGCTCGAGGAGCCACTTGTGGTCGTTGTTGCAGTCGTCGACGAACTCCTGCGCGAACTCGCCGTTCTGGATGCGCTTGAGGATGAGCTTCATGGCCTCGCGGGACTGCTCGTTGATGACCTTCGGGCCGGCGTAGTACTCGCCGTACTCGGCGGTGTTGGAGATGGAGTAGTTCATGAAGTGGATGCCGGACTCGTACATGAGGTCGACGATCATCTTCATCTCGTGGTAGCACTCGAAGTAGGCGAGCTCCTCCGGGTAGCCAGCCTCGGTCAGGGTCTCGAAGCCGGCCTTGACCAGCTCGACGAGGCCGCCGCAGAGAACGGCCTGCTCACCGAAGAGGTCCTCCTCGGTCTCCTGGGCGAAGGTCGCCTTGATGATGCCGGAACGGGCACCGCCGACGCCCCAGCAGTAGGCCAGAGCGATGTCCCAGGCGTCGCCGGTGGCATCCTGCTGCACGCAGGCCAGGTCAGGCACGCCGGAGCCCTCGGTGAACTGACGGCGGACGATGTGGCCGGGGCCCTTGGGGGCGCACATGATGACGTTGACGTCCTCGGGGGCCTTGATGTAGCCGTAGTGGATGTTGAAGCCGTGGGCGAAGGCGAGGGTGTCGCCGGCCTTCAGGTGATCCTTGATGTGCTCCTCGTAGACCTTGGGCTGGGTCTCGTCGGGGGTCAGGATCATGATGACATCGGCCTCCTCGGCGGCGGTGTCCATGTCCACGACCTTCAGGCCGGCCTCAGCGGCCTTCTGGGCGGAGGCGGAGCCCTCGCGCAGGCCGACGCGGACGTCGCAGCCGGAGTCCATGAGGTTCAGGGCGTGGGCGTGGCCCTGGGAGCCGTAGCCGATGATGGCGATCTTCTTGTTCTGGATGACCTCGGGCTTGCAGTCGTTCTCGTAGTAGATGGTGACGGCCATGCTTAAAACTCCTTAGTCTTGTGGTGCATGTGCTGGTAGAGCCTATATTTCAACCACCTGGCCGGGCGGAAGAAATCGAACGTGTTGCAAGCGTAGCAAACGGGTTTTTCGCGCATGTTACGCTTGCGAATAAACGCAAGGTCAACGCATAGGTCAACGCTCCTTGCATGCGAGGGCCAACGAGCCGCTAGGCGTCGTGGCCGCGCCCCATGGCGATCTTGCCGGTACGGGTGAGCTGGCGGATGCCGTAGCCGCGAAGCAGGTTCTCCATGGCGTCGAGCTTCGAGACGGTGCCGGTGGCCTCGATGGTGAGCGTGTTCTTGCCCACGTCGACGACCTTGGCGCGGAAGACGTTGGCGATCTCGATGATCTCGTGCCTGCGGTCCGGCGTCGACTGGACCTTGAAGAGCACGAGCTCGCGCTCGATGGCGTCCTCCTCGGAGAAGTCGCTGATGCGGTAGACGCTCACGAGCTTGTGAAGCTGCTTCTCGATCTGCTCGAAACCGAGCTCGTCCGCTTCCACGATGATGGTCATGCGCGAGAGGCCCGCGTCCTCGGTCGGGGCGACCGTGAGCGACTGGATGTTGAAGCCGCGGCGCGAGATCATGCCGGTGACGCGCGAGAGCACACCGGGCTTGTTCTCAACGGTGACAGAGAGGATGTGCTGGCTGGACTGGGTATCGGACATTACTCCTCGCCCCCCTTCTCGTCATCGAGGTCGGCGGCGTGCCCGCCGCGGTTGTGCTGCTTGTCGACCACAGCCTCGTCATCGGACTCGAGGTCGGCTGCGTGCCCGCCCTTGTGGTGGGACTTGCCGAAGCCCTTCTCGGTGACGCGGACGCCGCCCAAGGTGACGTCGAGGGCGCCGATGATGTCGTCGATCGGGGCGCCCGGGGCGACCATCGGGTAGACGGTCTGATCGCGCGGGATCATGACGTCGAGCAGGTAGGGCTCCTCGGAGGCGAGCATCTCGTCGAGCGCGGCGTCGATCTCCTCGGGCTTCGCGATGCGCTTCGCGCGCCAGCCGTAGGCGTCGGCGAGCTTGACGAAGTCGGGGTTGTCGGCGAGCTCGGTGAACGAGTAGCGCTTGTTGTAGAAGAGGCTCTGCCACTGGTGGACCATGCCGAGCGCGCGGTTGTCGATGATCATGACCTTGACCGGCACGCCGTTGATGGCCGCGGTGGCCATCTCCTGCGAGTTCATCTGGAAGGAGCCGTCGCCCGCGATGCAAACGACCTCTGAGTCGGGGCAGCCGATCTTGGCGCCGATGGCCGCCGGGAAGCCGAAGCCCATGGTGCCAAGGCCGCCGGAGCTGATGAAGGTGCGCGCGTGCTCGCGGTGGATGTTCTGGTGCGCCCACATCTGGTGCTGGCCGACCTCGGTGGTCACGATGGAGGCCTCGGGGTCGAGCTTCTCGGAGAGCTCGTGCAGGACGACCTCAGGCGCGATGGCGTCCGGGTAGTCGTCGAAGTCGGACGTGTAGAACGGCCAGCGGTCGCGCCAGCTGAACACGTCGGCGACCCACTCGGCGTCGATGGGCTTGGCCCCCTGCTTGGTCAGGCGGTCGACCAGGCTGCCGAGCACCACCTTGGCGTCGCCCACGATGGGCACGTCGGGGTTGATGATCTTGCCGATCTCGGCCGGGTCGATGTCGATGTGGATGACCTTGGCGTGCGGGGCGAACTCGGAGACCTTGCCGGTCACGCGGTCGGAGAAGCGCGCGCCAACGGTGATGAGCAGGTCGCACTCGGTGACGGCCATGTTGGCGTACTTGGAGCCGTGCATGCCCACGGGGCCCAGGTTCAGCGGGTTGGAGCAGCGCATGGCGCCCTTGCCCATGAGGGAGGTGACCACGGGGATCTGAAGCAGCTCGGCCAGCGCCGTGAGCTCCTGGCAGGCGTGGCTCGTCACGATGCCGCCGCCGGCGTAGATCAGCGGCTTCTTGGCCTCGCAGATGAGCTCCGCGGCCGCCTTGACCTGGCGCGCGTTGCCGCGGTAGGTCGGCTTATAGCTCGGCAGGCTGATCTTGTCGGGATAATGGAAGACCATCTCGGAGCCGGAGAGGTCGCTCGGGATGTCGATGAGGACCGGGCCCGGGCGTCCGGTGGAGGCGATGTAGAAGGCCTCGCGGAACGTGCGGGTGAGGTCGTCGGTGGACTGCAGCAGGAAGCTGTGCTTGACCACGGGCATGGTGATGCCCACGATGTCGGACTCCTGGAAGCTGTCGGTGCCGATGACGCCGCGCGTGACCTGGCCGGTGATGACCACCATGGGCACGGAGTCCATGTAGGCGGTGGCGATGCCGGTCACCGTGTTGGTGGCGCCGGGGCCGGAGGTGACGAGAACCACGCCGACCTTGCCCGTGGCGCGGGCGTAGCCATCTGCCATGTGCGTGGCGCCCTGCTCGTGGCGGGCGAGCACGTGGTGGATCTGCTTGGAGTCGTAGAGAGCGTCGTAGATCTTGATGGCCTGACCGCCGGGGTAGCCGAAGATCGTGTCCACGCCCTCGGCCTCGAGCGAGGCGATGATGGCCTGGGCGCCGGTCATGGTCTTGCCCTCGTGCTCGGTCTTGGAGCCCTCGCCGAAGGCGCGGCCCTCGATCGCGCGCTTGCGCATGGCGAGTTTTTCGTCGAGCGTCGTCATGAGAGATAAGCCCCCTTGTCTGCACTGGTAACGAGCTTCGCATAACGGGAAAGGACTCCCGTGGTGTACTTGGGCGCGGGCGGCTCCCACTCGGCGCGACGGGCCTCGAGCTCCTCGTCGGAGACCTCGAGCTCGAGCTTGCCGGCATCGATGTCGATGGAGATCATGTCGCCCTCGTGGACGAGCGCGATCGGGCCGCCGGCCGCGGCCTCCGGCGAGACGTGGCCGATGCAGGGGCCCTTTGTGGCGCCGGAGAAGCGTCCGTCGGTGATGAGGGCACAGGACTTGTCGAGGCCCATGCCGCAGATGGCCGAGGTCGGGGTGAGCATCTCGCGCATGCCCGGGCCGCCGGCAGGGCCCTCGTAACGGATGACCAGCACGTCGCCGGGGTTGATCTCGCCGCCGAAGATGGCCTTGCAGGCCTGCTCCTCGCCCTCGAAGACGCGGGCGGGGCCGCGGTGCTGGCGCATCTCGGGGCCGACGGCGGACTTCTTCACGACGCCGCAGCTGGGGGCGAGGTTGCCACGCAGGACCTTGAGGCCGCCGTCGGGCGAATAGGCGTTGTCCACGGTGCGGACGATCTCGCCGTCGGCGGCGGGCTGCT
>CAVDQW010000275.1:0-4890 GCA_963610995.1 bacterium | reverse complement strand
GGGAGAGGTCGCCCACGATAGCGACCTTCAGGCCGTCCAGGTGGCCGAAGTTCTTGCGGATGGTGTAGAGGTCGAGCATCGCCTGCGTGGGGTGCTGGTGCTTGCCGTCGCCGGCGTTGATCACGACGGCGTCGGTGTGCTCGGTGATCTTCTGCGGGGTGCCGGCGAGCTTGGCGCGGCAGATGAACATGTCGACGTTCATGGCGTCGATCGTCTGGATCGTGTCGGCGAGGGACTCGCCCTTTACCACGGAAGACGTGGAGCCGCCCATGGAGAGCGAATCGGCCGAGAGGCGCTTCTCGGCGAGCTCGAAGGAGCTCTTGGTGCGCGTCGAGGGCTCGAGGAACAGGTTCACGATGGTGCGGCCGCGAAGGGCGGGCACCTTCTTGATGGCGCGGTTGTTCACATCCTCGAACGCGCGGGCCGTGTCCAGGATCTGATAGATGTCGTCCTGGGTGAGGCTCGTGGTGTCGATCAAGTGCTTGACGGAAAGCATTACTTGGCACCTCCGTTTTTCTTCTCGGGCTTGGTCCAGATCTCGACGGACGTGGTGTCGTCGCTGGGCTTGATGTTGACGCGGACGTCCTCGTCGCGGGAAGACGGGACGTTCTTGCCAACGTAATCGGCGCGGATGGGCAGCTCGCGGTGCCCGCGGTCGACCATGACGGCGAGCTGGACGGTCTTGGGGCGGCCGTAGTCGATGAGCGCGTCGAGGGCCGAGCGGATGGTCCGGCCGGTGTAGAGGACGTCGTCGACCAGGATGATGTCGTGGTCATCGACGTTGAAGGGGATGTTCGTGCTGTGGAGCACGGGCGAGATCGCGCGGCTCACGTCGTCGCGGTAAAAGCTGATGTCGAGCGTGCCCACCGGCGGGCGCACGCCCTCGATCTTCTCGATCTCGTCTGCGAGCAGCGGGGCGATGACCGCTCCCCTGCTCACGATGCCGACGATGCCGATGCCCTCGGCGCCCTCGTTGCGCTCGATGACCTCGTGGGCGATGCGGGTGAGCGCGCGGCCCATCGCCTGCTCGTCCATGATCTGGGCTTTGAGCTTGGCTTCCTCCATGGGACTCCCTTCAATAAAAAAGATGCCCTGACCAGCGCGGTACAGGACATCCAGCTTGTATATGGGTCGCCTCTTTAACAGGGGCTTCTCAACCTTGCTGGTCTCTCGTACCGCGCTTAAAGGTTCAATACGTAAAGATACGCCTTGGGCAAGGGCTAAACAACCGAGAATCCCGCGCGGGCGTCAAAAGGGCCGCCCTGCGAGGGGGGCGGCCCGAAATCATCGCATATAGAGCTAGAACAGGAAAACGCACAGAACAATGACGGCAGCGATGATCCACGTAAAGGAGCTTGATAATAACCAGCCCCAAGACGACCGGCATGATGCCCAGGACCGCGAAATAACCCATGTCGCTCCTCAGACGAGGCCCTAACCCGTTGCTAGAAATTATCCTTGTTCTGGGCGTAGACCTCGGGAAGAATCGCGGCGAGATTCGCGAACTCCTTGATGTTGTGGCCGAAGAGGCACTTCGGGACGATGTCCGGGATGGACTGGCCGTCCGGCAGCGTCTTCACGATTTGGCCGTCGACCACGCCCATACCGACCCAGAAGCGCGAGCAGAACATGACGCCGTCCTCGTGCGCATACCACTTGTGGGTCATGGCGGCCGCGACCGCGCTGTCGCCGATGGCGCAGACCATGGAGGCGCACTTGTCGCAGCCGATGAGGGTCTCCTCGTAGCCGAAGTCGGAGGGGCGCTTGAAGCAGAGCTTGAGGTACTCGGGCCCCAGGCCGATGTTCTCGATGATGTAGTGGTTCACGCCCCAGGTCTTTTCCCTCATGGGAACGCTCGAGTCGCAGACGTACTTGAGGTTGTCCGCGCGGGCGAAGTAGTGGTCCTCGGGGTCCCACATCTTGTAGCGCAGGTCGGAGCCCACGCTATGCCACGGGAACCACCAGTCGAGCATGTCGGAAGTCACGCCCGGCATATAGGTCTCGTTGCACACAAAGCCCGTGCCGTCGTCCATGATGCCGTAGCCGACCTGGCAATAATCGCCGTCGTCGCCGGTGAGGAAAAGGGTCTTCTGGTCGAACGGAACGGCCTTGACCGAGGACGGGCCGGCATTGAGGATATTGGTCTTCTCCTCGGGGATGGCGGCCATGTCCTGCTGATAGTACTTGTAGTAATCGAGCTTGGACTCCTCGATGGTGACCCCGACCTTATTGGCATCCTGCTCGACCGGGGTGAACGAGGCCTGCTCCGTGCTCTGGGCGGAAGCGCCCGAGGACTGCCCGCACGCGGCGAGCGACGTCATGGCGAGGACCGCGCCTCCCAAGGCGGAGCCGGCGAGGAAGTTCCTACGGGTGGTGGTGTCGACGTTCTTCATGATCTTCTCTCCTTGTGAAAATGATGGGCGCGGAAGTATGCCGCCTGTTCAACGATTCACAGGATATGGCGGAAGCCGCATCAATAGCGCAACACAAAAATGGCGCCGATGTGGAGAACTCCCCCATCGGCGCCATTCGAAGATTTAAATTTGTAATTGAATTGCGCGGCCAAAGTGCATTTACCAACCGCAAAAGGCCTTTACGAAGAACCGCGAGACCCTAGTTGAACTGGTTCTCGTAGGCCTCGAGGACCTCCTCGGAGGGGCCGTCCATGCGCTGCTGGCCCTTCTCGATCCAAACGCAACGGTCGCAGATCTCGGCGACCTGCTTCATGGAGTGGCTGACGAACAGGACCGTGACCTTGCCGGAGTCGATGAAGGAGCGGATGCGCTTCAGGCACTTCTCCTGGAAGAAGACGTCGCCGACCGAGAGGGTCTCGTCGACGATGAGCAGGTCGGGCTCGGTCACCGTGGCGATGGCGAAGGCGATGCGGGCGACCATGCCGCTGGAGTAGTTCTTGAGCGGCATCTCGAGGAAATCCTGGAGCTCGGCGAAATCGACGATGTCCTGCAGGTGCTCGTCGATGAAGTCGCGCGAGTAGCCGAGAAGGGCGCCGTTGAGGTAGATGTTCTCGAGCGCCGTGAGCTCCGGGTCGAAGCCCGCGCCGAGCTCGATCAAAGGAGCGATGTTGCCGCGGACGGTGATATTGCCCTCACTGGGGTCGAGCACGCCGGCGATGCACTTGAGCATCGTGGACTTGCCCGAGCCGTTGGTGCCCACGAGGCCCACGATCTCGCCGCGCTTGACCTTGAACGAGATGTGGTTGAGCGCGCGGAACTCCTTGAAGAACAGCTCGTGCTTCATGGCCTTGATGAAGTACTCCTTGAGGTTGGTGAGCACCTCAGAGGCCATGTTGAAGATCATGGAGACGTCGTCGACCTCAATGGCGTATTCCTCATCGGGAGAGGCCGGAAGAGAGTAGTAGCCCATGCGTTAGGACCTTTCCTAGATGTAGAGGATGAACTTGTGCTCGTTCTTCTTGAACACGATGATGCCAAGAACGAGGGCGATGACGGCCCAGACCGCGGCGAGGAGCAGGCACATGCGGGAAGGAGTCGACTGGTACACAAGAGCCGATCGCATGATCTCGAGGTAGTTGAACATGGGGTTGATCTTGACAACGGCGACGACGATCGAGGGGACCGTGGGGTTGTCGGTGAGAAGCTTGAGGCTCCAGAAGATCGGGGTGAGGTAGGTCCACGCAGTGAGCACGACACTCCACAGGTGGATCATGTCGCGGAAGAAGACGGCGAGCGAGCCGATGAGCATGCCGATGCCGATGCAGAAGATCATCAGCAGGAACAGGGCAACGAACATCCAGAGGATGTGGATAGTCGGCATGATCTGGAAGAACAGCATGACGACGGCGACCGCGATGAGGCTGAAGGCGAAGTTGACGACGGCCGAGAAGACCTTCTGGACCGGGAACACCCAACGGTCGATCTTGACCTTCTTGAGAAGCGACGCCGCGCCCAGGATCGAGTTGAGGCCGCCGTTGGTGGCGTCGCTCATGAGCTGGAAGGTGATGTTGCCGACGATGAGGTACAGCGGGTAGTTGGCGATGTCGCTGCTCTTGAGGAAGTAGCTGAAGACGAAGCTCATGATGATCATCATGAGCAGCGGGTTCAGGACGCTCCAGATAACGCCGAGGACGCTGCGGCGGTAACGCAGCTTGAAGTCCTTGGTCACGAGCTGCTGGAGAATGAAAAGGTCTTTTGAGAAGCGATTCTTGGAGTGCTCCTTGCGCAGTGCCTTGGTTTCGGCGGATTTGGAAGCCAAGATTCCTCCCAGGTTCTGAATCGAGATTAGACGTTTGTTATTTGGTACCCAGAAATCCTAACACAGGGGCAGAAAGGCCACGTAAAAGCCAGACTGTGGCTCGGCTGCCTATGAAAAAACCCGGTCGAAACCGGGTTTGAAAAATTCTGGCTCCCCGGGCAGGATTCGAACCTGCGACACGCTGATTAACAGTCAGCTGCGCTACCACTGCGCCACCGGGGAATATGTTTTTGCGCTGCCTTCGCGCAAGAAAGTACTATACGCACATGTGGCCCTCGATGCAACCCAAAATCTCAAAAAATTTTGGCGAGTCAAGAAATCGCAGGTCAAGAGCCGCTAAGAGCCGCGATCAAAGCCCGCCGTCCGTCGTCGTCGATGAGCCAAGAACCGTTCTGCTTCGTCATCGAGACCTCGACAGAGCGCTTCTCCAAGCTCGCGGCGTGGACGCAGTCGAGGAGCGCCTTGCCGGCCGTCTTGTACAGATCGCTCTCGGACGGGTGCCCGCCGTCCGAGAGCGCCTGGGAGGTGTAGGCCTCCTTAAGGGAGTCGAGCACCGAGGAGAGCTTGCGGGCCGTGAGGGAGACCGTGGCCGCAGCCGATGATCCCGAGAAGCTCACCTCGTCGGTGGACCACGCGACGCCGTCGAAGAAGGCGTCG
>CAVDQW010000274.1:0-5883 GCA_963610995.1 bacterium | reverse complement strand
GAACAGCGTGTCCGGGCGCAGGTACTGCCGCATCTTCGGGTCGCCGCCCCATTGCCGCGCCTTGAACCCGATGACGTCGCGGAAGTCGGGGATTCCGTACCCCTCGCCCCTCCGCGCGAGCACGTGCCGCTGCGTGGACTTGCTGGAAGCCTTGTAGCTGCTGCCCGTGATGGAGTTGAGGATCTCCACCACCTCGGCGACGAAGGAGGAACCGGCATCCGCGCCGTCGGGCAGGGCTGCCCGACAAGATGCTTTAGCATCTTCCTCTATCTCTTCCTCTATCTCTTTCTCTAGGGCGTTACGCGTAACGTTACGCGTAACGTTACGCTCCGTTACGCGTAACGCGTTACGCGTAACGGAAGTGTCAGCCGAATCGTCGGTCGTGCCGTCTGGCTGCGGTTGCACGGCGGAATCGCCCTCTTGCAGCTCCTTGCGATGCTTGTCCCGCCACCGCTTCTGCCGTTCCGCGTTCGAGGTCGTGGAGCCGTCCACCGCCTGATGCTTGGCCCAGTTGCAGATGGTTATGACGTTATCCTCGTCGACCTCGACCATGCCATAGCGCGAGAACACACCGAGCGCCAGCCTCACGGTTTTGAGGGGCCGTCCGAAGAGCGCGGCCAGCATCTCGTCGTCGTAGGGGATGCACCCCTTGAGCATCAGCCGCGAGTTCTCGCATTTGGCCGCGAGGCAGAGCATCTTGTCCCAGATCACCAGGATCGAATCGCACTCCGGCATCGTCTCTATGATTCTGATGGTCTCGTCGTCGTAGGTTCCAGAGGATTTCTTAAACCAGTTCACCTTCGTCTCCATCCCATTTCATCGCCATTTCCAGAGCGTCGGCTGCGGCGGAGTCGGAACCGGGCATCATGTGCCCGTAGAGGTCAAGCGTCGTCGACGCCTTGGAATGCCCGAGGCGGTGCGAAACCGTCATTATGTCCACGCCGTTCGCGAGGCACATCGCGACGTGCGTGTGCCGCAGAGCATGGAAGCCCACCGTGTCGGGCAAGCCCAGCCTCTCTCGGGTCTCCGCCCATGCGCGGTCGAGGTCGTTCGGGGAGGTCACCCCGCCCGTCACGCTCACGACCGGCGTGGTCGCGGTCTGCTCCACGTCCAGCGCGGCCAGCATGTCGCGCTGCCGCACGCGCCAGGAGCGCAGCCATGCCGTGTCGCGCCCCGACAGCGTCACGGTGCGCCGCCCGCTCGCGCTCTTCGGCCGCTTGCGCGCAAGCCCGCCGGTGCCGTGCACGATCTGCGTGGCCACGCGCAGCGTGGTGCCGTCCGCGTCGAAGTTCGCCCACACGAGGCCGCACACCTCGCCCCGGCGCAGCCCCGTGCCCAGCGCGATCAGCGCGGCCACCGAGCCGATGTCGAACACGCGTTCGAGTTCGGCTCGTACCCACGCCGCCGTCTCGAAGTCCAGCGACTCCGCCTCGGCGGTCTCGGCGTGCGGGGCGGACACGCCCGCCATGGGGTTCACGTCGATGTACCCCTGCGCCACGGCATGCGCGAACGCGCCGTGCAGGAACGTGTCGAACGAGGCCACCGTCGAGCGCGACAGCTCGCGCCGGCGCAGCAGCTCGGCGTAGAGCCGCTGGACGTCCACGGGGTGCACGTCGGCCAGCGGACGGTGCTCCAGCTCGTGGGACACGTAGGCGGCGGCGTAGAACCGGTACTGCCGCGCCGTCGCGGGGGACAGCACCGGTTCTACCTTAAGCTCGACGTACTCGGCGAGGTACTCGCCCAGCGTCATCGCGCCTGCCATGCCGCCGCCCGCCCCCGCATGCCCGCGCAGGTTGCGCGCCCATCGCTCGGCTGCGGCCATCGCCTCGCGCTCCGACAGAAGCCCCGGGAAGGACTTCGACCTCTGCGCAGGCTTGCCTCCCCTGCGGCCGATATAACATCGCGCTTGCCAGTTCCCGGATTCCCGGGCGCGCAGCGACACCATCACTCGCCGTACTCCGCGCCGTCGAAGCTGTCCATCTTCTCGATGACCTCGCGCAGCTCCTGCCTCTCCTCGCCGTCGGCCTTGTAACCGGCATCCTGGAGGTCGAGCAGGTAGGTCGCCCATGCATCGTAGCGCGGCAGCCAGCGGTCCTTGTTGTAGCTCTGCAGCCCCTCGGCGAAGTCGGTGAACGTGCGGCGCTGGCTCTCCATCTCTGCCAGGACGAACGCGTGCAGCACCCATGCGTCGCGTCCCTTCGGCTTCCATTCGGGGTCGACCCCCAGCTCTTCGGCCATGCCCGTCATCTCTTCGCGGAAGACGGCCTCGTACACGCCGCGCGCGATGCTCTCGGCGGCCTCGCGCTCGCCCTCGCGCCCGCAGGCCACTAATCCGAAGGCGTATCGCAGCCTGTCGCGCATGCGCTCGTGGAGCCGCTCCCTGCGCTCCCTGCCCTCGTCGCGCACGTCGTGGTTGCGGGGCTTGCGGCAGAACCACACGACGCGCCCGTCGCCCGGGTTGACCGCCGCGCAGAAGCCCTCGCAGCCGCAGCCCTTCTCCGTCACCTGCCCCACGCCGGGCAGGTACGTCCGCGTCTCGTTCGCGTCCCGCAGCGCGGCGTACTCGTCCCAGCCCACGACCGCCGCGCCCGACTCCGCCATGCGCCGCTCGCTCTCGAAGCGCCGCGCCTCGGCCTCGCGCTCGGCCCTGAGCGCCCAGTAGCGGCGTGCTATGCCGCCGTCGGGATCCTCGCGCCACGCGTCCAGTAGCTCGTCCACGGCGGCCTCGTCGCCGGCGAAGTCGTCGATGGCCTGTGCCGAGAAGAAGTCCATCGTGGGCACCTCGCGCCCGCGCTCGCGCAGCCCGCGCACGGCGCGTCCCATCGCGGCCACGCTCTTCTCGTCGCAGCCGCTGGCCTTGGCCGCCATGTCGTCGGGCATGTCGAGTTCCAGCATCCTCTGCACGCCGGCGGCGGACTCGTCCGAGGTGAAGTCCTTGCGGTTGGAGTTGTCGCTCATCAGCGACGCGACCTCGCACCATCCGCCCGACGCGTCCACGAAGCAGGGCACGCGTCGGATGCCCTCGCAGCACGCGTGCTCCGTGAGGGCCTTCAGCCGCCTGTGCCCCGCCACCACGACGAACGTGCCGTCGTCGCCCGGGCGCACGATCAGCGGCTGCGTGAGTCCCACCGCCGCTATCGACTGCGCCAGAGCCTCTACGTCGCCGTAGTCCTCGCGCGGGTTCAGCGGGTTGGGGCGCAGCCGCGCCACCTCGATATAGCGAAGCTCCATGTCTTCTCTTTCCATCGTTTCTCCCATGTGCTATCCTTTACGCTGTCTTCATCCGAAAGCCGCCCAGCGCGGCTTTCTTCTTCTTCTCGCCCAGAAGCCAGGGTTCCAGATCCTCCACGAAGTAGAGCTTGATGCTCGTGCCCGCTGGCGTGAACGTCTCGTAGCCCCCGGCCTTCTCGCCGACCTTGAGCGCATGGAACGAGAGTCCGCTCCATTCCATGGCCTCGTTCTGCCGCATCGGCTTGGACTTGCGGCCGCCGAACCAGTGCCAGATGTCCTCGATCGTGTAGAACGTCTTCTTCATCCCCAGCGGCACGTGCCCGGGCAGCCCGCCCGCGCGGTGCCCCGCCTGGCACAGGCTATAGCTGATCCCCGTCACCTCCGCCACGTCCTTGAGCGACATCAGGCGCGGCAGCTTCTGCGGGTACCTGTGCGACATCGGCAACTTTCTTGCGTCTGTCATCGAAATCACCTCCAATCGGAAAGGTCGAGACGGCATCGCGTGACCCTGGGCGCCATGTTGGGTGGCGCGGCGGCAAAAGCCCGAAGCGGCGGGAAAGAGAGGAAACGCCGCGCCCGCAGCCAGGGGTATGGGCTGCGGCGGGAAGCCGCGCCGGTGGTGCATTTGCAGGATCAGGTCAAAAACACGAAGGAGAGATCGTCTGGGACCGTGGAGTTGGAGCAGACGAACGCCCAGGGCCACGCGGCACCGTCTCGGAGAAACGTGGGGGGGCTAAACCACCCCCAGCAGCCTGAGCAGCGCCCATATGCACGCCCCGCCGCCGACGAGCGCGAAGAGCGCCCACACCAGCGCGGCGGCGAGTTCCTGCGCCGTCAGGATTCGCGGCGCATGGCGCACCCTGCGCACCGGGCGGCTCATGCGAGCACCTGCCCGAGCACCGCGCATGCGCACAGCACCAGCGTCGAGCCGCCCAGCCAGGCCAGCCCCATCCACACCTCTTCGCGCGTGAGGCGTGGTTCCTCGTCATCCTCGAAAACGTAGCGCAGGCTCTCCACCTGCCTGTCCATCCAGCGCATCATCTCTCCTTCCACTCTTCTGCCAGGCACCTCGCGCATACCAGGTACGGCGCGCTTTTCTCATCCATCCACTGCGACGACGCGTAGCCCGCCAGCGGCGGCAGCTCGCGCGTGCAGCTTGCGCACAGCGCGTACATCCTGTGATGCTGGTCGGTGGTCGCGGCGCCCGACACCTCGCGTATCACGACTTCCCCGTCGGGGGTCGCCTTGATGGCGGTTCTGGAAAAGCCGTCCATCACATGACCTCCTCGTCGACACCGTCTCTTATCTGCAGCAATTCGTCGAGCTGCGCGAGCGTGCTGAAGCACTTGTTCCTGATTCCGCGACGCGTGAGCATCGCGCTGATGTTTAGCCTGTCCTCGATGTCCACGAAGCTCAGCGTCGCAGCGGCCGAGCCGTAGCCATCGCACAGATAGCATGCGTCGAGAAGCCCGTGCGCTTTCACGGTCCGTGCGAGGTTCTTGGGCGCATCGAAGACCACAAGGCTGAACGGCAGCGGGGCATGTTTGTCAACCGGACCGTTGATGACTCTGCTCATTTGGCATCACTCCAGCCCATCAGATAGTTCGGCTCGCACTCCAAAACTTTGCATAATGCAAACAGGGTTTCCGCAGATGGAGAAGTGCCAATTGCTTTTTCGTAGTTGTAAATGCTCGACTTGCTTACGCCCGCCAGCTCGGCCAACTCGTCTTGCGTAAGCCGTCGCTCATTGCGCTTTCCGCGCAGCCGATCACCAAATATTTGAATGTTATATTCCACGAGTCCTCCTATTAAGCAGATTTCTGCTTGTTGTTTTTAAGATTATAGGCAAATCATCGCTTGTTGCAATATGTTTTTAGCAGAATCTCGCCAATTTCTAATAATTGGTAGTAGAATCTTGGTAATTCGTCGCGCATGATTAGGAGGGTAGATGAATTTCTTGTTAAAACGAATGCGTAAAGAAATGCACCTTTCGCAGACTGAATTAGCAAATTCCGTAGGTGTTTCGTTGAGTACTGTTGGATCTTGGGAACGTGGTGAGTCTTATCCAAACTCCGAACAGCTCTGGAACTGTGCGGTCGCTCTAGGCTGTACTCCGAATGACTTGCTAGGGTGGGAGGTCAAGGAGGCCGAGCCTCTCACGCCCGAGGAATCTCAGCTGCTCGACCGATACCGCGAATGCACGGCTGCGCGACGCGAGTCGGTCATGCAATCTGCAGCCGACGCGGTCACGCTGTCGAAGGGCGAACGAGCTGCCCCCCCCCGCAATCGCGGTCCGCTACAGCAGGCGGGAGGTGAGCCGTCATGAAGTCGAGCTGGGGTAGCGTTAGGCAAGTAGGCGAGGGAGTCTATGAACTCCGCTGGTCGGAGGGTGGCAAGCGCAAGTCCAAGCGGCTGCGCGGCACCAAGAAGGAGGCGGACCGCCTTCTGGCATCCATGCGCCTGCAGATCGAGGGCGCGGGGCTTGGCTGCGCCGTCACCATGGAACAGTTCTGGGACGTGTGGTTCGAACCCGCGCTAGGCGAGCTGGCAAGTTCCACGGCGGAGGGCTACCGGCAGGTGTGGCGCAACCATGTGCAGCCCAGGTGGGGCCGCGTGAAGATGGGGAAGGTGAAGGCCTCGGAGGTGCAGAAG
>CAVDQW010000273.1:0-5885 GCA_963610995.1 bacterium | reverse complement strand
GTACCGCGGGGAGAAGTAGCAGGTTGCGCTAGCGACCCCTGCTGTACCAGCTCCGGAGCGCCTTCAGCTGCCTTTCGTTGGAGGCGATGACCGCTTCGCCCTCAGACGCACCTTGAGCAAACCACCGGTTGCAGCGGATAACCTCCCTGGCGCCAACGGGGAGCAACGTCCGCGCGTGCGACGGCGAGCGGTCGTCGAGCCAGACCGCCACCGATGAGCAAAGGGGCATGTAGGCGCCCGCGAGGCGGCCTCGCCGGTCATCCCACATCAGTCTCACCGGACTCTCGCCCGTCACGAACTCGGCGCCGACGGGAGCGCGCACGATGGTCATGCTCATTCCCTCGAGCGCCCCAACGAGAGCGCCCATTGGGGCTTTTGTCTCGGTCGCAAAAAGCGATGCGCCCACGATCGCCAGCTCTGCGGCGGCCTCTGCGTCATCCGGTAGACCATACTCCGAGAGCTCCTCCATTGCGGGTTCGGTGAAATATCCCTCGCCCTCCAGATCGAGGGCGGCCCGCCTCGCCCGGCGCCTCAGCGCTCCCTGCCATTCCTTGCCTCTGACCAGAAAATGAGCGACCAGGACGATCGCCGTCGAGAACAGCTCCTCCACATTGTCCGGGGCCTCGGGACCCTTGGACGATCCCGACGCTATCAGGGTCTCAAGGCCCTTCGACAACCTGCCCTCCAGCCTAGAGAGCTCCTCCTCGACCTTACCCTCCTGGACAAACGACTCATCACGGGACTTGACCTCGTAGCAGCGGTTTTCAACGCAAACGTCCCTCACGCACGTATGGCGCACCTCCGCTCGCCCGCTCGGCCCCGCAAGCGGCAACGTGAACAACGTCTTTCCGTCGCGGGAGAAACCCTTCAGGTAGAACCGCGGTACGAAATGCTCCCGCCGGGTTGCCTTCTTCCCCACCAAAACCTCCACTGGTTAAGTGTTTGTTGTTCCCAGCATACCCACCTGCACAGGCGCCCCACCAGCGCGCGCCGCTCGGGCAGTCTGCTATACGAGCGTCGAGATCGCCCGCATGATGATGTCGACGTCCTTGTTCTCGAGTTCGCGGATCACGTGCAGGTACGTCTCCTGGGTCGTGTTCATGCTCGCGTGCCCCAGGCGCTTCGACACGCTCGCGATGGACACGCCGGCGAAGAGCAGCAGCGACGCGTGCGTGTGCCGCAGCCCGTGAACGGAGATCACCGGCGCCCCGACGTTCCTGCAGTGCCTGGCCAGCACGTCGTTCGCCGTCGAGTTGTAGACCTTGCCGTCCACGAAGACGGGCTCGGCCTCAGGCAGACCCTTGAGCAGGGCCGCCAGCTGCATGGTGAGCTGCCAGTCGAGCTGCACCTTGCGCACCGATGACGCGTTCTTTGTCGGCACGAAGCCGCCGCCGTTCTTGTAATCCCACGTCTTGTTGACCTCGAGGGTCTGGCGCGCGAGGTCGAAGTCCGCCGGCGTGAGCCCCAGCGCCTCAGAGAAGCGCAGACCGGTCTTCGCCACGAGCAGAATCAGCCAGTCCCAGCTCGGCGCCTCGCCCAGCTCGAGGTCCCCGAGGATCGCGTGGAGCTCGAACTGGTTGAGGTACTTCGCCTTCTTCTGCCCCGGCGCCTTGCCCTTGATAATCGCCTTGCGCGTGGGGTCGCGCGCGATGAGGCCCTCATCCACCGCGTCGAGGACCGCCCCCTTGACCAGGTGGTGGAAGTCCATCGTCGTCTGGCGCTCGTGCTCCTCGGCGTACCCGTTGATGAGCCGCTGGTAGGCAACGCGGTCGAGCTCCCGAAGCCTCAGCCCCGGAGCCAGCCTGACGAGCCAGCCGTGCGCCAGCTCGTACTTCCTCATGGTCACGTCCCTGATGGCGCCGGCCTTGTAGACCTTCACCCACTGGGCGTAGTAGTCGCAGAGCAGCGTGTCGCCGTCGATCTTCTCGTTCATGTTCATCCTCCTTCAACGTTGTCGCGGCGCGCGCTGATGGGGATGAGGGGAACGATAGGCAACTACTTGACCTCGACGCCCCCGTTGAGGACGAAGTTCTTGAGCAGGCCGGCGGCCAGCATGTTGGCCTTGAACCTCGTGACAGGCGCACCGTCCCTCCGCTCGAAGTAGGCGGCCGCCCTCTCGACGTCGACGGACTTCTTGAGCCTGTCGAAGCGCCCGAACTCGTTGAGGTTCTCCTCCCCGAGGTCTGCAGCGCACATCTCGACGAGCAGGTCGCGGTCGCAACCGAGCAGCCCGGCGACCTTGTCGAACTGGTCGTCCTTGGCGCGCCTGGCGTAGGCGGTGATGTAGTCGCGCAGCGTCTTGCCCTCCTCGGGCACCACGTCGCCGCACTCCACGTCGTGCAGGAACACCTCGGCGTGCTTCTGCTCCTCCTGGGTGAGGGTGGCAAAGCAGCGGTGCAGCTCCTCGGCGGCGCGCTCGAGCTCGCCGTCGCCGCCGAGCGCCTTGAGCCACTTGGTGAAGTTGGCGTTCATGTACTCGGTGTCGATGTGGCCGGTGTCTATCTCGGTGATGTGGCCGTCGAGGTCGTACGGGACGGAGGGGTCGGTTCCGGGCCCGTCCCCGCCGAAGAGCTCCTTGTAGCGCTGGACGAGGATGAGGTAGGTCCTCTCGTCGAGCTCAAGCTGGTACTTGCACTCCCTGCCCTCCTCGTCGACGCCGTCGTAGGTGTCGCGATCCCAGGTGAAGCCCTGGACCTTTGCAGCCTCGAGGAAGCGGTTGAACTCGACGAAGTCCTTGGCGAACTTGTTGCACGCCTCGACGGACCCGGGCAGGCGCGACAGGCCGGGCACGCCCGCGGCCTCGAAGATCATCCTGATCTCGAGGTACCGCGCGTTCATGAGGGTGATGTTCTGGGGCAGCTTGTTGACGAACAGGTCGAGCGGCTTGTCGCCCGAGTAGAGCCTCACGGCGGCCTCGATGTAGCCGCTCATGGTGTGCGGCCTGCGGTAGTAGCGGATGACGCCGAAGGGCTTCTCGGGCCCGAAGAGGCGGTTCGTGCGGCTGAACGCCTGGATGATGTTCTCGTAGTCGATGACCTTGTCGAGGAAGAGGGTGTTCACCCACTTGGAGTCGAAGCCCGTGAGCATCTGGTCGACAACGATGAGCAGGTCAATGCGCTCCTCGCGGTTGGCGTCCACGTTGCCGTAGGGCTTCTTGTGCGAGAGTCGCGACGAGATGTCCTTCTTCATGGTGCCCCAGGTGGGGATCGTGAACTCCCTGCCGTAGGCGGCGTTGTAGTCCGAGACGATCTCGACGAGCGCGTCCTCCTTGAGGATGGCCCCGCCGTCGTTGTCCACGCTCGGGTCGAACAGCGCCGTCACCTTGAGCTCGGGCGACCTCTCCTTGAACAGGTGGTAGTAGCTGATGGCCTCTGGGATCGAGCTCGTGGCCAGGATGGCGTGGAATTTGTTGCCGTGGCTGAGCACGGGGAACTGGTCGAGGACGTCCTCCACGACCATATCCTCATGAGGCTTCCCGATGCCGTACTGCGAGGAAGGCAGGTAGTCCTCGATGCCCTTGATGCGCTCGCCCGCGAGCGTGACCATCGGCCCCATGGGGACCTTCTTCGAGTCCATGTAGTGGTAGAAGACCTTCGCCTTCTGCGGGTCTCCGGTGGCCTCGAGGATGTTGGCCGCCTTGGCTTTCTCCAGGGCCACCGCCTCGCGGACGTCCTTGTCGCGGTAGGTGGTGACCATGTACGGGTCGAAGCCCAGGACGTTGCCGTCGCGGATGCCGTCGGCGATGGTGTAGCGATGGAGGCAGTCGCCGAACACCATCGAGGTGGTGGAGTCCTTCTTCTGGTTCTCGCCGAGGATAGGCGTGCCCGTGAAGCCGAAGTAGAGCGCGTTGGGGAACGAGCGGCGGATGTCCTGCAGCATGTCACCGAAGGTGGAGCGGTGACACTCGTCGATGACGAAGACGATCCTCTTGGCCGCGAGCCTCCCCACCTCGGCCTGGGTGATGCGACCCTCGCCGACCTTGATGTTGCTCATCTTCTGGATGGAGGTGACGATCAGCATGTTGGCCGGGTCGTCGCTCGCGAGCTTGGCCTTGAGCACGGCGGTGTTCTCGGTGCCCTGCACGTCGCCGGCGTCGTCGGCGAAGGACTGGTACTCCTTGAGGGACTGCGTCCCGAGTTCGATGCGGTCCATGAGGAAGACGACCTTGTCGGCGTCCTTGGAGTCGGCGATGAGCTGCGCCGACTTGAAGCTCGTCATGGTCTTGCCGGAGCCCGTGGTGTGCCACACGTAGCCGCCGGGTCTGCCGGGCAGGTCGGAGGGCGTCGGCGCGTCCCAGTCGCACTGGCGCACGCGGTCCGAGATTCTGCTCGCCGCGAAGTACTGGTAGCTGCGCAGCACCTTGAGGCATCCGTCCGAGCTGTCCGCAACGGTGTAGAAGCCGATGAGCTGGTGCGCCATGGGGATAGAGAGCAGCTTGGACGCGAAGGTCTTCCACTCGTCGACGCCGGGGGCGCCGCCCGCGCATATGGGCTCGTTGTTGAAGTCGGCCCAGTGGAAGTAGTAGCTGGGGTTGAAGGCACCCTGGCCCGGGTTGGCGAAGTAGACGGCGTCGTCCGGGTTCATGGCGACAAAGATCTGCACGAGCCTGAAGATGCCGGCGAACACGCCCTCGTGAGAGTACTTCTCGATCTGGTTACACGCCTGGCTCACCGGCACCCCGCTGCGCTTGAGCTCCATGTGGATGACGGGCATGCCGTTGATGAGCAGGCACAGGTCGCCGCGACGGTCGTTGAGCAGCTTGTTTTTCGCACGGTACACGGGCTGTTGCGCGATCTGATATCTGCTGTTGCCGGCGGCAATCTCCTTGCGGTCGTAAATCTTGAGGCTGACCTCCTTGCCGAGATGGGCGGGGTCGGCCGGGTTGTCGCGCTTGACGCAAACCGTCTTGCCATTGATGAATGAGTTGAGCGCGAGCGGGGACTTGAGGGTCTCTACCTGCTCGATAACCTGCGCCATCTCGCCGCTGGTGAGCGGCTGGCCGTTCAGGCGGTCGATCCCCGAGTTGTTCTGGAACAGGATGTCCGACCAGTTGTCAATGAGGTCCTGCTCGGACGGGTAACGCAGCACGCCATCCTTCCAGCCGTGCTGCTTAAGAACGCCGATCAGCGCCTCTTCGAAATCCGCCTCGTTTTCGTAGACCATGGGAGACCCTTCGAAACTGCGTGGCCAGCAAGTACGGTCACGCCCCACCATTGGTTTTGATTCTACGCCCCGAACCGGACAGGAGCGGCACCGCCCTTACGACGGCATTTCGACTCACCCTGATGAAGGGTGATGAGCTCGTCGATACCGGAAAAATAGTCGCCGATGAGCTTTTGCTCGCGCGTTTCCCCCGGCATCGTCAAGATCGTCTCGAAGAAATCGTCAGGCGCAATATTCAGAAGGCCGTGATTGCGCGCGCCCTCGGCTGCGATCAACTGGACCGCGCTGTGCCAGCGATTCGTTTCGTAGTACGTCACCAGATAATCCGGGTCGGCACCAATCAAATCAAAGCAAATGTATAGCGTTGAAACGCAGCCCTTGTCATAGTTGACCAGCCTTTTCACGGCTCCCCATGGGCTGTCGTTGGAAGTGCTCTTGTTGTAGGCGAACTCGCCTCTTTGCAAGAGGAAATAGCCGCTCATGTCTTTACTCGCGACCTGATTGTTGAAGAACGTTCTCTGGTCGACTAACCCGTACTGCGCCGAGATGGTTAGAGGCAGATCTGATTCGCTGCCTTCGTTCTTGCGCGTAACGCGGCGAGCAATGTCGCCCAACTTACGCTGTTCCCAAGCGAGCACAATGTCGTTTGCTATTCATCTAACCAATAACCCTTGGGAACAGCGTAAGCTGGGCGAAGTGTTCGAAGAGTACTCCGAAAAAGA
>CAVDQW010000272.1:0-6025 GCA_963610995.1 bacterium | reverse complement strand
GAAGCGCGACGCCATTTTTAGCGGCGGCTGCAACAAGAAAAGGGCGAGACGGAAAACCCGTCTCGCCCTTCAGCTCGTGGCGGCGCCTCCAATCACCCGCCGCCATAGGCACGCAACCCGCGCGGCCGCCTCAGCCAGCGTGCGAACCGCGGCAGACGCGCTACCTAGTCGATCGCGATCGAAGTGGAAGCCTCAAGCTGCGGCTTCGGCTGCTTCTTCGGCACCGTGATCTGCAGCGTGCCGTCCTGGAAGCGCGCCTTGATGTCGGCTTCCTCGATGTCATCGCCGACGTAGTACGAACGGCTGCACTTGCCGCTGAAGCGCTCCTTGCGAATGAAGGTGCCCTTCTCGGCGGAGCTGTCGGCCTCCGATTTGGTCTCGGCGGTAACGGTGAGGACGCCTTCCTTCAAGTCAGCCTTCACGTTTTCCTTGTTGAAGCCCGGAAGGTCGATGGTCAGCTCGTAGCCGCCGTCCTGCTCCTTGATGTCGGTGCGCATGAACGCCTGCGTGGGGCGCGATGCGGCCGGGCCCTCGAAGAAGGTGTCGAACGGATCGGAGAAGAACGCGTCGATCAAAGAGTTGTTCCTGCGGGGGATAAGCGTTGCCATGAAAATCATCTCCTGTACTTGCGGCGCGGCCACCTGGCCTGCGCCTTTGCTTGCTTTTCCTTCGAACAACCCCGTTATAACGCGCCCGAGCGCGCCCTTCAATGCAGAACGGGAATCGGTAACGCTCGCGTTGATTTGCGTTACCTTCCCGTAAGAAACTTTAGTGCAAGGGACTTAGATTATTTCAACCAACACGACCCATGATAATGAAGGTCGGCGTCGCGCTTCGCGCCCTTTCAAACAGCGCAAGCTAGCGCTTCGCACCCGCAAAAGCACCACCGAAACGACAGCCCGCACAACAAGATTTCGCGGGGTCGAACGAAAGTCAACCCGCATTAGAGAGCGCAAAGCGCGACGCTGTCTAAGTTCATCGGAGCAAGGCTAAGGAATGCCCTAATGCCATGCCGCCGCGCGACAGTTGCGCAACTCTCGCGGCAGCGGCAGCCCGATAATCGTGACGAGACGGCGGGGTCGGCGCGGCCCCGCGCGCGCAAGCAGGGAAACCGAGCCGGGCGAGCCCGGCCGGGCAAGGAAAGGACAGAGAGATGGACGAAGAGAAGAACGGCATCGCCGAGCAGCCGAACGGCGAGGGCCCGGCCGCGGGCGAAGGCGCCCCGTGGACCCCGAGCGCGGCGGGCGGCGGCGCGAAAAAGGGGAACCCGCGCCCCAAGCCCACCCGAAGGCAGAGGATGGGCATCGGCATCGCCGCCGTCGCGGTGGCCCTCGTCGCGGGAGGCGGCGTCCTCGCCGCGAGCGCGGCGTCGCAGGGCCAGTCCGGCGGAGCAGCGTCGACCGCGACCGAGAGCGCAAGCGAGGCCGCCGCGGTCAAGGCGACCGTCGAGTACGACGCGCCGGGCAAGCAGGACGGCTCGACCCCGGCCATCGTCAAGGTGCAGGGCACCACCGACGGCAACCGCTCGGTCGAGTTCGCCCATGCGCTGTCCGCCTCCGGCGAGCAGGTCGAGCTCACGCCCGGCTCCTACACCGTCACCTACGTCGGCATCGTCAACCCCGACGGGTCCATCGAGCGCTCGAAGTCGACGTCCGTGCAGCTGACCGTCGCCGAGGGAGGGGCGCCCTCGGTCAAGGGGGCCTACGAGCACGTCGACGCCTCCGACGTCGCCGACGGCGAGGTCGAGAAGGTGGTCGGCCAGATAGCCGACGCCATCAAGAGGGGCGACGCGACGCTGGTGGGCGACGCCGGCAAGAAGGTCTCCGACACGGCCGCGGCCAACGCGAAGAAGAACGGGAAGGTCGACACGGCGAAGGTCGACGAGTCCAAGGCCGAGGCCGACAAGGCCGCCGAGACGCCCTCGAACGCATCGACCGGCACCAACGCCGCCGCGTCCGGCGGCGCCTCGGGCGGCAGCCCCTCCTCCGGCTCGGTCACCCAGGCCTCCCAGCCCGCGTCGGGCGGCGATTCGGGCTCGTCCTCCGGCGGCTCCGGCTCCCCGTCCCAGTCCGGCTCGCAGCAGTCGGGCGGCGGCTCCTCCGAGCCCGCCCAGCAGCAGCACGTGCACAGCTGGGTCGCCCGGACGAGCCAGGTCCTGACGGGCTATACCACCGTCGTCGATCAGGAGGCCTGGGACGAGCCTATATATTCGCAAGTCTGCCGCGCATATTGCAACGGCTGCAACATGGACATCACGGAGGACCCGCATGGGCACATCAAGACGCAGGTGCTGTCGGGGAACAAGGCCTGCGGCGGATGGCATGATGTATTTATAACGCAGCAAACCGGGACCAACCATCATGACGCCGTGACGCACGAGGAGCCCGTCTACGAGACCGTCACGACCTACGTATGCTCGGGCTGCGGCGACGAGCGGTAGCCCCGAAGCCAACTCCCCCATCCCCGAAGCCGGCCCCGCGCCGGCTTCCTTTATGCCCTCGCCCGTTCCCGCCGCATACGACATATGATATGCTATCCGGTAACTGCATTCCCGCCGCATACGGGATAGTCCCCCAGGGAAAGGAAGGAATATATGCGAACCATAACGAAAACGCTCGGCTCGAAGGCGGTGCGGCTGCTGATGTCGGCCGTGCTCGTGCTCGGGCTGATGCCGGCGCTGTCGGTGGCGTCGAGCCCGGGCGAGGCCTGGGCCGACGACGGCACCGTCGGCGTGTGGAACACCGGCTCCGAGACCTACGACGGCTCGGACTTCAAGGTAAAGGGGAATCCAACGCCCATCCATCACTCAGGCCGAGAGGATCCTCAAGACATCCATGCCTCGAGTTCTCGCCGACCGGTCCAACTTGAGCCACGCCGGCTCGTTTGGATCGGCCAGGGCGGCGGCCGCTGCCGCGATGCGCTTTCTATCGGAACCGTGCATAGCAGCCCGCATGCCGGCCAGATCGTCGGCGAAAGAGCATAGCAGGGCCACGTCCTCGAGATGCCGATGGGCGTTGCGGTTGTCGGCTTTCCAGGCGGCGCTCTTCAAGACCATGGCGCCCAGCAGGTTGGGGATCCCCACGACAGCCTCGCGCTCCGATGACCGGATGAGCACCTCCGCACGCCGCTCAATAGCCTGATGCCCACCCGGCGCCGCCATCATGGGCCAGGAGCCAATCTTGGCGCGTCGCGAGGGCGCGCCATACAGATGATCTTCGACCAGGATATCTACGATCATGCGACCGTTGCGCATACGGTGGAAGGCCGACCCGCGCAGCGCCGGTTCCTCGAACTCGAATCCCAACCCCCTCAGGCTCGAGGTGATCCTCGATGCGTTTGCCGCGTCAGCCATGATGTCGACCAGCATGTCGACGTCCTGGGTCGCCCGCGAAGAACGACCACGCACGCCCGCGTGCACCTGCGTCATGAGACCGCCCACCAGCAACCACGATCCCCTCGGCGTCGCCTGCGCGACGTCGAGCACGGTCTTCCATGCCAGGATGGCCTCCTCAACCCTGTATTCCGGTATACCCATTCAGCATCCCCTCCAATGCGATTAGCCCAGCGGCACGCTCGCGCGCATCGAGAGATGCGGCGAGGTCGACGGCGCTCACGGCGGCGGGCATGACGGCGCCGATCCCCTCCGGCAGCCACTCGGCCACATGCAGCTCAACGTTCCCGGACGGATCCGGCATCATGAAGCAGGCATCCACGACCGCGTCCAGCTCGTCGGCGCAGACGTATCCCTCAACCGCCTCCGAAGAGCCCACCAGGCCGAACTCGCCCAAACAGCTGCGACCCGATCGCGACACCATGCCAACGGCGGCCTCCAGGAATGAAGCATCGCATCGATACATGACAACCCGGGCGCGTCTGCGGGCCTGCCACGCAAGGTCCTCGGGGGTCACCGAGAGCAGTCGGGCCCTCAAGCGCCTAGACTGCGCATAATCCAGCCAATCCGCCTCAAAGCCCGACAGCTCCCATAGCGCCGCGAACGCCGTGGCCGGGGCGAGCGGCCTGCCCTTGCCCTTCCGGAGCTGGGCGTAAGCACGCACCTCAACAGCCGGTATGAGCATGGCGCCGCCCGCGGTCCTCACGCTAGAGAGCTCTCCCGCACGCACGAGCCTCCCCACATTGTGGGCGCCCACGCCCAAGGCCTCCGCGGCCTGGGCCGCGGTCATCATCCCTGCTAACTCGACAGTTCCATTCATAATAACATATATATTACAACATCGTAACTATTATGTAAATGTCAATGCGGATCATAATCGAAGAAAAAAGAGCGACGACAACGACGCTTCTCTTCTCGTGTTCAATGGCCCCACCGACTAACGCAAGCACCGCTTCATGCTTCACGCCCTGCTGGGCGGTGCGACCTATCGCTCGCACCCACGAAATTATTATGGAAACGATAAAATAAACGACTGAGTTATATTACGGAAACGACAGCCCGTACAACAAGATTTCGCGGGGTCGAACGAAAGTCAACCCGCATTAGAGAGCGCAAAGCGCGACGCTGTCTAAGGTCATCGGAGCAAGACGAAAGAACACTCTGATGTCTTTACGCCGCGCGAGCCGGCGGCGCGGAAGCGCGCAGCCGCCTCGCCCGCGAATCCGCCCGCGCCGCCAAGCTACTTCCCCAAAGAAACAGCCATCAGCTCGGCGGCGGCCGCCTGCAGCTCGGCCACCTCAAGCGGCGCCACCTGCGCGCCGCCCTCGCGCGCGGCGGCCGCCAGGCGTCGCACCCGCCGAGCCAGCTCGGCAGCGCCCATGACGGGCGCCTTGGCCTCCTTCACCAGCTCCGTCACGGTCTTGCCGCCCGCAGCGCGCGATTCCCTCGCGATGCGCCGCTGGTCGGCGGCGGGCAGCTGGGACAGCTCGTAGGCCGACCACAGCCCAAGCTCGCCTGAATCCACCAGCGCCAGCACCTCGGGCACAGCCCTCTCCTGCACGCCCTTCACGCGCATGAACGCCGACGTATGCGACCCGCAGACGGCGCCCGCGAACCGCCAGCCGCTCACCCTCATCCACGGCTCGCCCTCCAGGCGGGAAAGCGCCTCGTGGCCGGCCAGCACGGCGCGACGCCATTCGGGGTCGGCCGTCGACTGCCGAAGCCACAGGCCCACGAACCCGGCGATGGCGTCGGCGGCCCCGTCGGAGACGCCGTCGAGGACGCGATACGCGCACTCGTCGGGCCCGTACCCCTCGGCCGCCGCCAGGCGCAGCAGCGCCACCCGCCTGGCGGGCGAGACGCACACGGGGGAACCGTCGACCGTCCGCACCACGATGGGCGCCTTGCATTTCCGGGAAAGCTCCAGCTTCGCCTCCGAAACGGTCGCGTCTGCGACGTCGCGGGCGCGACGCGGGTCGTCGAGGATGTCCGATAGGCGCCCCGCGACCTCGGGCCCGAGCGCGTCGTCCATGCGTGATGCGAGGTCCTCGGCCATGATGCCGCCCCCTTCCGTCCCGATCTCTCGGGAAACTCAGCCTCTTTATCGGGGAAATGGTATCACACGCCCGAAGCGGCCAAGTCTTTTGAGCGAGACAAAGGGACACTCCTAATGTCTTGCTGCCGCATGCGGAATGCCCACGCAGCTCGTAAAGGAGTATGCGACCGTTTGGCATCCAGTCGTCTCGAATTACTCGGCCTCGGCAACGGCATCCCGACCTCCAACTCAAAGAAGGCGGCCGCATCCGAGAAACCTCGTTCGGCAAAACACATCGGCACCATGCCTAGGGCTCGCAACAGTTGCGCAACCCGCTCCGCCGGGAAGGCCATATATTCGGATGCAACGACACCGCCGGCCCAGGTTTTCGCGGAGCCAATGCCCGCACAAGAAGAAATAAGAAGAGAAGAAGGAGCAAAGAAATGGAAACGTCATCAACGCAAATGTGCATAAGCCCGCCAAGAAGATCACCATGTATGACGTCAAGCGAGTCCTAGGGAAAACGGGGCACATGACCCTCCTGCTCGCGGAGGTCGCCGTCGCGACGTTCCTGATGTCCATCGCGCTGACCTTCGAGG
>CAVDQW010000271.1:0-6126 GCA_963610995.1 bacterium | reverse complement strand
TCGTCGGAGACGAGCACGGTGATGCCGTTGACCTGGTAGACGGGGAGCTGGGACTGCACGCCGTTGGGGTCGGTGTACTTCAGGAACTCGACGCGCTCGAGGTCCTCGAAGGCCTGCGCCACGGAGGAGTGCATGATGGCGAGGGAGACGCAGCCCTTGTACTCGCCGTAGACCTCCTGCGCGGCGTCGGAGAGCGTGGTGGCCTCGACCTTGTCCTTGACCACGGTGTGCTTCTCCATGCCCTTGCAGCCGAGGACGGCGGTGGCGATGCCCGTCAGGCGGGCGTTGCGGCGGGTCTGCTGCCACTTGGCCATACGCGCGGCGATTGCGGCCATCGGGTTGGCGGTGGTGAAGTCCTGCGGGAAGTCGTCGCAGTACCAGCCGTGGGCGCGGCCATAGGCGTAGCCCGTCTGGTAGGAGGCGGAGATGGTGGACAGCGTGATGTCGGTCGTGCCGTCGTAGTTCTCCTCCTCGCCGTCTGCGAGGTTGTTGTAGAACGGGATGGTGAACTGGTTGCCCTGAGCGCCGAGGGAGGCGGAAATCAGGGGGTCGTCGACCATGACGCCGCTCTCAACGAGGACGTTGCGGACGAGGTCGGGCTCGTCCTGGTACTGGGAGACGAAGATCTCCTCGTCGAACGGGAAGGTCGAGTCGCCCATGTAGAGAATGCCTGCCATACAGATACCTTTCTTTTAAGCGAGGTTCTTCCACGCCTCGGGGTTCTCGGACTTCCAGCGAACCTGCTCGGAGTCCGACATGGCGCGGAACTGTGCCTTGGTCGTGACCGCGCCGCCCTCGTCGCCGCCAGCGGGCGCGGGCATGCCTGCCAGCGCCTCCTTCTTCGCGGCGTCGCTCGCCGCCTTCGCCTTGGCCGACACGACGTCGGCGATGGCCTTGGCTGCGGTGACGGTCTGCTCGCGGGTGCCGCCGATGACGGAGCCGATGAACGGCTTGTACTCGTCCTCGGTCATTCCGGCGGCTGCGAACACCGTCGCGGCGGTCTGCTCGTTGAGGTCGTGGAGCGCCTGCTTCGCCTTCTGGTTGGCGGCGTCAAGCTTCTGCTGCCACTTCTCCTCGTCGGTCAGCTTCTCGGAAGCGGCCTTCTCGAGCTCGGCGATACGCGCGTTCGCCTCGCCGAGCTGTGCGTCCGACGCGAGCTTGGCGGACTTCGCCGCGTTCACGTCGTTGCCGTTGGCCTGCATGACGGAGTTGATCACCTCGTCCGTCGCGGCATCTCCCAGGAGCTGCTTGAGCCAGTCGCGGTTCATTCGTTTTCCTTTCCATCGTCGCTACGCTTTGGTGACGGGGGTCGCGTCCCCTGGCCAGCGGCAGTGACGTCGCCGCCCACATCTTCGCCGTCGGTGACGGCCCTGCTATCTCCATCGGCGTCGCCGCCGTCGGATTCGTCTCTCGAGCGGAAGAGCTCGACGTTCTTAGCCGCCTGCGCGTCCACGTAACGCTGGGACATGTCGTAGGCGTTCTCGGGGTCGGGGAACATGCCGCAGTGCTCGAAGGCCAGGCGCGGGTGGACCTTGCCCGAGCCGAGCAGGGTCGTGAGGACCTGCGCCTTGGACTGGATGGCCTCGTAGTTCCTGCGGGTGAACTTGATCTCGACCTGCGACGGCTTGAGCCCGAGGTGCTCGGAGGTGTCGAGGATGGAGCACGCGGCCTTGAGGAACAGCCTCTCGCCGCGCTTGAAGTGGACCTCGGTCTCCTTGCAGCGCGACTCGCTGTTGGACCACCCGTCGCGCATCGTCACCGCAGCGCCCGTGTCGGAGGTGGAGCCGGACCCGCCCACGTTGAAGGGCATGCCGCAGATGGACAGCACCGTCTTGTAGAGGGCGTCCACCAGCGTCTGGGTCTGGTCCTGGTTGAGCTCAGAGGTGAGCATGGTGACGGACGCCTTGTTGGCCTCCGTGGAACGGATCTGCACGCAGCCCAGCTTCAGCATCTCCTTGAAGGCGGACGCGTCGTCGTCGCCCTCGAGCTCGACGTTCACGAGGACCATCAGGCTCTGGACGAACTGGGCCACGCCGTCCACGCGGTTGGACTCCACCTCGTTGATGGCGTCGAGCAGGGACAGCACCGCCTCGAACACGCCCATGCGCTCGGCGTTGGCGTCGTACTCGACGATGGGCAGCATGCCAAGCGGGTTCGGCGCGGACTCCACCTTCTCGGCGGTGACCGTGAAGACCTGCTGGTCGGTGTAGACGGTGTAGATGGGCTCGTGGGTGACCTCGTGCCTGACGAAGGTCACGGCGAAGTAGGGCCTGCGGTAGACGTCGTTGGTGTACGCCACGAAGGTGTAGCGCGGGTCTAGGGACGTCACCATGAACGGCATGTCCGCGCCCTCGCCCTCCATGACGTCGCGCGTCGGCAGCACCAGCCTGTAGGCGACGCCGCACTCGCACAGCCACTGCACGAGCTCGATGTCGCACGCGTGCTTGTCCGCCGCGTCGCAGTAGTCGTTGAGCGCCTGCACCTTGTGCGACAGCTCGTCGGACAGCGCCTCGGCGTCCTCGGCGCACCCGGAGGTGGTCCCGTGCGCGGAGTAGGCGATGGGCTCGCCCGCCAGCGCGTCGGCGCGGTCCTTGCAGATCTGGTAGGCGCGGTTCTCCACGACCTTGTTGTTGATCTCCTCGCGCACGCTCTTCTCGCGGCGGAGGACGGGCTGGTACCCGAGGAAGTATCGGTGGAGGTAGTCTATCGCGGCGGCGTTCTGGGAATGGACCAGCAGCGAGCGGTCGAGCAGGGTGCGGACGTTGTCGGCGTCCACGCCGCCCGGGGTGCAGAGTATGCGGTGCCGCCCGTGGTAGACGGTCGGAACGTCGTCTATGGTCAGCGTCTCTGGCATCCATGCTCCTAAGCTGCGGAAGGTCGGGCGGTCGGAGAGGAGGTGTTCTACCAGGAGGAAGAGGAGGTTTCAACCGCCCGACCGCCGCGATGGGGTTGCGCCCCCGCACGCCATCTTCCCGCCCGGGGGAGGTAACGCCGTTCCGTCAGAACGGGCGCTTGATGGCGCGGGCCTTGGCCCTGAGGGAGGTGGACAGCAGGTCCGCCAGCATGGAGAGCGCGTCGGGCGCGTCGTCGTGCGGGTTCTTGCCGTCGAGCACGTAGGTGGTCAGCTGCGACATGGCCACGGCGTAGTCGCTGCCGGGGGCGTAGAGGGAGCGGTCCTTGAAGACGAGGTTGTCCAGCACCCAAGGGGACGACGCGAGGATGCGCGTCTCCTTGTTGGACATCGTGTACTTCTTCTGCACGGCGCACACGTGGCCGTCTGCCTTGAGGATGGCGTCCACGTCCTCGGCCACCTTGCCGCCCGCCGCGTTGGACTCGAAGCGCACCTGTTGCACGCCGTTGGCCTCGATGCGCTGCGCCAGCTTGGCGTTGAGCAGGTTCGGCGTGGAGTTGTCGCAGACCCAGTCCACCACGAACCACTTCGGGGAGCCGTCCCACCTCGCGGCCACGGGCATGGCGCAGTAGTCCTCGCCCGCGCCCTTGGTGTCCACCACGGCCACGACCTTGGAGGGCTCGCCCTCGGGCAGCGACATGTAGGTCTCGAGCTCGTCGGGGTTGTAGAGCTGGCCCTGCCTGACCACGGGGTCGCCGTCGTACTTGGCGGCGTAGGTCGCCTGGTCCGTCGTGCGGCGCATGTCCACGTAGTACTGCCTGTCGAAGCCGACGCCGTAGAGGTAGTCGAAGTTGCTCTCGCCCGTCTTCGGGTCGAGGGCGGGGATGGTCAGGACGTGGAAGCCCTCCTCGCCACGGTGCAGCTCCACCATCCTGCCGATGGGGTCGTAGACGTCCCAGCGGGTGCCGACCATCAGCTGCTTCGCGCCCTTCTTGCGGCGATCGTAGGCCTGGTTGACGTATGCCTCCCACTTCGCCTGCAGGCGGCGCGGGGACATGGCCTCCTCGAGGTCCTTGACGAGGTCGTCCGCGTAGAGCCAGCCGTCCTCGCCGACCTCGACCGCGCCCGTCAGGGTTCCCGAGATGGAGCGGCAGGTGAGCGTGTCGTAGGCCCCGCGCCTCCTGAGCGAGAGGGACTCGTTGAGCATCGACCTGTGCACCAAGGGTGAGTCGGGGAAGACGTCGGCGAATCGGTACATGGGGTCTGACACGAAGGCCAGGCACTGCTCGAAGAAGTGCATGGAGAGGGTGTCGGAGTGGGCCACCATCAGGTTGGCGTGCATGGGGTCGCGCCCGATGTGCCAACACATGGCCAGCGAGCACACCGAGGACTTGCCCGTTCGGGGCGGCATGGAGACGGAGAGGAACTCGGCGGAGGGGTCGGTCTCGAACCACTGGATCTCGCGGTAGAGCGACCAGAGCTTGGAGCGGCGCGGGAGCCACAGGCGGGTCTCGGGGTCTCGGTCGAACTCCATGGCCTGCGCGAACGCGTCGAAGTCGAAGCGCCCGTCCCACGTGAGGGCGTCCCTCAGCGAGTGGCCGAGGAACTCGAGCTCGGGGGCCGTGGCCCAGCCAGCGCCGATGGCGCGGGAGAGGACGCGGCGCACCTCCACGAGGGCGGAGTGGTCGGAGTTCCCCTTGGTGTTCTCGTCGCGCTCAAGGGCCATCAGGTCGCGGTAGGCCCCGATGTCCCCGGGGCGGGCGTCGATGGCGGCGACTATCTGTCTGCTCAGCTCTTCCATGCGGGAAAGCATAGGGGGAGAGTGAGGTAACGCCGCGCAAAGGGAAAGGCCCCCGCCGGAGCAGGGGCCTAGGGGGATTTTTTTGTTCTCCCGATTATTCTCCGCTGTAGCCGTACTCCCGCCGCCACCCGAGGTCGGCGACGTGCTCGGGGGTGGGCTCGCGGTCCATCAGGTACCGGCGACGCCATGCCCTGCCGTCCTCGACGGAGCCGGAGCCGAAGTGGCCCACGACCCGCCAGCCCGAGAGCGGGCAGGCCGAGAGCTCGATGAGCCCCGTGCCGTAGGGGAACATGTACCCCCCGTCCCCGTCCCTGGGGGTGCGGTCGGCGTAGAGGGTGTCGCCCACCCGGAAGACGTACTGGCGGGAGGAGCCGCCGACGACGCCGAGGACGTCCCCGGCCTTTATCCGGTCGATGCGCCGTGCCATATGGGCCTCCTAACCTATCAGCTCGTCCGAGTCGCCGCCGTGGATCCTGACGTGGGAACCCGTCCGCCTGTCGTCGATGGGGTCGTCCTTGCCCCTGCCCCTCTCGATGACGTAATGCTCGTCGGGCAGCTTCGCGGCCCTCGGCACCACGACCAGCTCGTAGCCGAGGGGCTCGAGCATCCCGACGAGCGTATCGACCTTACAGTTGTCCCTGGCGCAGCAGTTGTACACGCTTCCCAGCGACACGCCCGCAGCTTCCGCGTAACCCCTCTGCGAATACCCGTGCTTCTTCAGCAGGGTCTTGGAAATCTCGCTTATCCTCATATGAGCTCCTTTCCGGTGAGACCATTATAGCTGCCATACTAATGCATTGCAAGCGGCGGACCCAAGGCATCTTGGTTCGCCGATACGAGGGGAAGATGAGTAGACACTAACTTACAACGAACCCTGCTGATGCTAAGGGCGAGTAGATAAAACCAGACGTGTGGCTTGGGTGGTTGTATAGGGGCGCTGAGCTGGGGGGATTTTTAGATTTTCGGTTACACGAGGGGCTAACAGACCCCCATGATCAACCCTGAAATACCCGCCCGGTGCATAAATGTTTGTATTAACGGATAGCCGAATCCGTCAACCGTGGTAAAGATCATGCCCCCTCACCTGGCCATATGTAGGGATTGTGTACGCCATCTTTTTGCTCGCACGGCTAGGTTACAAGCGTATAGTAATAACCGTCAGCCGCGACGGCGAACGCCTCGCACATGGCAGCCCCGCGACGGGATACCCCCGCGCGGCTAGGCAGGGGGCCAAAGCCCCCATAAGAGGATAAAGACACCTATTCAAAGCGGCCCCCCGCGACTCGCGGTGACGGGGGACGGGGGGCCGCTTATGTCTCGAGAAGGGGGACAAAATGGCACAGAACAAAGCTTTGACGTTGGCGGATGTCAGGGGCCGCGCCCGCGCATGCTATCCGCTGCGCACTCTGTACGGCGGCGGTTGGGCGCTTTTCGCCGTCGGCGACGACGGCGAAAAGAAGCTTTGCCGCAAGGC
>CAVDQW010000270.1:0-6374 GCA_963610995.1 bacterium | reverse complement strand
GTCGCCCAACTTACGCTGTTCCCAAGGGTCGGTGAAGCCCTTGAAGCGGATCTCGGGGGTCATGGGCTTCTCTGCCACGGCTACTCACCGCCCAGGAGGCTCATGAGCTCGTTGATGCCGGCCATATCGTACTCGTTGCCGGTGAGCTGGCCCAGCATGCCCGCGAGCTCCTTCTCGGCGTCGTCGATCTGCTCGCAGACGTCGGAGTAGGTGGTCGCGTACTTCTCGTTGAGGGCTTTTGCCTTGGCGACGAAGCCGTCGACCACGGCAGCAGGCAGGGCGCGCAGGCTGCCCATGAGGGGATCGATCCACTTGGCGCAGAGGAGCTCGCGGCACTGTTCGTCGCTCAACCCCTCGACGACCTCCTTGGTCTTGGCCTCGAGCTCGGCCTCGGCCGTCTTGACGTCCTTCTTGATCTTCTTCTGCTCGTCGATAAGCTTCTTTGCCTGGACGAGGGCGCGGTCGAAGTCGGTCTCGGGGTTCTTGCCGATGGCCTTGACGGCCTTGTTGAGCTCGGCCGCCACGAAGGCGTCGCCGTCCTCGTTGACGGCGTCGCAGGAGCCCTTCTCGTCCTCCTCCATGTTCTCGAGCAGCTCGGAGAGCTCGGAGTCGATCTGCGAGGACCTGACCTCCTTCTGCGAGATGGCATTGAGGTCAGCGGAGAGCAGGCTCTCCTGCACGAGGGCGAAGGGCAGCACGTGGCCCGTCCAGCCGTCCTGGACCTCGACGTCCTCGCCCTTCTTCTTTTTGACGATCATGTTGGGGTCGACCTTGCGCACCGCGACGAAGCCCTCGGTCTGAATGATCTCGAGGTCGATGGAGATGCCCTGCCACGAGTCATCGAGAGCCTGATAGGCATCGTAGGCGTCGACGAGCGGCAGCCCGTCGAGCGCGCGCTCGATACCCGCGCTCACGACGCCCTCCTCGGAGAGGACGTCGACGTCCTCGGGGCTCTCTACCAGGGAGGTGCGGAGCTTCGCGGGCAGTTCGGAGAGGGCCTCGCCGAAGCGGTCGACAAACGCGGAGACGTCGCCGTTGGAACGCACCGTCTCCGCCAGGTCCACGTCCCTGGGCTCGAGGCACGAGCCGCCGCCGTCGGCGTACAGCTCGGCCTTGAGGGACGGCCAAGCGGCCCAGTACTTGTCGAGGGCTGCTACCTCGGACTTCGGCACGCCACCGAACATGGAGGCGTAGACGTCCCAGGTCTCGGGCGCCTCGGAGGAGTCGACGTAGCGCGGGATGTTGAGGTTGTAGTCGTTGGCCCGGACCTCGTCGATGGGCACGAGGCGGCTGAAGCCCTCGACCGTCCGGGAGCCCGTCACCGCGTCGACGATACGCTTGATGTCGCTGGCCCGCAGCTTGTTGCTCTTGCCCTCCTTGACGAAGTGCTTGGAGGCGTCGACCACGAGGATGCCGTCCTCCCCCGCCGGGCGCGACTTCCTCAGCACCATGACGATGGTGGGGATGCCCGTGCCGAAGAAGATGTTGGCGGGCAGGCCGATGATGGCCTGGATGTTGCGGTTCTCGACGAGCGCCTTGCGGATCTTGCCCTCGTCGCCGCCGCGGAACAGGACGCCGTGCGGCAGGACGATGGTCATGACGCCGTCGGAGCGCAGGTGGTAGAGGTCGTGCAGCAGGAACGCGTAGTCGGCCTTGGACTTGGGCGCGACGCCGTAGGCGAAGCGCGGGTCGTTCTCCTTGCCGTCCGGGTCCCAGCGCTGGGAGTAGGGCGGGTTGGACACGACGGCGTCGACGAACAGCGGGTCGTACGTCTCGTCCTTGTTCTCCTCGGTGTCGAACCAGGGCCAGTCGTCCTCGAGCGTGTCTCCGTTGCGGGCGACGATGTTGGCCGGCAGAATGCCGCGCATGACGAGGTTCATGCGAGTGAGGTTGTAGGTGTTCTCCTTGAGCTCCTGCGCGTAGTACTTGATGGAGTCCGGGTTGCCGTTGCGGCGCGCGACGGCCTTGCCGATGTTGATGAGCAGCGAGCCGGAGCCGCTGGTGGGGTCGTAGATCTTGATCTCCTCGCGGCCGTCCAGGTGCCAGGCGATGATCTCGCTCATGAGCTGGGAGACCTCGTGCGGGGTATAGAACTCGCCCGCCTTCTTGCCTGCGTTGGCGGCGAAGTTGGAGATGAGGTACTCGTAGATGAAGCCGAGGACGTCGTAGTCCTGGCGGCCGTCCATCGGGATGTCCTTGATGAGCTGGGCGAGGTCGCGCACGGCCTTGGACTGGCTCTTGGCGTCGCCGCCGAGCTTGGAGAGGCCGGTCTGCAGCGTGTCGAAGACGCCGTCGAACACGCGGCGCTGCGATGCGCTGATGTTGCGGTCGAAGGCCGAGAGCGCGTCGCGCACGTCGTCGATGGCGAAGTCCTTGCCCTTGGCGATCCAGGTGGAGAAGAGGTTGTCGTAGGAGATGAAGTAGCCGCACTCGTCCTTGACGTAGTCGACCATGTCCGGATCGTCCTCAGTGAGGGCCTGCAGGTCGTCGTCAGTCATGCCGAGGGCCGCGAGGCGGGAGACCTCGGTCTCCGAGAGGAACTTGTAGAAGATGAAGCCAAGGATGTAGTCCTTGTACTCGTTGGCCTCGATCTTGGAGCGCATCTTGTTTGCGGACTCCCAGATCTTGGAGGCGAGCTGCTGCTTGTTCATGAGGGGCCTTCCGTCCTTGCCGGAACGAGCCGGCGCGTTTGCACGAGGCTTATTTTCCTACAGAGCGTAAGGGACGGAGGGGACAAGAATTGGGAGGGCTGAGCGACGAGGAAACGTTCGTCGTCGGCATACGAGTCTTCGCCGCGCCCCTGGGCGCCGGGGCGTGGCCCCACTTGACCAAGCCGCCGCGCATCGTCGGGTGAATCCCTGAGGAGCCGCAAAAAGGCCAGCCACCCCCACCAAAAACCCAACATCACCGCCCGGCGCACGGCGCCGACCAGCACCTCCCGCCTGCGGCGGGGGGCGCCCCCGGCTCGGTTCGTCAAGGCCACGGAACCCCGCACAAATCTGCGCAGAGCTCCGATTGGTGGAGGTTCCGTCATCTCGCCTTGACCCTCCTCACCTGCGGCGCGTTTCGCCAGGTAAGCGAAACCAAGCGCCCGCGTCGCGACCGTTTGTTTCGCGCCAGGGGCAAGACCACCGAGGGCCCACGGGCCGGAAACGGAGAGACGGACATGCAGGAGCTCATCACCGAGGAAGTCGCCGAGGGAATCCCCGCGCTGTACGCGCAGGAGGGGGCCGAGGACCCCGTCGTGTACCTCCACCTGTTCAGCTGCGTCAGCGGCTGGGACTGGTACATCACCTAAACGAAGTTCCATCTTCTCCTCTGTGGTTTATTCCTGTGACAGCTTTCCCTTCGTCGGGTTTTCCCAAATCCCGGTCGCAAAGATAAGAAGAGAGATTATTGATTAATAGAAAACAGAACGTCGCTAAGCGGCGCTGCAAAATTCGCGATGGCATATGACACTGACCAACGGGCTTTCCGCAAGGGCAAACGTAACATTTACCCAGGTACGTACCATAATAAGTGACATTGCCAACGACGGGCCGCCAACACTAGGCAGCCTCATCCCATCGCGAAAACCTGCGGTGTCGCAGCCGATTTTCGCGATGCCAAAAGCCGACATTCACGATGGAATATCGGATATTCGCGATGGCAAATTGCGACATTCACGATGGCGATTCAGGTATTCACGATGGAATCACGACGGCGCTCGCGACTAACCGTGCCGGCGCCCGGCGCACAAAAAAGGAGGCCTCCCGCGAGGCCCCCATAATTGCCGCCATAACCCTCAGGCCGCCCCATGCTCAAGCCATGAGCATGGGGCGGCCCTTCTTTGTGGACATATGCGCTGCGTACGCAGTTTAACCCGCAGCCCTCCAGTAACCGATTATTACCTGAGCCTCAACCCCGGCTATAAAGAAGAATTGGCCCGAGCGCGCCCAGCGCCTGCAAGCCAAGCGCATACGCACCCTTCCCTGCAACATAGGCAGACCCCCTGTGAGTCCCATGCCTGCTCACGCAGCCCATGAATCAGCGCCGATGCACTCGATTACAGCATTATCCACGGCGTATTCGTCAGAGACGGCGTCGAGCACACGATCAACTTCGATCTCAGGGCAACCGTTGCGGCGCATGATTTCGGCTTCCAGGTAGATGCGGGCCTCTTCCTCGCAGCAATCGCCGGCCCAGTAAAGGTCAACAGCCTCATTATCAATGGCGCCGATCGCACTCCATGAGGGTCCATGGTGCCCATCACCGACGTACTTGCGCAGAACGGCACCCAAAGCAAGCTCATGGGGTGTTTTCTGCGCCTTGGGAGCGCGCGCCACAACCGATTTGAAGTGATTATCGCTCTCGAGCCATTTAAGGGGGTATTCCCACCTATCGTTGCCGTCAGGCGGCCTATATCCGTCCGCACGGTACCGCAGAGCCCCCTCGGCAATCGCCTCGGCTTCCCAACCCGAATCGATCCTGGCCCGAAAAGCGACGCGCGTCTCCGCATCCCGCACACCGGGCTTCTTTGGAAAGGCGTCGACCATACGCTGGTAGCAGCACTCCTCTTCCTCGGAGAAGACGGGGCCGATACTCTGCGAAAGAGGGTCCATCGCCAAGGCAGCGGGTCGTCGCGCCTCGCGGAATGTCCGCCGAGGTTCAGGCGAGGTCATCGAGACCTGCGCCCCAACGGTAACAGACGGGTTTGGAGGCGCGCATTCGGCGGTCGGTTCTTGCTGGCGGACGGACAGCGAGGCTTTCTGCTCGGCATCGACAAGACGAGGTAATGTTCCACCCGCGTCATTCTCGATATCGGACGTGACCGATACAACGTCGACGTCCTCCGCGCGCTCATCCACGGCATTCCCCGGCACCTCGAGCGGCACAGAATCGATGCCTACGAAGGCGTAAACCGAGCCGTGCGAGCCCTTCGCGCCGGTTTGAACGAGCTCGATGACCGGCTCGAAGCCGGCTTCGCGGAGCTCCCGGCACTGCTCGCGGAGCCGATCGTCGGCTTTGGCATCGGTCGGCGCGAGAGCGAGGAGATGAAGCGCCCTCAGGGCAGACGTGTACCTGGTCTCTCGCCAACCAAGGGCAGAGAGGAGCTGGGCCTGCGTGAAGCAGCAGAACATCCGGCCGTCTTTAAGGGCCCACCGCTCGACCTTGAAATGCTGGAGCACAGCCAGCACGTCGATGGCGTTCTTCTGGGCCCTCGCATCGATGCTGTTCTTGTTGATGCACAGGTAGTCGACTGCCCTCTGGAGCCACATGGCCGACCGGACGAGCCATGTGCTGAGCTCGGCGCGCATCGACGCGACTGGAGCGCCGCCCGAAGCGAGCTCCGGTGCGCAGCAAGGCTCGGCATACCCGCACGATACCCAGGGAATCTGCTTCGCCGCAGCCATAGATTAATAATCCTGCCTCTCAAAAGGAACGCCGGCAAAGTCGCACAGAGACTGCATCGAGAAGTACCAGGTGCCGCCGCACTTCTTGCCGAGCAGGCCGGCGCGGGCGAATTGGAGCAAGGACTTCTCGGAGATGCCGAGCCACTCGGCGGCCTCGCGGGTGTGCAACGGCCTCCTAGGCATAGGCAGATACCGCGGATTCGACGACGGGACCGATGTGCCCGCCGACTCATTCCTTGCATAGGTCGCGCTCTTCGTCATGGTTACCTCCTTGGATACAGAGAACTTGCTGAACACCGCGCCCCTCGGAAACGCGCCTCCGGCCGCCGGGGAGCCGCAACTCCCGGCGGCCTTCTAGCGCCTACAGATCTCGCGCGGGGTCGAACCCCAGCCACTCAGCGAGCCCGCGCTGCGAGAAGAGCCACTTCTTGCCGCGCTTGACGGCACCGGGGATCTCACCGGCGCGCGCGGCATCGAGCAGCACGCGCTCGCCGATGCCGGTCCAGGCGACGGCCTCACCGGTGGTGAAGGGCCGCGGGTAAATGGCCGAGGAGGGCGTGACGGCGTTGGCACGGGTACGCGCGAGGGCGCGATGAACACTCTTTGCCCTGGTCATAATGGGTAAACCTCCTTTCTCTGAATCTCTTGGCAGCGATTATGCCCGAAGATACCGCGCTTTTCATGCAAACGCACACATCAGAATGCCTATCTCCATAATTCAACATTTGGTGTCATACATCATGCCTGTAATTATGGGTTTGCGCACGTCGCAATGCTTATTTAATTGATATTCAAATAGCTGATATACGATATATGCTATATCATCAATATATAGTCGCAATATCATTGTTCTAACCTTATCAAAGGTCCCTGACATAAAGGATTAGTCAGCAAAACCCCCGCTAACGCTGACTAAAAAGTCGCCACATGCTATCCTCTCCTACGGCGACGACCTGCGGGTCCGTTGCCCGCGCTGTTCGG
>CAVDQW010000269.1:0-6567 GCA_963610995.1 bacterium | reverse complement strand
AGATAAGGCTCTACAAGTTCAACCGGGACACGGGGCAGCGCAATTACCTGCCGAGGGCCCTCACATTTGCACAGGTTGCGACCTCGCGTAAGGAAAACATAGACGAGTATCACAGGAACCAAGCGGATGAAACCAAAAAAACGGCCGCGAACAGGGGCGAAAACGAAAAGCGAGTCGCAGCCAAAAAGGCAGAAGCGCCAACCAAGAACCGCGTAGGCAGCAAAACGCAGACAAGAACAGCCTAGAGGACGGATCACTGAAATGTCTTATCCATTCGAAACCGAAGAAAACGCCGAGGCAATTGAATCGCTGCGCGGTTTTCTCTCTAGCCAAGAAATTCTTGCTGAAACATGGCCTGACGGCTCCCCAATCGATGAGAAAGCGGCTGAGGAATGGACGGCGCTTTCAAACGGTTCCTCCATCGTGAACTCGGATATCTGGCCGCACTTTCGTGGTGCACGCCGGCGCACCATCAAAATGGATGGCGAAGAACTTGAAGTCGTGGGCGGCGTTGCGTTCAGGCCTACTGCAGGCGGCCTGTCGTGGCTACCCGCCTTCCCCACTTCCGCGCTCTTCGAGAGCAAATCTGGCGGGCTTGAAGTCGCTATGCGCTACAACGAAATGGGGTTCCTCGCCGATGAAGAGGGCGATCTTCGCGACGGGGAACCCATACCAGCGCTGTATCCAGTGCTCTTTTTGGATGACGAAGGCGAACTGCGCTTGACGGGTTATTTCTCGCTCACGAAGGAGAGCGCTTGGGCGCCAATCCCCGCAGATATTCGGGAGAAGACGCTCACGCAACTGCTCAAGGAAACATCAAAACGCGCTCGGGAAATCTGGGCACGTGCAGATTAAATAGGAAGAAAACGAGAACATGAACGCACAGATTCATTGGTAGCGCCTCCCCAGCAAAGTTTAAAATACTGAATTGCCCACTTCCACATCGGGCGATGAGACGAATTAAGGATAGTTATGCAACCCTTCGAAGAGAACGGCGCGACGATTGCGCCAACTGCGCCCCCTTGGGCGATTTCAAACGCCAATTCAGGCATAACGACCGGTCATGATTTCAGTACGGCGGCATGACCATGTCTTCATCGCAATTCATCGGATTGATGACCGTCGCAACCATAGGCGCAATTGCCGGCGGGTTCGCCGTCCCTCTGCTCGCAGACTTATTGCTCAAGCGCAAACTTCGCCTGTGGGGCGAATGGTTCGACCGTACGGCTGCCGACTATGCAGAATTCACCGCTCGCGAAGGCCGCGCCCCTTCGGCAAGAGCCAAGGGCGAGGAGGGCGCGCTCGGCCTTTGGGCCGCTGACGCGCTGCGCCTTGTTGACCAAGGCGCGCTCGATGCGGCCCGCACCGCCAAGGTCGCCGAACTGGGCTTGAACGACAATCGCGACAAAAGCCGCCAGGCCATGCGTCAAGAAGTCGAGAAAACCATCGAAGCCGCCAAATCCGCTGTCAAGGCATCGTTTCCGAAAGGCGGTGCCGTATGAGCGAGGCGATTCAAAACCAGGGCTTCAGACCTCATTACGATTTCTCCCCCACCGGCTTACAACGTGCAGGGGTGTCGCTCCTAGGCGCAGCTCTCGCCGCCGGCGGCGGGTATGCGCTCATGGGCGACCCCATTCGGCAGGCACTATGGATCTGCGCCATCATCATCGGGCTGACATGGTCGGCATGCGATGTCCGCGCACGCCTACTACCGCTTGAGCTATCGGGGGCGCTAGCCATCGTCGCAATCTGCTGGCAAGTTCTCACAGGATGGCAAAATCTTGCATGGTCTCTTGCCATGGGCGCATCGATGGGGCTGATATTCCTCACCCTAAGCAAGATTTACGCTCTCATCGGCGCTGATCATGCCGTCGGTGGTGGCGACATGCGCCTCGCTGTACCAGTAGGAATCGCATGTGGGCCCGCCGGAATGCTTCCCGGCCTAGTCGGTGCGGCATTGCTTCTCGGCATCCACCTCATCCGATTGCGTCTTGCATCCATCAAAATCTCGCGCTCGACGGGGATTCCCATGGGACCCATGTTCGCGGCGTGGACGCTATGCGGGATGCTCGGCCCCGCGCTCTCAAAGGCAATCGCATGCTGACTAAATACCCCGTTGCACCTGATAAAAACTAAGCGGCGGAGATGGCGAACCCATCCCGCGCTTGGAATAAATGTTTCCCGGCCGGAAACGCAAAAACCGCTTGGGGGCAAACCCCCCGCAAACAGAAAGGACTTCTCCAATGCAGAAGCTCAAATCCCAGTTCATGTATGGCGAAATCTATGGAGGTCAGACCACCGTTGAGTACGCCATCGTCGTCGCCATCGTCCTTGGCGTGGCAGCCCTGCTGATCGCGTTCCGTGACCAAATCGGCACCATGATTAATAACGCGACCAACTCCCTAAGCAAGTTGTTCACGAATCTGACGACCGAAATTCAGCCGACTAAATAGCCGCTTGAAGCCCTTCCCACCCGCTTAACGCGGGCGGGAAGGACCCCTATTCGACCCGAGCATCCCGAGGAAGGAGAACATCGCATGCGCATCCGCAATCGCAATATGGACAACGGAAGACGGACACCGCCGCGCGCCGCTGAGCGCGGTCAGGCGCTCATAGAGTTCGTGGTGTTCTCCTTCTTCGCGGTGCTCATCGGCATGGCCGCCTGCGAGGGCGGCAAATACTGCTTCGCGCAGGCGTCGGCCGAGCAGGCCTGCACGGCCGCATGCCGCGAGATCTCCCAAGGCTATTCGGAGGACGCGTCCTACGACCCGTCGGACGCCGCGACGAAGGCCGAGATAGACGCAGTCGTCAAGAAGGCCGCCCCGAGCGTCGTCGGCGACGTGGAGTGGTCGGACTCCGGTCTTACCCTGCAGGGCAAGGACAACGCGGTCGGCGGCGAGAAATACAACCACCATCTCTCCGATGCGGGCGGCAACGCCTCGACGCGCACCTCCTACGTCTATTACGGCGAAGACACGGTGACCGTCAAGGTCAAGTGCTCCTACATCTCGTCGATCGGCAAGCTGCTCTGCGCCGTCGGCGCCAGCTCCGACGGCACTTACATCGTGACGTCCACGCACAACATGCAGGTCGACGCCACGCTACACTCGTCCGGTCAGTCCGGGAAGAGCGGATGGTGACGGGGATGGAGACAACGATCCACGAGTCGGGAATAAAATCCCCAATATTCGCGTTCGGGCGGGGCGCGACCTCGCGTCCCGCGGCCCGCGCGCCCAAGACGCGGCGCCGCGAGTCCGGCCAAGCGACCGTCGAGGCCACCATCTCGCTGTTCCTCATGTGCTTCGTCATCATGGCCGTCATCGGGCTCATCGTCGGCGCATTCTCCGTCAACGCGACGCTCGGCGGCGTCGAGGTCGCGGCCTGGGAATTCGACGTATCGCAGATGCAGCAGGCCAAGGACAAGGACGCGTACGTCAAGGAGACGATCCTCGACCGCGTCCCCGGCGTCGATCCTAACTCGCTCGAGGTGACCGGCGCAGCCGTCACCGTCTCCGAGACGAAGGATTCGGCGAAGGTCCAATCGAAAACGGACTTCGGGGAATCCAAGCTCACGTACAAGACGACGATGGCGAACGTGAAGTGCAAGATCACCTACACGGTGCCGTTTACGCAGGGTCTCCTGAAGGTATCCCGCGACATAGACCACGATATACGCGTGACGACCGATGCGGAGGTGAGCTAGATGACGAAGAGCCCAAAGACTTCTCACGTAGGGCATGACGCCGAGCGCGGCTCGACCTTGCCGCTCGCGGTGGCCGTCGTTTTCGTGCTCGTCATCATGCTCGCGTTCGCCTTCGACATGGGCGGCCAGCTCGTGCTGAACGAGAGGAACAACTCCGACCTGCAGATATGCCGCGAGGAGTTGGAGCAGGTGGCCGACGGCTTCCAGATAAAGAACTCGAACAAGCCCGACGAGACGATTGCGACGCTCGCGGTCGAATCCCTGCGCAACCAGGGATTCTCGGGAGACATCCTCGTCTACGTGGAGGAGCTGCCGAAGGGCTACACAAAAGGCTCGCTGAAGCTGCCCGACTCGGACCGGGTCATCTCGGTGAGGATCTGCCTGATCGACGAGTACGACGCGACGTTCGCGCGCGGCCTGGGCATCGATAAGCTCGAGGCGCTGACCGACCTGACCTTCTCAATCTGCCCGTACTCGGAGAGCACGGTGTGGCGCCCGAGCAGCGGAACCGCGGGCGTCCCGTCGCGCACGAGCTTCTACTCGCTCGGCTCCGCGCAGAACAACAAGAGCATCGTCGCGGCGAACCTCGACGCGGCGTCGCATTCGAAGATCAACGCCAAGGCCTATAACTCGGACGTCGTCTGGAAATCGGTCCATGACGAGGCCATGAGCTCGCTGGCGAAGCTCTGCTAGGGGCCGGCGCGCGGCACCGTTCGCGCGACCGTGAGAAGCTCTCCTACCCATAACGACCACGGGGCGGCAGTTCCACCCCCCCATCGCATAGACAACGCCGCAACGACGGCGGCCAAGACCCAGGAAAGGCAGGGACACGAAGAATGTTCGGAAGAGACGCAAGCAAGGGCGCGGACGCGCCGAAGCCGGCCGGCGGGGCCGTGAACCCGGCGACGCCGTTCCCCGTGAAGAAGGCGCAGAGCCGCCGCCAAGGCACGCAGGACCCGAACCAGGCCGTCAGGCGCCTGTCCCGCATAGCCGCCGCGCTGGCGTTCGTCGCCATTGCCGCCGCCGCGTTCGGCGCGTTCTCCTATTCCTCGGCCCAGACGATGATCTCCGACTCCCAGGCCGATGCGAAGCAGGTCGTCGTCGCCAAGACCGCGATCGGCTCCGGCACCACCATCACCGACGCGATGGTCGAGATCAAGTCCGTCCCCGCGTCCTACCGCGTCAGCGATTACGCGGGCTCGCTCGCCGACGTAGTCGGCCGCGCCGCCGCATCCGACATCGCCTCGGGAAGCCAGCTGACGACCTCCTCGACCGTCGGCTCGGACAAGTCCTCGCAGCTGTCCAAGCGCATCGCGTCCGACAAGGTGGCCGTCACCATCGACGCGTCGACCACCACGGGGCTGGCGGGCCAGCTGAAGGTCGGCGACAAGGTCGACATCCTCACCTTCTCCGACTCGACCGACGTCTCCGCCTCCGCGCAGACGGTGTGCCAGAACGCCAAGATCGCGGCGCTCGGCGGCAAGTCCTCCGATACCGACTCCTCCTACGCATCCATCACGCTGGAGGTCTCCGAGAGCGAAGCGCAGGCCATCAAGGGCTGCGCCAACGACGGCAAGATCGACGTCGTGCTGAAGCCCGCATCGACCGGAGCCAGCTCCTCCGGCTCCTCCGCGTCGACGGCCTCAAACGGCTCGAACGCCTCCAAGTAAGGGGGGCTGCGAAATGGCTGACAACGAGAACGCCCAGCGCATCCGCGCGCTGAAGGAGGCCGTGCGCGTCGACCTGGCCGACCGCCTCGCCCAGATGGCCGACGCCTCGGCGGCCGACGTGGAGCGCATGATCTCGGCCGCCGTGCGGCAGACGAACGAGCGCGCCGGCTTCGTGGACGAATCCGACATCGACCGGGTCGTCGAGGACATCGCCGACGAGTACCTGCGCCTCGGCCCCATCCAGAAGCTCCTCGCCGACGAGACCATCTCCGAGATAATGGTCAACGGCGGCGGGCTCGACGACGAGGGCAACGAGAGGGAGATCCCCGTCTACATCGAGCGCCGCGGCAAGATCGAGCCCGCGCCGGACATCGTCTTCGACGGGCCCCGGCAGAAGCGCCAGATCATCGAGCGCATCGCCTCGTGGTGCGGCCGCACCGTCAACGAGGAGATGCCGATCCTGAACGCCCGCCTGCCAGACGGCTCCCGCGTGTGCGCGGTCATCCAGCCCATCGCCATCGACGGCGACACTCTGGACATCCGCCGCTTCCGCAAGGAAATGCTGTCCATGGGCGACCTGGTGCGGATCGGCACCATGACGCCCGAGATGAGAGACCTGCTCGCCGCGCTAGTGAAGGCGCGCTGCAACATCATCGTCTCCGGCGGCACCGGCTCCGGCAAGACGACGATGCTCAACTGCCTCTCCGAGCACATCCCCGAGACGGAGCGCATCGTCACCATCGAGGACACGGCCGAGCTGCAGCTGGCGCAGAGGCACACCCTGCGCTACGAGGGGCGCCCGGCGAACTCCGAGGGCGCCGGCAAGATCACCATCCACGACCTCGTCGTGATGTCCCTGCGCGACCGGCCCGACCGCATCATCGTCGGCGAGTGCCGCTCGGACGAGACGCTTGAGATGCTCCAGGCCATGCAGACCGGCCACGACGGCTCGCTCACCACCATCCACGCCAACGACCCGCAGACGGCCTTCAAGCGCATCGAGACCATGGTGCTCGGCGCTTCCGAGGGCCTGCCCTCCCGCGCCATCCGCGAGCAGATCGCCCAGGCCGTCGACATCATCGTGCAGGTCGCGCGTCTCGTCGACGGCACGCGCCGCGTGACCGCCATCGAGGCCGTCACCGGCATGGAGGGCGACGCGATCGTCCACGAGCCGCTCTTCGAGCTGAAGGAGCG
>CAVDQW010000268.1:0-6665 GCA_963610995.1 bacterium | reverse complement strand
CGCCGGAGACGAGGCCGTTCCCGGTCTCGGTGAGCCAACCGGTGAACTCGCTGACCTTCTCGATGAGCGGCGACAGAGCCTCTGACGCTCCCTTGAGCACGTTGTCCACGAACTCCGTACCGGCCTTGACGACTGTGCCGAGCGCCGAGTTCATGGCACCGCTCAGCAGGGACGCCAGTGACCCCACAGCAGTGACAACCAGCTTGATGACGCTGTGGATCGCCTCGAGCAGCGCCTGCACGGCGCTCAGGGCGAGATGGCCGATGCCGGCGACGATGCCGCTGATGCCGGAAGCCAGCGGGGAAAGGGCCTGGACGATGGAGAGGATGACGCTCAGGACGATGCCGATGGCGTCCGCCACGAAGGTAACGGTACCTGCGAGGGCGTTGAGCGCCAGCTGGGCAATGGCCCCCACCACTCCCGCTACGGCGGAGACGATGCCGCCGAGCTTGTCGATTATGACGCCGAGGATCTTGCTTGCGGGTTCGAACGCCGAGGAGACGGCGGACGACACCTGCGAGCAGAAGGCGTCCCATGCCCGCTGGCCCTCCTCGGTCTGCGTGACCCACCACGCGACGGCTGCGACGAGGGCGGCGATGGCGGCGACCGCAGCGGCTATCGGGGCGAAGGCGACGCCGAAGGCCGCCTCGAGGGCCGTCAGCCCGGCCTGGAGCGGCGCGACGCCGGACTGGAGCGCGGTGACCAGGGAGTTGGCGAAGACGCCGAGGGGCGCAGGGATGGCCTCGACCATCTTCGAGAACTGAGGGAAAACTTTCAGAGTGCCGGTGACACTCGTGGCGAGGGATACCCCACACGTCGCGACACCGTCTATCGTGGCGCTAAGCGCCTTCAGGGCTACGGAAGCCGTGTTGACTACGTCCGAGATGGCCATTACCGTCTTAAACGTGGCCAGGCCAGCGACGACGCCGACGAGGATTGGCGACAAGTCGCCGAAGATGGCGGCGAGCGCGTCAATGGCCGTCTTGAGGACATCCGCCGCAGCCTTGCCGAGGCCCGTCTTGTCGATGAAGCCGGCGATGCCGGACGCGACCCTGCCGCACGCATCGAACAGCTTGCCGAGGAACCCGTTGAGGTTCACGACGAGGGTGCCGAGGGACTGGAGCACGGAGTTGTTGGCGCACTGGTCGAAGAACGCCTTGACCTGCCCGGCGCACGCGTAGACGAGGCCCTTGAAGCCGTCCCACGCCGTGAGCAGGCCCGGCCCGATGGCGTTGCCAGCGGCCTTGCCGAGGTCGGCGAAGTACTGTTCGGACTCCTTGAGGTAGCCCTCGACGCCCTTGAGCCAGCCCTGAAGGTTGACAAGCGCCTCTCGCACGTCGTTGCCGATGGTCTCGGCGAGCGGCACGAGGGCCGTCTGGGTGAAGGACGCGGAGTACTTGCCGATGTCGCGGATGGCCTGAGCCAGCGCGTTCAGCAGCGAGGTGACGGTGTTGATGGACTCGGCCAGAGTCGCTGGGACGTTGAAGGCCACGAGGATTGGCCCGATGGTCTCGGAGATGGCCAGCACGCCCTCGGCAATCACGCGGTTCATGGCGACGATGTTGTCGCTGACGACCTGCCACCAGTCGATGGCGGCGAACTGGTCGCCTATCTGCTTGAGGTACTTGCCGACGGACGCTGCGGCCTCGGCCCAGACGTCGCCGAGCCTGTCCACGAGGTCCATGAGCTTGTCGTACAGCTCGTCGTCGGCGTCGCCGAGGTTCCATTCGTAGGACGGCAGGTCGATGTCCGAGATGCTGCTGCCGCCGCCGGAGCCGCCGGAGCCGCTGCCGCCGGAGCCGCTGCTGCCCGACGGGTCGCTTCCGCTGGACGAGCTGTCGTCCTGCGAGGAGAACTTGTTGATCTCGTCGAAGCCCATGAGCTCGCGCTTGAGCTCCTTGACCTTGTCGGCGGCGTCGCTCGCGCTGTCGCCCGTGTCGTCCGCCGCGTCGCCCGCGTCGCCGAGGGAGTCGGCCGCGTCGTCCGCCGCGTCGCCCAGGTCGCCCGTGGAGTCGGAGAGGTCGCCGCCCGAGCCGAAGTCGATGGAGTACACGCCCGTGCCGCCGAAGAACTCGGCGACCCGGTTGGCCAGCGTGGTGATGACCTTCACGACGGCCACGGCCACGGGGATGATGGCGGAGAGCGCGGGCATGAAGATGTTGCCCAGCGCACGCGCGGCGAGGCTGACCTGGTTCGAGAGCACGCGCATCTGGTTTGCGGGCGAGCTGATGGTCTTGGCCATGTCGCCCTGCGCCCAGCTGACCTGCTCCATGAGGGCGATGTAGCGCAGGTAAGCCTTGTCGGCCTGCGACATGGAGCTGACGGACTCGTTGATTCCGTTGGCGTAGGCCACCTGCTGGAGGCGCGTGGTAGACAGGTCGTAGCCCAGCTCTCGGACGGCCTCGGTCTCTCCGGCCATGCCAGACTGCATCTTGGAGAACGCCTCGGACACGTCCATGTTGTAGAAGGACGCCCAGTCGTAGGCGAGCCTGGTGAGGTTGTCGGACATGGTATAGGCCGCGTCGGACGCCACGCCGAAGCCCCTCGCCATGGTCATGAGGGTGCCCTGGTTCTCAAGGAACTCGGAGGCGTCGATGCCGAGGGCCGACTGCACCTGCTGGGCGTAGTTGTACGCCTGCTGCGCGTACTGCCCGAGGGACGTCGTCATCAGGTTCATCGACTCCTGATAGTCGGCGGCCGTGTTCACCAGCGTCATGAGACCGTTGGCGATGCCCTCGAACATGGATTGCAGCGTGGAGAAGACGAAGTAGACCGACGCCACCTTGTGGGCCGCGTTGTAGAACTCCCCCAGCTTCTCGACGAGGGATTTGCTCTCTGTGGACGCGTCCTTCTCGGACTTGGACATCTTGTCGATGCCGCTCGCGGCGGAGCGTGCAGAGTCGCCCGTCGCCTTGGAGGAAGCGACGACCTTCCTCAGCGCGGCGGACAGGCCGCTCGCCTGGTCGGCGTCGATGTTGTCGGCGATGCCGTTGACGGCGGACGCGGCGGCTTTGCCCGTATCAGCGGAGACGTTGAGCTTGGACAGCTTGGCGAGGCTGTTGGCGATCTTGGTGACGTCCTTGGCGACGTCGATGGACGTCTCCTTGAGGTTCAGGGAAAGGGCCTTGACGGTGGCGACGACGTTGTTGAAGGCGGTCTCGTTCGGCTCGTACTCGTTCAGCTTCTTGAGGGCGTTCATCAGGGTGTTGACCTGCTGGGCCACCGAGATGGACGAGTCCTTGAGCCGGACAGCGAGGTTCCTCACGTTGTTGTCGACGGCTGTGAACTTCTCGTCGCTGACCGGGGTGTCGTTCAGCTTGCCCAGAGCGTTGGCCAGCTTCGTGATGTCGGAGCTGATGGTAATGGACTTCTCCGCGAGGTTGTCGGAGAGGGCGATGAGGTTGTTGTTGATGAGGTTGAACTTGTTCGTATCGACGGCGACGTCGTCAATCTTCCCGAGCGCGTTGGCCAGCCTGCTGACGTCCGCCCCGATGGAGACGGACTTCTCCTCGAGGTTGTTGGCGAGGGCCATCAGGTTGTTGTTCACGGAGTTGAACTTGGTGTCGGAGACGGTGACCTCGTCCAACTTCCTGAGGGAGTTGGCAAGCTTCGTGATGTCGGGGCCGATGGCGATGGTCTTCTCGTTGAGCTTGTCAGCCATCGCCGAGACCCCGTCGCCGATGGCCGTGAGCTTGGCCTCGTCCACCTCGAGCGCGTTGATCTTCTTGATGCTGGTGACGAGCTTGGTGATGTCGGCGGCGACCGGGACGGAGTACTCGGAGAGCGTGTCGGACAGCTTCTCGACGACGTTACCCACATCGAGAATCTTGTCATCATCGGCAGGCTCGAAGTCGTTGATCTTGTTAAGTCCCGACATCAGGCCGTTGACCTGTGCGCCAATCTTGATGGAGTACGCGCCGAGGGAATCGGAGAGCTTCTTCGTGTCCTCGATGGCGGCGTCGATTTTCCCCGAGTCGGACTCGTAGCCGAGGTCCACGGCCATGGCCCCGTCAGTAATGCCGCCGTTGCCGACCGCCGTACTGAAACCGCTTAACTTCCTTAGGCCGCTGGCGAGGCTGTTGATTTGAGAGCCAGCCTTGACAGATGCGCTGCCAAGTTCCTTGGATAGCTTCTTAACGGTCGTTGTGACGCTGTTGAGGGCCTTGGCGTTCGGAGCGTAATCATTCAGCTCCTTGAGACCACTCGCCAGATTCTTAATCTGGGTGCCAGCGGTTATCTTCAGCTTGTTCAGGCGCTTGAGCGAGTCGTATACGGACTCCGCCCCGTCGGTGGACTTGTCGAGGACCTTGAAGGCCTCTGCCAGCTTGTTGATGTCGCCGACGCCGCTTACCCCGGCCTCGACGTTGATGCGAATGCTCTCGTCGGCTTCTGCCATGCGAATCCCCAATCTATGGGGAGGCGCAACCCCGCATGGTTAACTGTCTCCGCTATCAACTGTAAACGAGAGCATCCATGCCTTCGTGCGCTCGTGGGCCTCGCGCTCGAGCTCCTCGGGCGTCTTCTCGCGCTCCTCCCTCGCGGACACCTCGAAGGGCCTGTCCAGGTACTTCTCGGCCTTGTGCTTCTTGGAGAAGGGGTTGAGCACGGGCACCAGGTCCATGACGGCCTGATAGACGTAGGCTCCCATGGACCAGCGGTCCCACGCGGACTTCTCGCCACGGATGAGCTCGGCTTCCCGATAGGCGCAGTAGAGCCACGGGTCGCCGAGCCAGTACTGCTCGTATGTCATCCCGAGGGCCAGCGCGTTGGCGAAGCCCCTGTCGAGCGCCCGCCAGCCGGGGACGTCGTCGTCCTCGTCGGCGGGCTGCTCGGGTTCCTCTACACGAAGCGGAACTTCGCGCGGGTCTGAGTAGGGTTTTTCTTGGTGAGCAGGGTCATGGTCGGGGTCATGAACAGGACCATGAGAGCGCCGATGACCTCGCCGGGGCTGTCCACCGCGCCCATCAGGTCCACGACCTCGTCGAGGGAGACCTTGGTGCCGGAGTTGTTGAAGGCGGGCAGGGCGAACTTCTCGAGGAACTCCTCGACGGCGGTGTAGGTTCCCTTGCTCAGGAGCTTGGACGCCTCCTCGACTGTGACGCCCTCCTTCTCCATCTTCTTCACGAGGGCGCGGTCGTACTTGGCGGTGTACTCGACGCCGTTCTCGTCGGTGAGGACGATGGAGGACTTGCCCTCGAGCTCCTCGCGGAGCTTGTCGATGTCGAAGTCGAAGACGTCGTTGGTGGTGTTCTTGGCCATTGTCTGGATCCTTTCGGGTAGGGGACGCAACTCTATCGCGGTAGACGCCTGGCTAGGCGCTGATGAACTTGGGCTTGGTGCCGGAGGAGATGTACAGGGTCATCTCACGGACGGCGTTGACGTCGCCCTCGCCGAAGGCGGTGGTGATGCCGCCCTGCCAGACGAAGATGCCGTCGTGGCCGTCGGGGTTGCCGTCGGAGTCCGCGCCGAGGAAGAGGCCCCACCAGAGGGACTCGTCGCCCTCGAGGGCCTTGAGCTTGGAGTAGGTGCCGGCGACGTAGTTGGCGGTGAACTCCTTGGTGTCGGCGGACTGGACACCGTTGATGAAGGTCTCGATGTCGTCCGAGAGGGTGGTGGTCTCGAGCTGCTCGGGCTCGCCGCCCATGGCAGGGTGGCTCTTGATGTCGAGGAGCTTCTTGGCCTTGGAGATGTCGGCGGAGGTGGGCTCGGCGGTCACCCCCTCGAACTGCATGAGGAAGGTGTTGATGGTGGCGGTTGCGGTGGTGGAAGCAGCCATGCTGTCCCCTTTCTAATACCTGGCGACGGTGCCCGACGCGTCGAGCTGCCCCCGCCAACTGATAGCTATCCTGCGGACCGTGGGGTCGGCGTTCTCGCGCGGCCCCATGGAGGTGCGTCGGAACCCGCACTCCCTCATTGCCTCGTCCGCTGCCTTGGCTATGGCCTTGGCCTCTTGGAGGCTGGACGAGCTGTAGACCTCGGCGTCTATGACCGTCGGGGTCCAGAGCTCCTCGCCCGAGCTGTCGATGGTCCGCGCATCGACCTCGGGGAAGGAGAACTCGGCGAACAGGGCGGGCAGCTTCGTCTCGGTGGACTCCACCGCCGCCGTGGTGCAGAAGCAGGAGGGGTGCGACAGCTGCACCTGCTGGCGCATGTAGGAGAAGAGCTTGTCTGAGAAGTCGTTCATAAGCCCATCCTCCTCTTGGTCTCGCTGGCCTTGAAGACCCTCTTGGCGCATGACGGGAGGTAGACGCGCATCTTCTGGGTGGCCTCGCGCATGAAGTGGATGCCCGGTCGCCCGTCGGTGTGGTACCACCTCTTGGTTTCCTCGTCGTAGTAGTCCCAGCCGCCTAAGCCCCGGTTGCCCTTGCCGCCCGTATAGCCGGGCCCGGAGGACGCCCGGATGCCCGTGCCGTACTCGAGCACCTTCACGAGCGGGACGTCGTAGACCTTGAAGCCCTTCGGCTTCGTCTTCCTGCCGCCCTCGAGCGCGTGCCACTGGTTCTTGACCTTCGGGCCCTTGGCGACCAGCTGGTAGTCGGCGACCGACGGCGTACCGTAGCCGCCGGAGGAGTTCCTGCGGGCCTCGATGCTGATGCCGCCCATCGACGGCACTTCCTTGGCGAGGGCCTTCGCGGCGGACCTAGCGCCGAACTCGCAGACCTCCC
>CAVDQW010000267.1:0-6870 GCA_963610995.1 bacterium | reverse complement strand
GAGCAGAACTTCGGCGACCATGAGCTTCGGCCGGCACTTGATGCTCCCGAGTGGAACGAGCTGACGGATTGGATCGTCGACCTCTCAAAGGCGAGGGCGCAAAGCAAGGCGATCGTTTGGGGCAGCTACGAACAGCTTCAGGTCACACCGCAGCAGCTCGTGTTCCAGCGTTGCTACGAAGACGAGCGGGTCATTGTTGCCGTGAACTCATCGGCTGAGCCTGCTGTTGTGCACTTTGACGCGGGATGTGGACGCGGCAAAGACCTTATCTCTGGCGAGGAGCATGACTTCGGCGGCGGTTCGGAACTTGCGCCATATTCGGCTTGCTATTGGATTTGTGAATAGCAAACCCCCTTCGCATTGAAATTTGTTTAGAACTGCCGTTTACCGTCGGTTTACCTACCGCTCACCTGATTTATACTGTGCTCCGTTAGAGTTCGAACGATGCGTGACCGGTACGTCTGCGGCAAAAAAGGGGAATTCAACGATGAAGATCTTGTTCTACGGAACGGCCAGCTACGACAAAGAGTCCTTCACCAAGGAGCTCAAGGACTATCCCGAGATCAAGGTTGATTTCATTGAGAGCAACCTCACGCCGATGACCGCGGCGCTGTCCCGCGGCTACGACGCCGTCTGCGCCTTCGTCAACGCCGATGCCGGTGCCATGACGCTCGAGATTCTTTCCGGCTTCGGTGTGAAGCTGCTGCTCATGCGCTGCGCCGGTTTCGACGCGGTCAACGTGCCGGTGGCAAAGGACCTGGGCATGAAGGTCACCCGCGTTCCCGCATACTCCCCGGAGGCTATCGCCGAGCACGCCATGGGCCTGGCCCTTTGCGCCAACCGCCGCATCCACAAGGGCTACAACCGCGTGCGCGACAACGACTTCAACCTCGAGGGCCTTGTCGGCGAGACGCTCTGCGGCAAGACCGCCGGCATCATCGGCACCGGCCGCATCGGCGCCGCTCTTTGCCGCATCTGCAAGGGCTTCGGCATGAAGGTCCTCGGTTCCGACCTGTACCCGAACCAGAAGCTCGTGGACGACGGCGTCGTCGACGAGTACGTGGATTACGACGAGCTCTATCGCCGCTCCGACCTGATCTCGCTGCACGCGTTCCTCAACGAGGAGAGCCGCCACATGATCAACGACGAGTCGATCTCCAAGATGAAGGACGGAGTGATCTTCATCAACACCGGCCGTGGCGGCCTTGTGGATTCGCAGGCGCTTATCCGCGGTATTCTCTCCGGCAAGATCGGAGCGGCGGGCCTCGACGTCTATGATGAGGAAGGCCCGAACGTCTACCAGAACCGCTCCGGCGAGGTCGTGGATTCCATCACTGCCCGCCTGTGCTCCTTCCCGAACGTCGTCATGACGTCTCACCAGGCGTTCTTTACGACCGAGGCGCTCAGCCAGATCGCTCGCGTCACCCTCGACAACGCACGCGCGCTCGAGCGCGGCACCGATTTCGTCGACCGCTCCGTGGTCTGCTAGGGGAATTAAGCGACCACGTTTCTATACACCATTCGACATTGAGTTCTTCCAGAAAGAGGAAAACATGGCTTACAGCAAGAAGACCAAGATCGTCTGCACCATGGGTCCCGCGACCGAGGACGAGGAGGTTCTGCGCCAGCTCATCCTGCACGGCATGAACGTCGCTCGCTTCAACTTCTCCCACGGCAGCCACCAGTACCACCGCTCCATGATCGAGAAGGTCCGCAACCTCTCCGCTGAGCTCGGCATCCCCGTGGCCATCCTGCTCGATACCAAGGGCCCCGAGATCCGCACCGGCCTGCTTGAGGGTGGCCAGAAGGTCACCGTCAAGACCGGCGACACCCTGGTCGTGACCGCTCAGGAGACCACCGAGGACTTCCACGGCACCGCCGAGCACATCTCTCTTGACTACCTGAACCTCCCCTCCGAGGTTGAGAAGGGCTCCGTCATCCTGATCGACGACGGCCTCATCGGCCTTGAGGTCGACCACGTCGAGGGCCAGGACATGTACTGCGTCGTGACCAACGGCGGCGAGATCGGCGAGCGCAAGGGCATCAACGTCCCGAACGTCAACGTCGGCCTGCCCTCCGTTACCGCCCAGGACCGCGCCGACATCATGTTCGGCTGCGAGCTCGGCATCGACGCCATCGCCGCCTCCTTCATCCGTGACGCCAAGGCCGTCCAGGAGATCCGCGACATCTGCGTCGAGATGGGCGCCCCCAACGTGATGATCTTCCCGAAGATCGAGAGCGCCCTCGGCGTCGAGAACTTCGACGAGATCCTGCACGTGTCCGACGGCATCATGGTCGCCCGTGGCGACCTCGGCGTCGAGGTCCCGGCCGCCCAGGTCCCGCACATCCAGAAGACCATCATCAAGAAGTGCGCCGAGCACTACAAGCCGGTCATCACCGCCACCCAGATGCTCGACTCCATGCAGCGCAACCCGCGCCCGACCCGCGCCGAGGTCAACGACGTCGCCAACGCCGTGTACGACGGCACCGACTGCGTCATGCTCTCCGGCGAGACCGCTGCCGGTAAGTACCCGGTCGACGCCGTCCGCACGATGTCTGACATCTGCAAGGAGACCGAGAAGTTCGTCAAGGAGAACAAGAACTACTACGACCGTCGCGGCGTGCGCAACGTCAACGGCGCCACCGGCTTCGCCGCCGTCGAGATGGCCGACCGCGTTGATGCCAAGTGCATCATCGTCCCGACCCACTCCGGCCGTTCCGCCCGTCTGGTCTCCAAGTTCCGCCCGAAGGTGCCTCTGTACGCCATGTCCCCCTCTGAGGAGGCCGTGCGCCGCACCTGCTTCTATTGGGGCGTCTACTCGTTCCGCACCACCGAGCAGGGCTCGCTGACCGGCACGCTCTACAACGCGCTGACCACCGCCAAGCAGAACAAGGTCGTCGAGAGCGGCGACATCGTCGTGCTGACCGCCGGTGACCCGCAGACCTCCCCGCGCCAGGGCGACTACACCACCTCCACCAACCTCGCCATGATCGCGCAGGTTCAGTAAGACGCTGAGTCGCTAAGTTGAAGTTATCCGCCTCGTTGCCATGTGGCAGCGGGGCGGATTTTTGTTGCGTAGGGTGGGGGACGATGTGGAAAAGGCCTTGTGGGCGAGTAGCTAGTTCAACAACTGTAACGCTGGGCCCCGCAATCCTCGAGACCGCTGACGGAACCGTCTACCGTGCCTGTGTTTGTTGCGTTTGTTAGGGCGTAAAGTGGGTGAAGGTTCACCCAAGCGGACATCTGGGGCAAGGCCCTGCGGAGAGGGCGCATGGAATATGACGTCCGGAGACGAGGGAACTCACCGGAACTTGGTCTTCGGCTGCGGCCTTGGACCCCAACTCGAAGGAGAGACGCAATGATTTACGACGGACTCGGACAAATCGGACTTTATCGCGGCCTTTTTCGCGGCCTTGACGTCCTGATCGACTGGCTCGGCGAGAACGACCTGAACGACCTGCCGATCGGCCGTACCGAGATTCTGGGCAATAAGGTCTTCATCAACAAGATGAACGCCAACACCCGCACCTTTGAGAACGGGCGCTTCGAGACGCACCGCAAGTACATGGATGTGCAGATCGACCTTGAGGGCGCCGAGAACTTCAAGACCACGCCGGGCGAGATCGCCTACACCGGCGAGTTCGATGTCGAGGGCGACAAGGGCTTCGGCCACGAAACCCCCGATAACCACGACCTGATCGACGGCACCCTCAAGAACGGTCACTTCGCCCTGTTCATGATCGGCGAGGCCCACATGCCGAACCTGGTGTGCGACGGTGCCGAGCCCGGCACCATCGAGAAGGTCTGCGTCAAGATTCTTGGCGACCAGTTCTGGGACGAGGACTAGCGACGACGGGCGTGGGCCCGGGCCGAGACTGACGCGCCGATGCGGCGAATTCGTTACCGCAATGCGTTGGTTTTGCCTAGCAAGCGCCCTCTTATGACAATTTTGCTCTTGATCAATAGGACGCCGGTCGTGTCGATGACACGGCCGGCGTTCGTGCGTTCATTGGGGGAGACGTGGGCCTCTCCCTGCCCCTTGCGGAGCCGATCGCCGCACATTGTGTAGGTCAATTGCGCAGGCACCTGGCGGCGTCTTGCGACCGTGAATTCTTACGGTGCCCCTTGCCGGAGCCGTCTACCTGCTCTTTTGCTCCAAGAAATGAAGCGAACAAACCTGGCTTTGGCTACGGTAGAATAACCAAGCTTTTGTAAGCGCGGCCGGCACGGCAACCTTGATGAGCCCTTGCCCTTCTCCTGGGAATTATGATCGGGCATCAATCTGTCGGCCGCATGAAAGAACCCAGGAGGGGAAATTCGTATGAAAGAGTATCTGTCGAGCTCTGCCGATGTCCTGCGCGAGCAGGGCAGCGACGAGGAGGCGGGCCTGAGCGCCGCCGAGGCCGCAAAGCGCCTCGAGGCCCACGGCCCCAACAAGCTGAAGGAGGAGGAGAAGACCCCGCTGTGGATCCGCTTCTTTGAGCAGATGGCCGACCCCATGGTCATCATGCTTATCGTCGCGGCCGTTATCAGCGCCGTCACCGGCGCCATCCAGGGCGAGATTGACTTCGCCGACGTCATCATCATCATGACGGTCGTCATCATCAACTCCGCCCTCGGCGTCATCCAGGAGGCCAAGAGCGAGGAGGCCCTGGCGGCCCTTCAGGAGATGAGCGCCGCCCAGTCCAAGGTCATGCGCGACGGCAAGCTCGTCATGCTGCACTCCAGCGAGCTCGTCCCCGGCGACGTCGTCCTGCTCGAGGCCGGCGACTCCGTGCCCGCCGACTGCCGCGTGCTCGAGAGCGCTTCCATGAAGATCGAGGAGGCCGCCCTCACCGGCGAGTCCGTGCCCGTCGAGAAGCACTCCGACGCCATCGACCTCAACGGCGCCGACGACGTGCCCCTGGGCGACCGCAAGAACATGTGCTACATGGGCTCCACCGTCGTCTATGGCCGTGGCCGCGCCGTCGTGGTCGCCACCGGCATGGACACCGAGATGGGCAAGATTGCCGGCGCCCTGTCCGAGGCCAAGGAGGAGCTCACCCCGCTGCAGGTCAAGCTCGACGAGCTCTCCCACATCCTCACGAAGATGGTCATCGCCATCTGCGTGGTCATCTTCGTGGTCGACATCGTGCGCCACGGCCTCAGCAACGTGATGTCGAACCCGATGTCCCTGATCGACACCTTCATGGTCGCCGTCTCGCTGGCCGTCGCCGCCATTCCCGAGGGCCTCGTGGCCGTCGTCACCATCGTCCTTTCGCTCGGCGTCACCAAGATGGCCAAGCGCCAGGCCATCATCCGCAACCTGTCCGCCGTCGAGACCCTCGGCTGCACGCAGGTGATCTGCTCCGACAAGACGGGCACCCTGACCCAGAACAAGATGACCGTTGTCAAGCACGAGCTGTGCGCCCCCGAGGAGAAGCACGTCGCCGGCATGGCGCTGTGCTCCGACGCCAAGTGGGACGCCGAGGCCGGCGAGGCCGTGGGCGAGCCGACCGAGTGCGCCCTGGTCAACGACGCCGCCAAGGCCGGCCTCACCGGCCTGGAGACCGAGCACCCGCGCGTGGGCGAGGCTCCGTTCGACTCCGGCCGCAAGATGATGTCCGTCGTGGTCGAGACCCTCGACGGCGAGTTCGAGCAGTACACCAAGGGCGGCCCCGACGTCGTCCTGGGCCTGTGCACCACCGTCTACGAGAACGACAAGATCGTGCCGCTCACCGACGCCAAGCGCGCCGAGATCCTCGCCGCCAACAAGTCCATGGCCGACCAGGCCCTTCGCGTGCTCGCCCTTTCTTGCCGCCACTACACCGAGAAGCCGACCGACTTCTCCGCCGGCGCCCTCGAGCACGACCTTACCTTCTGCGGCCTCTCCGGCATGATCGACCCCGAGCGTCCTGAGGTCGCCCCGGCCATCGCCGAGGCCCACGCCGCCGGCATCCGCACCGTCATGATCACCGGCGACCACATCGACACCGCCGTGGCAATCGCCAAGAACCTCGGCATCGTCGAGGACCGCAGCCAGGCCATCACCGGCGCCGAGATCGACAAGATGACCGACGAGGAGCTCGACGCCAAGATCGAGAACTACGGCGTCTACGCCCGCGTCCAGCCGGAGCACAAGACCCGCATCGTCGAGGCCTGGAAGAGCAAGGACATGATCGTCGCCATGACCGGCGACGGCGTGAACGACGCCCCGTCCATCAAGCGCGCAAACATCGGCGTGGGCATGGGCATCACCGGTACCGACGTCACCAAGAACGTGGCCGACATGGTCCTGGCCGACGACAACTTCGCCACCATCATCTCCGCCTGCGAAGAGGGCCGTCGCATCTACGACAACATCCGCAAGGTCATCCAGTTCCTGCTCTCCGCGAACCTGGCCGAGGTCTTCTCGGTGTTCGCCGCCACGCTCATCGGCTTCACGCTGTTCCAGCCCGTGCAGCTGCTTTGGGTCAACCTCGTCACCGACTGCTTCCCGGCGCTGGCGCTGGGCATGGAGGAGGCCGAGGGCGACATCATGCAGCGCAAGCCCCGCAAGGCCTCTGACGGCGTCTTTGCCGACAACATGGGCCTCGACTGCATCGTCCAGGGCGTGATCATCACCGTGCTCGTCCTCGCCAGCTTCTTCGCGGGCGTCTACTTCGACATGGGCTACATCAACATCGCCGACATGATCGCCGGTTCCGCCGACGAAGAGGGCGTCATGATGGCGTTCATCACCCTGAACATGGTCGAGATCTTCCACTGCTTCAACATGCGCAGCCGTCGCGCGTCGCTCTTCAGCATGCCGAAGCAGAACGTCTGGCTCTGGGGAGCCTCCCTCCTCGCGCTCGTGCTGACGCTCATCGTGGTCATGGTGCCGGCACTGG
>CAVDQW010000266.1:0-7599 GCA_963610995.1 bacterium | reverse complement strand
CGTAAGCGGCCTGCTGCGCGGCGTCGGCGGTCTTCTGCAGCTCCTGATACTTCGCGTAGCAGTCGGGGCAGGCGCACTCGGCGCCCATGGGATGCTCCCACGACTCCATGACCGCGATATCGGTCGGGGAGTTGACGGCCAGCATCTTCCAGCCCGCGTCCTGCATGGCCTGGGCGTTGCCCGCCTTGGTCGTGCCGCAGCCGCCGCAGGTGGCCTGGTAGTGATAGGTGTATGGCATGGCGTGCTCCTTAGCTCGCGTCGATTGTGATGGTGTAGTTGACTCGGATGGCGCCGCTGACCTTCTTCGAGGTCAGGCACATGAGGTGGATGTTGTCCTCGCTCGCGGAATAGCTCGCCACCATCGACCAGATGTTCGCGCAGGCGTCGTGCTCGCCGTTCATGCAGGTGACGCTGTGCTTCGTTTTGTCGAAAGCGACGCCCGTGATGGCCTTGTACTGGCTCGCGGTGAAGAGGACGGCCGCGCTGTGCGTGGAGTCCACGGCGGTCAGCGTCGCGGTCTTGGAGCCGACGAACATCACCGAAGGTTGACCAACGACCGAGTTGACGTAGAAGCGCGGCGTGTTGAAGAAAATCCCGCCGTAGGAGTCGCTGTAGGGAAACACCATGAGACTTGCCTGCGACCCGTACACGCCCTGCAGCGTCACGCTCGCGCCTTTCGACGCGCCCATATCTATCGAGGCATAGTTCGCGGAGCCGTTATGCGCCTTCAGGAGAATTTCGCCAGTGCTCGCAGCCCCGCTCGTGTACACGCCGATAATTTGTGGCGTAATCACGCTGTCAGAATATCCCCAAAGGTATTTCTTCGTCGAGGTCAATACCGGATAAACGCTAGACCAGCCTTTTGTCGATTTAGTCACGCCCGTCGATGCTGCAGACGCGAGGTACATCCACCCTTCATCCTCGGTCGTGTCCTTGCCAGCATGCAGCTCGAACGAGGAGTAGCTGCCATCGCTCGTGTACTTAATGCCGCCCTTGATGGTGTCCACTCCGCCGAAGAAGCCGACCTCGCCGACGTTCGCCGACTTCGCCAGCTCGATGTTCCACGCGCCGAAGCTCGCCAGCGTGTTGTGGTCCTTGTCGTGCACCTCGAACGCGTCGGTGCCGACCAGCGTGTGCGTGCCCGTGTACGTGGAGCCGTCCGCGGACTTGCCCACCTCGATGCCGTCGCTCGTCTCGCGGATGAGCGTCTGCAGCGCGTCCGTCGCGGCCTTGGCCGTGTCGGCGGCGGTCTGCGCGGCGTCGGCGGTATCCTGCGCGTCTGCGATGGCCCCGGTGATTCGGTTGTCGGTATCGCCGTCCACGCTCACGATGGAGGTCGCGAGCGGCACGTGCTGGGTGGTCTCGACAACGACCACGTCGCCGACTTTCGCCTCGGCCCCAACGGTGCGTCGCACATTGGAGATAGGCATGGGATAGTTCTCCGTGCCTTTGTCCAGCTCCAACGTGCCGTCGCCGTTGACTGCCGTGATCTTCGCGTACTCGCGCGCGGTGTTGGTCGCTTGTTTGTCTGCCGCGAGCTTCGCCACGTCGCGAACGAGCTGCTTGCCCATGACGTGGAGCTGCATCTTATCGATGTAATCGCTCAACTGCTCCTCCGATTGAACTTCCTCGCCTCGCACTCGACGGGGCAACCTGCGGACAACGTTATCGTCTGTGTCCTCACCTGCGGCGTCTCGTCGATGCCCGCGCTCGGGTATTCGAGCTTGACCACGTCGTTGAGTGCGACCGGCGCGTACGTGTGGATGAACGTGAAACGCCTAACGATGGCTTGCGCGGTCTTGAGCAGAGTCGCGGCCCTAGCGTCGGCGTACTCCTGCTGCGTCTGGTCCTCGCTGACCTCGGGCAGCTCGTTGTAGGTGTACGAGGTCGTAATCGTGCGTCCGCGGCTTACGGTGGATAAGTCGCTGTTCGGGTCGTTGTCCCACGCCTCGCCGATTACCACATCTCCCGTGCTGGAGCCATAGCGCACGACAACGTGGTTCGCTGTGTCGGTGTAGTCGCGCTCCTCCTCCATCTCGGCGCAGAACTTGGCGTTTGCGCCTTCGATGAACTCCCATGCGACCGGCTTATTGGATGTATCAACGTACTTCTGTAAAATCACCCGCCCGTAAGGATCGGTAAAGGCGGCCCTGAAGCCGGCTAAATCCAGCAGGTCGTTCACCATGCCCAGCTTGGTATCCTTGGTAGACGAGCTGTCCGAATCGTCGGATTCGTCCACCTGGTCCGTCTCCGCGCCCACGCCGTAATACCGCGTCTGGGTGGTGGTGTAGTCGGATTCCTCCGCGATGCACTCAAAGCCCATCGACTCAACGACGGACTTGGCTACCAGCACCGCATTGGAGCCTGGCGCGACGGTGTAGGGCTTGGCGAACTTATCGTCCAGCAACTCCTGCAACCGCCCATAGAGCTTGAGCGAGGCCGTTGAGTATCCCGCCTTGACGCTGCGCGAAGGAGTGACCGGGAGGAAGGTGCCGAGGCATACGTCGGCGGTCGTGCCGTCCATCCAGCCGAACTCGGCGTAGATGCGCAGCAAGTCGGGGCCGAAGTCGTAGGAGCCTACGAGGGTCATCTCAGCCGACTCCTTGATGCTGGTGGAATCGTTGCGCGTGATGGTGCCGCCGCTCACCACGCCGATGCGCTCAATCTCCTTGCCGGTCTCGCGCGAGACGCGCATGAATCGGTAGCCGGTGGACGTGAACGCCTCGTACCAGCGGGAATCGTCGATATCAGCCATTGACCGGCTCCCTCCACACGACTTCCTCCGGGCTTACCGACACGTCCCACAGCGAGTAGCTCTGCGCGTCGTAGCCGGTAGACCATTTTCCGTGGCAGTACATGCGGTGGCCCCAATAGTCGCGGTACCAGAAACACGCATAGGCGGGGGTCCTCGCGATAGTGCGCACTTTCTCGTATTTCTCGCGATCGTGCACGACGTAGCTGAGGCTCTTGGATGCGCTCATGGTGCCGTCCGGGTAGAACGTCGGGAGCATGGGCGTGAGCGCACCGAGGGCGAAATTGTAGGTCTCGCCGCTCATCTCGGCGTTGGCGCTGCTGTTGGCATTGAGGCCCAGCAAGACGCATTCCTGCGCAGCCGCGCCAAAGTTAAAAGCCTCCATGCCGTCGGAGTCGCAGATGGTGGCGAAGCTTTTGACGCACACGGTGTCGAGGTTGGAGCGGGCCGTGACCTCATAGGAAAACTCCGTGTTAAGGGGCGGTAGGGCATCGGTTACTTGATACCCCAGCGGCAGGTGCTCGCCGATTACGAGGCGCTCGCCGTCGGTGCCGACGCGCACGATGTCGTAGTCCACGATGTCCAGCGTCTCGGACTCCGCATCGTCGGACACAGTGGTGGCTGCGGTATCGGTTGTCGTGGCGTCTGCGCCGCTTGAATCGGTGTCCGGGTCTTCGGAGGACACGACGCGGATGAGCGCCGCCAAGTTCTCGGAGTACTGGATATCGGCCTTCGGCTCGGCGGGCAGGTACCACTCGGTATAGATGGTGCGGCTCACCGACACGGCGAGGCCTTCCCCGCCGTATACGGTGAGGCGGATGCTGTAGCCGCTCTCGTTGACGAAGCCCACCGCCGCGCCGAGGTCGAGCGAGCGGACCACGCTGGTAAGGCGCTGCGCCCAGAGCTGCGTGCCGTCGGAGTCGAAGACTTCCACGGTCTGATAGGAGATGCCGTCATCGCAAGCCGCCGTCCACACGAGCTGGATAGGGAGCTTGCCCTGCGCGTTGGTGCCGTCGTAGTCGATGGCCGGGGAGTCGATTGTGACGGTCGGGTATGCCGAGACGGCTACCGGTTTATAGGAGCTCCACGCGCCCCAATCATCGTCGAGGCCCTTGGTGCGGACCCTGACGCGGTACACTCCGAGGGACAGGCCAGAGGTGTCGAACTCGGCCTTGCTCAGCGTGCCGGCGATGGCCTGGGTCTCAAGCGTAGCGCCGGTGGGGTCGTAGAGAACCGCTTGCGCCGAGGTCTGCGCGGTGCCGTCCGGATGGGACTTCTTCCACGTCACGGTGAGCGCGTCGCCGATAGCCACAACGGACGGCACGGAGACGGACGGGGCCTTCGGCGGACAGATGGTCACGATCTCGTTGGAGCTGGTCCAACCGCCGTAGAGTACCGTGTCGGCGCTCGTCGAGCCGCCCTGCTTGATGCCGGCGCGGATGCGGTAGACCAGCGTGCCCGCAGGCGCCGCCGTGTCTTTCCATGTGGAGGTGTCCACCGTCTCGGCGGAAACGTCGGCCCAATCGCCGTCGTTCTGCTTGACCTGTACCTGAACGGAGTCGCGCCACGACCACACGCCGGTTGCCGCGAGCGTGACCTCGGCCTCGCCGCTCTTCGTGGCCTTGAGGGCGCTGAGGACGGACGGCGCGGTGAATACCGAGATTTCCGACGTGTACGCCGAGTACTTCTTGGTTGAGCCGTCGCCTTTGTTCTCGGCGCGCATGCGGTATGTGTACTTGTGGCCGCGAGCTGTGCTGTTGTCGCTCCAGTTCGTCGCGCTCCAGAGGAGCTTGGCGACCTGCGAGAACGCGCCGCCGTCGACGCTGCGCTCGATATAGACGTAGTCCCACGCATAGAGGCCCGCGTAGTCGGTGTAATTCCCTTTCCACGTGAGTTTCTGCGTGGTGTCGCGGGAGCGCGTCACCTTGAAGTTCTTCGGCGCGTTAGGCGTGTGCTGCTTGTAGATGGGAGTGGTGAGCGTCGCGAAAGCGTCCCGCTCGCCGCCGCCCCACGAGCCCGCCGCCCACGTCTTGTACCAGACGGTGAGGCTGTGGTTCGACGTGTCGCACTGGAACGGCCCGAAGGTCTCCTTATGGTAGTCGGCCCATCCGTTCGTCACTGACGTGTAGTAGTGGCCTTCCGTGCACCAATCCCACGACGCGGTGTGCTGGCCGGCACCGGAGGACGTGCCGGGCATGCCCGAGTATCGCGCATCGTAGCCCACCTGCGACTGCATGTCCCAGTAGGACTCGCAGTATTCGCTGCACTGCGTGTTGCCTGTGACGATAATGTTGAAGTGACTGTTGTCGGTGTACTCCGTCCACGCGACCACGTGGCCGCGCATACCCGAGTTTCCGGACCAGCCCCAGTCGGAAAAGTTCTCCGCCATCCGTTACCCCATTCTCGCGACCGTGCTGAACTCGTTGAACAGCTCGCCCAGCAGGTCTTGTGCACGGTTGGAAAGGTTGTTCACCTGCGCACCGTTGATATAGACGTTGTTGTTGGTAACCTGCACCGACTGTCCCGCGCCGGCGGTGGAAGCCCCCACGAGCGCCGGGACCGGCATGGAGGGCAGCGCCGGCAATGACGGCTCCATCGCCGCCGAGAGGGCAAGCGACGACGCCTCCACGTCGGAGATGCCGAGCCGCATGCCCTCCGCGAAGTTCTGCGCGAGGTGCAGGCCGGAGCGGACGCCGCCCTTCTCCGCGCCGGACCAGGGGCCCTTGTCGGGCGCGGAGAAGTGCAGGATGCTCTTCGCCGCGTTAGCGATGGCGGTCGCCGCACTGGAGACCCAGCCGATTCCCGCGCGTATGCCGGACGCGAAGTTCGACGCAAGGTCGGAGCCCCAGCCGTAGGAACCGGTGACCCTCGCGCCTTGCGCCGCGCTGTTCAGGCTGCTTGCGCTGCTGCGGGTGGAGCCGACGCCGGACGCAATGCCGGACGCGAACTCGCTGGACGCGCTGCGCCCGTAACCGCCGAGCGTCGCGGCCGTGCCGGAGGTACCGGAACTTGCCGCGCTGAAAAGTGAACCTGCGTTGCTGCCCGCGGAGCCGACGGCGGAGCCGATGCCGGAAGCGAACTCGCTGGACGCGCTGGAACCCTGCGAGCCTAGGGTCGCGGCCGTGCCGGAGGTACCGGACTCAGCGGCGCCGGCGAGCGAGGATGACGCGGAGCTGACGCCTCCGACGTTCAGGCCCAGGCCGCTGATGAGGCTGTTGACCGCCTCGGAGCCCTTGGTGAGGAAGTCGGTCCCGAGGTTGGCCAGGCCACCTACGATGGAGGTCCCTAGCTGCGTCACCGCGTCGAGTGGCCCCTGCTGGTTGTTCTGGATGCCCTGCGTCAGGCCCTCGTCGATATACCCGCCCGCCTCAATGGCGTAGGTGGACGGCGAGTGCACTCCCAGCGAGTTGCGCATCTTCTCGATGACGTCCTCGCCGAGGTACTGCACCGCGCTCTCGCTGAGCGTGCCGTTCTCGATGCCCTCGGCTAGCCCCTCGTCGATGTTGCCGCCGCAGAGCTTCGCCGCGGCCTCAGCGTCGCCGTTGGTGAGCTTGATCGCGAGCAGCGACATGAGCGAGGACACGGAGCCCTCGGGCAGGCTGTTGTTCGCGTCAATGGCGCTCGCGAGCTCAGAGGGGATCTCGCCGCCGTAGAGCTGCGCCGCCGCGGTCGCGTCACCGCTTGAGAGGGCCGCGACGGTCAGCATCTTCATGTTGTCGGTTGAGGTGGTGACCTCGGAGCTGTTGGCCGTGATGGCCGCGGCGAAGCTGTCGGGAAGCTCCCAACCCTTGGAAGAGTAGTACTCGCTGAGGCCTGTCACGCCCTTCTGCGCGAGGACGTTCATGGCCTCGGTGGCCTCCTTGACGGAGACGGAACCGTCGCCGATGCCCGCCGCGAGGCGCTGCGCGAGGATTTGGCCATAGGGCTGCGTGGACTCGCCCAGCGTGGACACCTTGGACACGACGCCCGAGTTCATGAACTCCGTGGCCGTCTCGACCGTCGTGGTGCCGGCCGTGATGCCCGCGCCCAGCGAGTCGGCGATCTTCTGGCCCATCTCGGTGAAGGTGCCCTCTTGCTGCGCGATGGCTTCGGTGAGCGACTGGTTCAGACCCGCCGCGGCGATGGACGCGCGGGTGCCCAGCTCATTGATGGAGTCTCCGTAGGAGTCCACGGACTTCTGGCAATCGTCGACCTTCTGCTGAGCCTCGTCGACGGCGCCTTTCATCTCAAGCAGCTTGAGTGAGGTGTACGCGTCGACCTCTCCACCCGCTTCGATGGTCTTGTTGGCCTTCTCCTGCGCGGCGTTGTACTCATTGGTCTTGTTCTCAAGCTCGGCCTGGGCCTTGGTAAGCTCGCTCTGGGCGTCGATTTGGTTCTTGACGGCCTCGGTGTACTTCTCGGAGTACGCCTCCGCGACGGCCTGCGTCTTCCACGCCTCGGCGTTGTCCCTGAGCGCCTTGGTGTTCTCGACGATGGTGCCGTTGGCGTCGGAGATGACGCCGTTTGTCGCGTCGGTGACGCTGTAGGACGTGCCGCACACCTCGTTGTAGCCGTCCACGGCGTCCTTGAGCTTGTACTGCTCGGACGCCGTCAGGCCCGACTTGTTGCCCAGCTGCTCGATGGTGGAGACGTACTGGTCGAGCAACGCCGACTTCTGCGAGGTCTCCGTGAACATGCTGGACAGGGACTCGTTGAACTCCTTCTGGCTCTGGAGCACGCTGTCCACGTCGGCGGTGACGTTGCCGAGGGAAGCCGAGTACCCGTCCGCGCTGCTCGCGGCAGTGGAGAGGATGCCGGACACGTCTTGCGTCGCGTCGGCCAGGAGCTCCTCGTGCTGCTTGGCCTCC
>CAVDQW010000265.1:0-7605 GCA_963610995.1 bacterium | reverse complement strand
GTCTACACCAACGACTCCTTCGACTCCACGACCTACGCCACGACCGCGACCGGCGCCACCGTCGAGAACCGCTTCGACGACGCCGACCTCAACCGCGCCGACTTCACCGGCGACCAGAAGGTCACCTACCTCTCGCGCAGCGACTGGGCGGGTACCCTGCCGACCAAGGCCGTCTCGCTCTCCGCGACCGACGAGATGGTCACCGAGCTCTCCGCGTCCCGCTACGACGCAGGCCTCTACTCCGGCGAGTACAGCGACGCCGTCATGCCCACCACCGGGGCAAACAACGGCCTTAAGCTGATCGACCTGCAGGGCCTCGACTACGACGACCCCAAGTGGGACACCCTGCTCGACCAGCTCACCACCTCCGACATGACCTTCCTCATCGGCTCCGCCTTCCACTACACCCAGCCGATCGACTCCATCCAGCTGCCCGGAACGCGCGACGAGAACGGCCCGACCGGCCTCACCACCACGCTCTTCGGCGCGAAGTCCGACGTGAAGACCATGGGGCTGCCCTCCGAGGACGTTATGGGCGCCACCTTCGACACTGAGCTTCTCGGCGAGGTGGGCCGCGTCATCGGCAACGACTGCATCGCTGCCAAGGTGAGCTATCTCTACGGCCCCGGCGCCAACATCCACCGCAACGCCTACTGCGGCCGCAACTTCGAGTACTTCTCCGAGGACGGCTTCCTCTCCGGCAAGCTGCTCGCCTCCGAGTGCACGGGCATCGAGTCCAAGGGTTGCCACGTGCTCGTCAAGCACTTCGCCCTCAATGACCAGGAGACCAACCGCACCGGCGTCTCCACCTGGGCCAATGAGCAGTCCATCCGCGAGGTCTACCTGCGCAGCTTCGAGTATGCCTTCACCGAGTCCGACGCCAACGGCGTCATGACGTCCTACAGCCGCGTCGGCTGCACCTGGAACGGCGCCGACGAGGGCATGATCGCAGGCGTTCTGCGCGACGAGTGGGGCTGCAAGGGCGCGATCATCTCCGACAACTCGGCCATCAACTACACCTATATGAACGGCGCCGACGCGGTGCTCGCGGGCTCCGACCTCTTCGACTCCATGACGCAGATCGAGTGGAAGCAGCTCAAGAACTACGAGAACGACCCGGTCATCGTGAGCGCCATGCGTGACGCCTGCCACCGCATCGCCTACGCCACGGTGAACTCGCTCGCCATGAACGGCATCGGCAAGGACACCACCATCGCGTACCGCACGCCGGCATACGTCAAGGTCGACACGGCCTGCTTCGTGGCCAGCGGACTCGGCTTCGTGTTCTGCTTCGTGTTCAAGATCGTGAAGAACCGCAAGTTCAAGCAGGCGAACCCCAAGCCCCGCCGCGCCGCGTAAGCTTACGGCAACACGGGTGAGGTAACCTGTAAGGCGCGTCGGCTGCGGTGCCGGCGCGCCTTTTTCATCGTGCGATGCGCCGCGAGCGATCGCTCGCGAAACTCTCGGAAAGCAGGTATAAGTATGGCGAAGCGCCAGGTACCCACGATGCTCGCGCTCGAGGAAGCGGCGGAGGAGAGGAACTTCGCTCTCGCCGTCAGCGGCCTTCGCCATTCCTACCTCGACCTCTGCTCGGACCGCCTCAAGGACGTGGCCCTGACCCCTGCGCTCATGTACTTCGTCTATTACGTGGGCATGCACGACGGGTGCGCCCAGCGCGAGATGAACGAGGCGCTCTGCATCGACGAGGGGTACTCGACCCGCTCGGTGGCCAAGTTGGTTGACCTGGGCCTCCTCGAGCAGCGCCCCAACCCGAACGATCGCCGCAGCAAGACGCTCCACCTCACCGATGAAGGTCGTTCCAGCCTCGAGCTGGCGCGGCGAACGGTGAACGAATGGAACGAGAAGGTGCTCGCCTGCTTAAGCGACGAGGAGCAAAACACCCTGTATGACCTGCTCGGACGCGTGATTCTGAGTGTCGGGGACTTTTATCCGGAGTCCCAAAAATAGCTGACTTTATCAAGTATATTAGTGTCGCCGAGTAGCAATCCCGGTTGCTTGCGGACCCCGAGTTCACCCTGTTCGACAGCTCTCCGGCCCCCGAATTCTGTGATTTCGATACCGATTTCTGACCGTTTACCTACTTTTCAGCACCTTCCACGGCTCTGATATATCAGTCGCACCTCAGGGTAGTACAAGATAATCATGCTGATATACCAGTCTCCGACCAATGAAAGGAAGGAAGTATGGCAGACGAAAAGAAGCAGAAGAAGCCGAGGCGCAAGGGGCTGCGTCTCTGGGGAGCCCTGACGGGCGTCTCCGCCGTGCTGATGGCGGGCCTGCTCATCGGCACCCCGATCGCCGAGAGCTACTCGACGGTCATCAACCTGTACCTCAACACCCCGACCACCGAGGTCAAGAAGGGCGCCGATTCCGGCGACACCGAGTACTACAAGAGCGCCTACGACTCCGAGGAGTCCATGCAGGCCGAGGAGAACAAGGTGGCCGAGCAGGTCGAGGCCGAGGGCGCCGCTCTTCTCAAGAACGACAACAACGCGCTGCCGCTGGCCAAGGGCTCCAAGGTGAGCACCTTCAGCGCCTCCAGCACGAACCTGGTCTATGGCGGCACCGGCTCCGGCTCCGTCGACACCTCCACCGCCCCCACCCTCAAGAGCGCTCTTGAGGACGCCGGCCTTTCGGTCAACTCCACCCTCTGGGACTACTACTCCTCCGAGGACGTGACCTCCAACTACAGCCGCGTCATCCCCGAGAACCTCATCGGCGCCAACACCGGCAGCGCGACGCACGACTACGCCGCCAACGAGGTGCCCTGGGATAAGGTGAAGACCGCCGCCGGCGACTCCGTCTCCGAGTACGGCGACGCCGCCATCTTCGTCCTTGCCCGCTCCGGCGGCGAGGGCGCCGACCTCCCCGACGGCTCCTCCGACGAGGGCGAGGTCACTTCCGCCAACGGCCTCGACGGCGACTACCTGGCCCTCTCCACCGAGGAGAAGGACAACCTCGCCGGCCTGAAGGCCCTCAAGGACGAGGGCAAGATCAAGAAGATCATCGTCCTCATCAACTCCTCCAACGCCCCCGAGGTCGACTTCCTCAACCCCGAGATCTGCGGCGTTGACTACGGCATCGACGCCGCCCTCTGGATCGGCGACCCCGGCCAGATCGGCATCAACGCCATCGGCGACATCCTCGTCGGCGACATCAACCCCTCCGGCAGCCTCGTGGACACCTACTGCTACGACAACTCCACGTCGCCCGCCATTCAGAACGCCTATGCGACCGAGTACACCAACGCCGCCGAGATGGGCCTCTCCACCAACTCCGGCTCCGGCACCGGTTCCGCCGCCGGCACCTCGACCACCTATGCCGAGGGCATCTATGTGGGCTACAAGTACTACGAGACCCGCTATGAGGACGCCGTCCTCTCCCAGGGCAACGCCGGCGACTACGACTACGACTCCATCGTGGCCTACCCGTTCGGCACCGGTCTGTCCTACACGACCTTCCAGATGTCCAACTACTCGATGACCGAATCCGGCGACACCTTCAAGATCTCCGTCGACGTGACCAACACCGGCAGCGTCGCGGGCAAGAAGACCGTCCAGATCTACATGCAGTCGCCCTACACCGACTACGACAAGACCAACGGCGTCGAGAAGGCCTCCGTCCAGCTCGTGGGCTACAACAAGTCCAAGCTCCTGCAGCCCGGCGAGACCCAGACGCTCGAGATCACCGTCGACAAGGAGGAGACCGCCGCTTACGACTCCAACGGCGCCAAGACCTATGTCGTCGACGCCGGCGACTACTACTTCGCCGCCGGCGAGAATGCCCACGACGCGCTGAACAACATCCTCGCCGCCAAGGGCAACACCCCCTCCAGCACCAACGGCAAGATGGACGACGAGGGCGACGCCTCTCTCGTGGCCACCTGGAACAACGCCGCGCTCGACACCACGACCTACGCGACCTCCGAGGCCACCGGCACCGCCATCACCAACCAGCTCGACGAGGCCGACCCCAACAAGAGCTCTGTCTCCTGCGGCACCGTGACCTGGCTCAGCCGCTCCGACTGGACCGGCACCTGGCCCGAGCGCGTCCAGTACACCATGACCTCCGAGCTCAAGGACGCCCTGGCCGACTCCAACTACTCCGGCTCCAACGAGGGCGACACCATGCCGACCCTCGGCGCCGACAACGGCATGACGCTCGCCATGATGATCGGCAAGGACTACGACGACTCCGACTGGGACAAGCTGCTCGACCAGCTGACCTTCGACGAGATGGCCAACACCATCACCCTCGGCTTCCACAACACCGCCGAGATGCAGTCCGTCTCCAAGCCCGCCACCAAGGATGAGAACGGCCCGCAGGGCCTCACCGCGAGCCTCGTCGGCGGCGGCTCGGGCATGTGCTGGAGCTCCGAGGACGTCATGGCCGCTACCATGAACGACGCCCTCATCAAGCAGATGGGCGAGTTCATCGGCGAGGACTGCCTCTACGGCGGCTACGCCGGTCTCTACGGCCCTGCGTGCAACATCCACCGCACCCCGTACTCCGGCCGTAACTTCGAGTACTACTCCGAGGACGCCTTCCTCTCCGGCAACATCTGCGCCGCCGAGGTCGAGGGCATCCAGTCCAAGGGCATCTACGTGTACCTCAAGCACTACGCCTTCAACGATGCCGAGACCAACCGCGCCGGCGTCTGCACCTGGTTCAACGAGCAGACCGCCCGCGAGATCTACCTCAAGCCCTTCCAGACCGCCATCGTCAAGGGCGGCGCCTGGAACGTCATGAACGCCTTCAACCGCGAGGGCGCCATCTGGTCCGGTGCCAACAAGGCCCTGCAGACCACCATCCTGCGCGACGAGTGGGGCATGCGCGGCATGAGCATCACCGACTTCTCCGGCATGAACTCCTACATGGACGTGTGCGACGGCCTGCTCGCCGGCACCGACATCTGGGACTCCTCGATGACCAAGATCCACACCACCAAGCTCGCCCAGTACAAGGATGACCCGACCATCGTGAGCGCTATGCGCCAGGCGGCCCACCGCATCCTCTACACCGTGGCCAACAGCTCCGGCATGAACGGCATGGGCGCCAACGACACCATCGTCGAGGTGACCCCGTGGTGGCAGATGATCCTGCACGTCGGCCGCGTCCTGTTCGTCGTGACCACCGTGGGCGCCATCGCCATGCTCGTGCGCGCCATCCGCCGCAACGAGCCGGTTCAGCCCAAGTCTTCCGAGAAGACCGAGGCCTAGCCGCAACAGCGCCATCTGATATGCCAGCTTAGGCATGTTTCAGACCTGGAACCCCGCCCCTGATTCCGACTTAAGGGGCGGGGTTCCTCTTGTTTAATGCCGATAAGCGGCTCGTTTTGTCCGTTCGCCGCTAAAATCGAACCGTAGGGCAGGGCGTCCATTCGGCTCGTTTTCAGAGGAACTAATATATTAGCGAGACGTAAGTGCGGCGAACTTCTACCAGAAAGGAACGCGCATGGCAGATACCACCCAGGCCAAGACCGAGGAGGGCGGCGGCAGCACCCTCAACCAGGCCAAGCTCTATCAGCTGATCCTCTTCCCGTTCAACAACGGCGCGACCAACGTGTACTACGTGCTGCTGATGAACTACATCGCTTATTACGCCAACGGCGTGCTGGGCCTCGTGCTCGCGTTCGCGACCACCATGGTCACCGTGACGCGCGCCCTCGACGCCTTCATCGACCCCGTGGTCGGCATGATGATCGACCGCACCGAGACCAAGTTCGGCAAGTTCCGCCCGTTCATGGTGCTCGGCAACGTGGTCATGATCGTCTCGTCGCTGCTGCTGTTCTACGGCACCCGCCTGATCCCGGCAGACGCCACGGCGGTCAAGTACGTGCTCTACACCCTGTTCTACATCCTGCTCATGGTGGGCTACTCCATCCAGACCTCCTGCACACGCTCGGGCCAGACCTGCCTCACCAACGACCCCAAGCAGCGCCCGACCTTCACGCTGTTCAACACCATCGCCTCGCTCGTGGGCATGGGCGTGACCATGGCCGTGGCCTCCATCGTGGGCGGCAACGTCGGCTTCGGCACCGAGGCCTTCTTCAACTTCCTCATCCCGCTGGTCATCATCCTCTCCGCCGCCCTCACCGCGCTTGCCGTCATCGGCATCGCCGGCAAGGACAAGAAGGAGTACTGGGGCCTCGGCGGCAAGGAAGAGGACGAGGAGGCCAACAAGCTCGGCATCAAGGACTACGTGCAGATCTTCAAGGCCAACAAGGAGCTCCAGCGCCTCATGGTCGCCGCTTCCGGCACCAAGTTCGCCTTCGCCGTTGCTACCAACACCTCCGTCGGCATCCTGCTCTACAGCTGCATGATGCACAACTACAACGGCCTCTACCTGCCGATGTACGTCATGGGCTACGTGTTCTCTGCGCCCTTCTTCATCGGTGGCCTCAAGATCAGCCAGAAGCACGGCCAGAAGAAGACCCTCGTCACCTTCACCTCGCTCGCGCTCGTGCTGTACCTGGGCGTCTGCGTCCTGCTCGCCATGTGGGACCCGAACAACGCGGCGATGAACCTCTCGATCTTCTCCACCGAGGGCGGCTTCCACCTCACTCTCAACGCCTACACCATCATCTTCATCGTGCTCTACGGCCTGGGCTACGGCGCGTACTACTCCACCGCCGACATGGCCATCCCGATGATCGCCGACTGCTCCGACTACGAGATGTACCGCTCCGGCAACTACGCCCCGGGCGTCATCGGCACGCTCTTCTCCTTCGTGGACAAGCTCGTGAGCTCCCTTTCCACGACCGTCGTCGGCATCGCGCTTCTGGCCGTCGGCCTGACCGAGCTGCCCGATACCACGACGGCGTACGCCTCCGGCATGAACTGGCTCACCATCGTGCTGTTCTGCATCATCCCGATGATCGCCTGGGTGCTCACCCTCGTCGCGATGAAGGGCTACACCCTCACCGGCGACCGCATGAAGGAGATCCAGGCCGTCAACGCCTGCCGCAAGGATGCCATCGCCGAGGGCATGAGCGTTGAAACCGCGCTCGCCACCTACGAGACCATGGACCAGGTCCCCGAGAAGTACCGCGGGTAGTTCTCGCCTTCAGGTCGCCTCTCCTTTCCGATAGCCGCGCCCCTGTTCGTGGGGGGCGCGGCTTTCTTTGTGCGGGGCGGCGCGGGTTGTGGTTTGGGGGCGGCCGCTCTTTTGCGCGCGCCGTGAAGGGCCCGGCTGCCATTGCGCGATAACGGGCAATGGCAATGGGCGCCGCGCATGCGTTGCGTAAACCTGGGTGATGGCGATGGGCGCCGCGCATGCGTTGAGCGAACCGGGGTGATGGCGATGGTGCGGGGCGCCGCGTCGCGTAAACCTGGGTGATGGCAGAGATAAGAGCGGTTATGTTGCGAAAGTCGGGGTGATGGCAATGGCGCGACAATGACCTGTTGCCATCACCCCGGTTCGCGCAACAAGCGGCTGCGAATCCCTGCCATCACCCCTGTTTCGACAACGTTCCGAGGGGCGTGGCTGCCATCACCCCGGTTCGCGCAACGCGTCGGGGCCGTCATTGCCATCACCCGATTTTTCGCAACGGCGTCGCTCCCGCGGGCGACGCCGTCCCGATTT
>CAVDQW010000264.1:0-8299 GCA_963610995.1 bacterium | reverse complement strand
TGCCCAGCATGGCGTTGGCGATGCCGAGGCGCTGCTTCATGCCCATGGAAAACGAGCCGAACTTTGCGCTTGCCCCGTCCAGCCCCACCAGCTTCAGGACGCGCTCGGTTTCGCCCTTGTCGCGGATGCCCTTCATCTGACGGTAGTATTCCAGGTTCTCCGCCGCGGTCAGGTAGTCGAAGAAGTTCCTGCCGATGAAGAAGCCTATTTTCCTTCTGCTGTGGGACAGCTCCGCCTTTGAGCTTCCCCCGGCGATGGACAGCTGTCCGCCCTCAAACTCGGTCAGCCCGAGGATGATCTTGAAGATCGTGGTCTTGCCCGCGCCGTTCTTTCCGATCAGCCCATAGATCTCTCCCTGCCGGACAGTCAGATTGACATCCTGCAGAACCTGATGGGGACCGTAGCTCTTTTGGATGCCATGCAGTGAAACCATGTCCATCGTTCGGTGCTCCTTTGCCTCGATTACACCGAACATTGCACCGGAAACGCCCGGTTGCATCCACCAACTATCGCGTACATTCTGCTTTACATCCCGATTTACCTGGCTATTTTTGGCTTTTGGCTCCCTGCGCCTGCGCTAAAGGCACTCTCTTCTTTTCTTCTTTCCGAGGGGCATTCCATGCGTTCAAATCTGGGCCCGCCGAGGCGGCGGGCCCAATGCCTTCCGCTACTCCTCGGCCATCGCGTACTGGACGATCATGGGGTCGTCGCACTCGGCCCACATGGAGCGGTCCTCGTCGAGGGTCCTCAGCCGCTCCATCTCGTCCACGGTGAGCTCGAAGTCGAAGAGGTCGAGGTTCTGGCGCATGCGCTCCTTGTGCACGCTCTTGGGTATGACGACGATGCCGCGCTGCGCGAGCTGGCGAAGCAGGGCACGAACCTGAACCAGCTCATGAAGTTCCTGAACACGAACGGCGCCGATTCGTATGACTCCTATAGGACGCGACGCGCGCTCACGAAGGAACTGGAGACGTTCGAGCAAGTCGCCAACGCGCTCGCCGCGCTTCGCAAGGAGATGGCCAAGCATGGCGTGATTTTGAGTGAGGGCGAGGGTGACGTTAAAGAGTAGGCCCCTGGGCTAACTTCCTACCGTTTCGGAACTACAACTCCGATGGCCGCCCGGCCATACTCCCCGACGATACTCTTCCAGCATCGCCACAATCGCAGCAGACTCAGCGGCCATCTTTTCCAACTTCTCGCAACGACTCCTGTCTTCGCATGAAGCAGCGGGGACGCGTCGAATCCGCTCGGCAGAGCCCAGGCGGGTCAAAAGCTTTCCCCAATCACCCGTGGCCCATTTTTCGAACTCGGCGCGTTCAGACTCGCTCGAAAACACCGGCACGAGGCCATCCAGAAGTCGAACCTCTTCCTCGCACTGATGGGGCCCTTCTTTGGTCTCATCGAGCTCGAAAGACATGAGGGCACGTTCGATTGAACCTTCGATGAAGTAGGCGTACATACAGGCAGCTTCCTGCCATGACGGTCCATTTGGGTCTCGTAGAAACGCCCATTTGGGCACAGGGATCCAGAGATGGTCCGAATAGGCACCCGGTATTTCGCAGAGCAGCGTCTGGTGGTAATAGAGCCGGGCTGTCCACCAATTGGGCCCTTGGTAGAACGGGCTCGCAAGCATGAAGTACTCCCAGGCGTCCTTTTCTGGGTCATCGGTCCTCACGAGGACAAACTCAGGGAAGTCTTCGTGGAAATAGCAATAACCGCCGCCGTACTCACCGAAAGGCAGCAGCGACTTAGTGTGATGCCATTTGGCCGGCTCGGAAAGCAGCTGCGGGAGCCGTTCCATTGGCGTCTTATCTAGGCCAAAGCGGCGTCGCCAGAGCTTTTCAGTGTCGAGGGGCGTTGCCGTTGCGTTCTTGGAGACGTTGCCGTCTTGAAGCCGCGTGTACACGGCGCCAGCCCTTACCGTTTCCTTGCCGTCCCTATAATCCTCCGTCAGGTAATAGGGAACGGCCGCGTCATCATGGTCGATAACGACAACGTCGGCGCAGCCGCCATTCAAATGAACGGGAACTACCCTCACCGACGGAAAGGCGCCCGCCCAGTGCTTACTGGACAGAAAGTCGTTCAGTCCCTGGGTGTTCCTGCGATTCTCGTAATGCAACTCGATGTCATAAACGCCAAAATCGTCGTCCTCATCGATCCCGATAATCAGCAGGCCCGTCTCGCCACCGACGTTGTTGGCAAGACAGATGGTGTCATGGAGAAGGTCGGCCTTGTTGTCATGCCACTCCCGCTTGAAATCCCAATACGGACCCTCGATGCGCATGGCCGCCAAAGCGAGGACGACATCCCCGAGGCTCTCGTCGTCTATGTAGCGCGGCCAGTTCACAGCCGCCACCTAATTACCTTTCGCATCTTGTGCCTGGCGCCACTCATACGCATCCCACAGGTACTCAACAAGGGAAGTGCTGGCGCCAACAGCAAGTTTGGCATGACGGGCGGAAAGGCCATGGTAGTCGTCGCCCTTGCCATGGCCGCTACCATACGTGTTGCGGAGCTCCGCAATACCACCAGCAATACCGGCCAGCCCACCTAGGATCTGCCTCACGGTCTTGCCTGCCGGCTGTTCTTCGTTGATGTCGTCAGCAGCGATATCCAATGTCTTCATCGTCGCTTTTACCAGCTGCGAAACATTCCAGCTTTTGTCGAACTCAACCCCACTGCCGTCCAAGATGCAGATGCAGCAGCTCTCAATGAGCTCTTTGGACTTACCGATCGCCTCGGTTGGATTGCTTTCCCTAGATTCGAACAGGGCAGAAATCTGGCCATGCATGTACTCGCTTGAAAAGCGCGCCTCAAGCCCGGTCTTCTGAACAAGCACAGAAGTAGTGGCGCGTTCACGCTCAGCGATTAGCTTGCATTTCTGGTAATAACGGTGGTAAGCAGCTGTCTCAGACTTGTTGTACAGGCCCGCAGCGGTGCCGTCAACCTCATCTCCATAGTGAAGCTCGTAGTACTCGAGAAGGTCAAAGAGCAGCTTGTTCACTTGTTCGTATGGAGCATCGTTGACGAATTTAGTCAGCGATTTTCCTTTGGACAGCCCATACTTCTCGCAAAGCGCAACGCCAACGCTGCCCATAGTGAACACGTTGAAATCGTCAGTGCTGAAATTAAGCACGTAGCCGCCCCTGTTGAACAGGGACAAAAAGGCGCCCTTCTCAATATCTGTCATAAAGCCCTCTCCGCGGTTCTCTCCTTACGCTGCCAAATCGCGCTCGTAGAAGTATTCAAAGATCTCGGTGATGCAGTCGCCCAGGACCTCGTCGGGGTAGCTCGCTTCGGGTAGCTTGTACACCTCGTCACGAACGATGATGCGCACGGCGTCGCGGGTCTCGGCCTTGTCGGTCCAGCGCACCATGTTGGCCAGGCGCTCCTCGATGATGGAGACCATCTCGATGGCCACGCTCTTTACCTGCTTGATCTCGGCTGGCGTCAGCGTCTCCTTGAACAGCATCTCGAACACCGTCATCTGCTGCTGGTTCTGGAAACCCTCGCGCACGTATTCCTTCTGCTTGTCGTCGAGGTCGCGCGACAGGTTCATGAGGTCGTTGAACGTCTTCTCGATCATGGCCTTGTCCTGCTCGGAGTTGTAGCTCTCGATGATCCGCTCGTAGCGCTCGAAGTAGTCGATGCGCCTGGGGTTGTCCTTCAGTGCACACTGGAGGCGAGTCTCTATAACGGAGCGCATGTCGTCGATGATGAGGTGCTTGTGCTTGGCCTTGGCGAACTCCTGCGAGAGCCTGTTGAAGTCGATGCTGCTGATGTCGAACTTCGTGGCGGTCTTAAGCCCCTCGGAGGCCTCACTGACCACCACGTGCTCGCTCACGATGCTCTGCACCCTGACCATGAGATCAGTGGTGTCGGCGCCGTCCCTGCGGGCGTTGATCTGGTTGAAGACGGCTCGCAGGGCGTCGCGCTTGGCCAACAGTCCCTCATCCACTTCGCGGCGGCTCACGTATTTGTACAGGGTGAACAGCTCGCGGCACATGATGCCGTAGCGTTTCTTGGCCTCGTCGTTCTGCGACACGCAGTCGGCGGCGTCCTTGATCTCGGCCACCTTGTCGAAGCCATCAGCCGTCAGTAGGGACTCTAACTCGTAGCCCAGCGCCGACACAAACGAGACGGTGTCGTCCGTGAGCTCGGAGATCCTCGCCAGCAGCTCGTCCTTGTCGACCACGGGGTCGGCGCCGCCCCCACCGGGGTTCTCCGTGTAGTCGGCCAGGGCCTTCCTCAGCGCCTTCACGACGCCGATGTAGTCGATGATAAGGCCGTTGCTCTTGCCCTTGTTCACGCGGTTGGCGCGTGCGATGGCCTGCATGAGGCCGTGGGCCTTGAGCGGCTTGTCGAAGTACATGGCAGCAAGCGACTTCACGTCGAAGCCGGTGAGCCACATGGCGCACACGAAAACGATGCGGAACGGGTTGTCGGCGTCCTTGAACTCGTCGTCGAGCTGGCGCTCCTCCATCTTCTGGCGGTGCGGGGCGATGTCGAGCCCCCACTTTCGGAAGCGGTCTATCTCGTTCTGTTCCTGGCTCACCACGACCGCCATCTCGGTGGACTCCATCCACGCGATCTTGCGGCGCTGCTCCATGGCCTGCTGCTGGTCCATGCCGGCGAGCTTGGCGCGCTCCTCGTCGAGCATCTCGGCCCAGTACTCCTGCACGTAGTTGTACATCATCACGCAGGTGACCTTGTTCACGCAGATGAACATGGCCTTGCCCGACTCCCAGATGTTCGCGTAGTGGGCCACGAAGTCGCGAGCCACCGCCCTCAGGCGCGGCTCGGCCATGATGATGTGCACGCCATGGTTGAGCTGCGCCTGTACCTTCTCGGTCTGGTCGGCGTCGAGGTCGGCATCCTCCACGGCCTGGAGCAGCTCGTCGTTGATCTCGGGGTTCTCGATGCCCAGCTGGTCGCTGCGGTTCTCGTAGAACAGCGGCACGGTGGCACCGTCCTCAACGGCGCGCTTGAAGTCGTAGACCGACACGTAGCCGCCGAACGTCCTGGCGGTAAGGTTGTCAAACGCCAGAATGGGCGTGCCCGTGAAGCCCAGGCGCGATGCCGTGGGCAGGAGCTTCATCATGTTCTCGGCGCAGATTCCGTTGTTGGAGCGGTGCGCCTCGTCGGAGAGCACCACGATGTCGTGGTCGGGCACGATGGGCTCGGCGTCGGGCTGGTTAAACTTCTGTATGAGCGAGAAGACGTAGCTGGGGTTGCCCTTGAGCTTCTTCACCAGGTCCTTGCCGCTCGTGGCACGGCAGCGCTCTGCGGGGACGCCAGCCAGGCATCCGCAGCTCTCGAAGGTCTCGCTGATCTGCTTGTTGAGCTCGTCGCGGTCGGTGAGCACCAGGAAAGTCGGCGAGCCCGGCTGGGTGCGCCGTATCTTCTCGGCGAGGAACACCATGGAGTAGCTCTTGCCCGAGCCCTGTGTGTGCCAGAAGACACCGAGCTTGCCGTCGCGCAGCTCGCGCTCGGAGTAGGCACGAACGGCCTCGTTCACGCCCAGGTACTGGTGGTTTCGCGCCAGAATCTTAGCGGCCGGCGAGTCGTAGTGGTCGAACAGGATGAAATTCTGGAACAGGTCCAGCAGCGTCTCCTTGTTGCACACGCCGCGCAACATGGTCTCCAGCGCCACGCTGCCCTCGTCGCCCTCGCTCAGGCGCTTCCATTCGCCGAAGAACTCGTAGGGGCTGCCCAGTGTGCCGATCTTTGACTCCAGGCCATTGGAGAGCATCACGAAGGCGTTGTAGTGGAAGATTTGCGGGATGGTGTCCTGGTAGTCGGTGTAGTTGTCCTCGAAGGCGCGGCGCACGTCCTTGTCGTGGCGCTTGAACTCGACGAACAGCAGCGGCACGCCGTTGACGAAGCCCACCAGGTCGCAGCGCCTGCGGTACATGGAGCCCTTCACCCACAGCTCCTCGGCGGCCACGAAGCTGTTCATCTTGGGATGCTCGAAGTCGAAGACCTGGGCGAGCTCGGTGCGCGAGGAGCCGTCGGGCTGCACCTTCTTCACCGGGATGCCGCCTCGCAGCATCCTGTACTTGGCCTCGTTGGTCTGAAGAAGCGAGCGGCCCACGAAGACCTGCTCGAGGGTGGCCACGGCCTCGGCGCACTCGGCCTCGGTAAGGTGCTCGTTCAGCTCAACGAGGGCATTCATGAGATCGCGCTTGAGCAGCACATCCTTGTGCGAGTCACGGCCAAGCGTGCCCTCGGACCCCAGGACTTCCTCATCGAAACAGTAGTGGACGTCCCATCCCATGCGACGCAGCAGCTCGCCCGCAGGCTTCTGGACGGCCTCTTCCTCGGAGTATCGGCTGCTCATTGCCTTCCCCCATCTCGTGTCATGGCATCAGCCGGACGGTATTTCGAATCGAGCGGAATCGCGTCGTTAATCTCGCAAGGATGCAAGAGAGCAATCTCGTAAAGGGCTATGCGCGAGAGCATGTAGAGCTCCGCATCGCTGTCGTTTTCATAGTCGAAAACGACGCGCTTCCCGAGGACGTCATCCATCTCCCGTAGCTTGACGCGGCCCCAGCTGGCGTCAATCGAATCGTTGCCGCCGTCGAGGAAATGGATCTTCTCCAAGTTGTAATCGAACTCCCCTAGTTCCTCAGCGCCCGAATAAGGGAGGAGCAAGTGCTCGAACAGGATCCAATCCGTCTCATCCCCCTCAATACCAGCATGTTCAAGACCCTCCCTTGACACGTCGCGAAGCACGTTGAGCTGCAATCCCAAGGCAAAACGCCATGCCTCGGCATAACGCTGCGCAGCCGCGAGGTTCGCCTTGTTTGAAGGAATAAAAGAGACGACCTTCCTTGCGAAGTCATAGATGAAGTCGTTGTTAGAGCCGAAGCGTTCAAGTTCGACCCCTTTCAGACGCTCGATAAATTCGTCTTCCGTCTCTTCTTCTCCTCTGTCGGGGACCGGGATTGAGCGAAACCTAGCGATAGTTTCCTGCTGGAATCGTCCGAGCCCATCGATGACCTTCTCCAGCAGCCCATAACGGAACTCGATATAGGCGAAAACCTGATCCATGTGGATGCAGACGTTATCGCCCCAAGTATTAACTGTGTTTGTGAACGCATGGGCGTGAAGGTCACAGTCCCACATCGTCTTGAAGATGGGCTCCTTGACCCACGTGAGATACGGACACGTGACGAGCTCTGAGTTTTGGTATTCATCGGCGTAGCGACTTGTCTCAACCGGATGAACCGCACAAAGGGATCGAATAAACCTGAAGTATTTTTGGTCAGTTCCCCGCCCGTTCTTGCCAAGCTGCGAGAACGCATCGGTACGCGCATTGTCCTCGGAAAAGTCAACTCCGAGGATTCTCGCGAGCATGTCGACGCAGTCGATGACGGTAGCAGCGTTATTGATGAAGTTTATGAAGTCGAAGGCGCTCCTGTACTTATAATTTGCCGTCCCAAGCACCTGGTCATTTAGATAGGCAACCGTGTCGCGGATCCTATGCTCGCACGAGCAGATGCAGTCCCATGCAGGTAGGCCTCGAAATTTCTTTCCCTCGAAGGCCTTTCCGACAAGCGAAATCTGCTCAGAGATGTGTTCGTGTTCACCGAGCGCCTCGTGAAAGCGCTCGATAAGAGTGGGATCGAGGTTTATCCGGAACGTCTTCTCGTCGTCCATCGCTACGCCTCGATTTCCCTAGACATCAGCTTAGGAAGTAGACGATCGCGAGCTTCCCGGGCGCTCGCAATAGTCTTTTGGAGCTGGACTATCTTGGCAGTCATCGGGTTAACCACCTTAGAGAACGCAGCAAGCACGCTCCCAGATGGCTCCATCAACTCAATTGCCGCAACACGATCACGTGGAAGCTCGGTTTGACCCGTGCTACCCGTATGCAGGCTCTCTATATACGTCTCGTTGAAAACGGCCCATTGCCCAAGGTAGAAGCTTAGGTCCTCCGTCTTCGCACGCACGATGGTCACATGAGAGTCAACCGTCATCCCGCTCGGCTCAAACCAAACCTGTGCGACGCGACCCAACGACCCAACACCTGTGGAATTAATCAAGACGTCATTGCGCTGAATCCACTTTTTAAGCCCCGGCTTGGGCTCGAACGAACGCGCAAAATCGACATCAACCAAGTGGTTCCTTACGCAACGTTGTCCCAGAACGACATAATCTGACTCGCCAATATAGGCAGGGGTAACTCCGCGCGTAATCAGCACCGTCAGCGACCCAAGGCTAGAACGCCCCCAGCCTTCAGGGAGGCCGTTGTGGATGGGGGTGGTTTCGTGGCCGGGGAAGTTCAGGTCGATGA
>CAVDQW010000263.1:0-9783 GCA_963610995.1 bacterium | reverse complement strand
TGCGGCCCATGCGCTCGATCGCGGCGCTCTTGATGTCCAGGAGCGCTGTGAGAATGGCTTCGTCCATGTCAATGGCGTCCCACCTGCCCGTACGCATCTCGCTTTCGCTGAGGATGGCCCAGAGGGTCCCGCACGTGAGGAACTGGTAAAACTCCTCGCGGTCCCTCAGCCTCGCGTCGGCGGACAGGTCGCGGGGAATCGCTCCGTTGTGCTCGGCTTCGAACTCGCTAAACCGGTACTTGCGGTCGAGTCGCTCCAGGTTCTCGGCGCAAGTGATGGCTCCGTTGCTGGCCCAGTAAGACATTTCGTTTCCTTTCGTTCGGCATTGTCGGTGAATGCGCGGGGTGCTACCATCGAGACGGGCGGCGTCCGCTGCAACGGATTTAGCCGACTCCAAAAAACTGTGTTTGTGTCGGGAAGTGGCTGTTTCCGCTTAAGCGGGGGCGGCTACTTTCGTCTTCGGCCTATCTCTATGCCTAGGCGAATCGCCGCTATGACGAGGGCGAACAGGGCTATGACGTCTGCTGTTTCCATACCGGTTCTCCTATCGCTAGGGGAGTCGGCCCGCCCGCCTCGGTGGCAGCGCCCCGCGTGGGGGCGCTTGCGTTTACGCGGCCTCGCGCTCAGTCTCGCAGGCCCTCGGCGCGGCCGGGGCGTAGGGGATGCCCAGGCGCTCGTGGGCGAACTCCTCGCCCATGTCCTCGAGCAGGTCGAGGCCCTTGAGTGCGCCCGACATGCCCACGATCTCGGCCACGCGGCCGTCGACGATGTGGACTTTCACGGCCTCGCGCCCCTCGGCCCTGGTCTGCGCCGCGTGGCGGTCGAAGATCCAGCGGTCCTCTATGCGCCTGAACGCGTGGCCCTTGTGGTTGCCGCCGTAGACGGGGCCGAACTCGTCGATGTCCGTGGCCACGTGAGAGTCGATGTAGACCCATTCGCCCGTGTGGAGGACGTAGGCGTCCTTCGGGCGGCGGTAGCGGCTCGCCTGGAATCCCCAGCGCGTCACGAGGGCGGGCACGTCCTCGGCGGGCAGGACAGCGAACCCGTCGGCGTCGGTCTCGCCATCCCAGTACTGGCAGCGCTTGGCGGTGGTGCGGGCGTAGTAGTGGCCTGTCGCCTGGAACGGGATGGTCTGGGCTTGCTTGCGGGTCATGGTGGTTCTCCTTTTCGGTTGGTCTTGCGTTGCTTGTGTTCGGGCTTGCTTTGTCTCGTGCTACTTGCGCAGGGTCTCGCGGACGGCCGCGACTATCACGGACGCCACGAGGGCGGCCAGGAACTGGCGCATATGGCTCACCTCCTGTTAGAATCGGGAATGGGTGGGACGCGGCCGTCGATGCCGCGCCCCGGTCTTGCTAGCGCTCCTTTAGGTGCTTTGGTTGGTACGCCGCGCACCTATCGGGGCGTTTTTGTTTGGCGGCTTCGGCTGCCTTCCGGATGAACCAGATAAGCAACTCGCCTAGACACTGGGCCAAGGCGTCGACGATTACCGCCTGTATGAACTCGGCTACTGGGCATCACCTCCTCCCATTGCCGCGTTCGGCTTTGGTGCTATGCGGTTGTCAAAGGACCTGGCAGGAATGCCGGGGAAGTTGGTGGAGGGTGTGCGGACTTTGCCGCGATAATTGAAGGATTTAAGCGCTACCAGCGCTGAGAAAGACTAACCGGGGCCGTTAACGTGTAAGCCTTCCGTGTCGTTGGCCAAATCATTTCACCGCTACCGCCGGAGTGTCAAGGGATTTTTTCAAGCGACGAAGGTTAAGCGTTAAGGAAAGCGGCTATGACCTGCGTAAACGACGCTGAAAATTATTTTCGAGAGACGGCGAACGGTAGCTTGCAAGCGACGAACGGCAAGGGGACGCTATTAGTGGCGATTGTATAAGCGCTGCTAAACGGTGCGGCCTTGCAATGAACGTTGAGCCGTCAACATCCCCGGAGATGGTGAGCCGTCAACATGTACCCCGGGGGTAAAAATCACAAATTAAATCGTCGGTCTACCCAGCGGCCCCGCTCAAAATTACACGCAAACGAAATTGACGAATTACGGAAACCCCTATTTTTACGGAACAGGGGACACCTGTAACACCATTCGGCCAGTCTCATACACGGGAGGTCGGTTTGGAAACACGGAGATGCGATTACTGCGGCCGCAAATACACCGCTAAAACCAAAAGAAGCAAATATTGCTGCGATGTTTGCCGCGTATACGGAAACATGAACAAGAAAACCTGGCGAGAGGCTGCACCCAAGGAATATCTAGACGAATCGCGTTCCGTGCCGTCCTCCGTGACCGCCGACGAGATAACCAGCGCGGTCTCGCAACTCAAGGGCGCGGCCGCCACGCTAGACGCCGCCTCGCTCTACGGCCCCAAGAAGACCCGTGAGCTCTGCCGCCGAATCTCATCCGACGTGCTCGAGTCCGTGAGGAGGTTCGGACTGTGAGGGGCAGGAAACCGGACGCAACCGCCGTGCGCCGTGGTGACAAGGCCGCGATGCTGGTTCCCGTGGGGCAGTCAAAGGCCGAGATCATAGACGCCGGGTGTCGGAAGCCTGACAACGTCCTCGCCAACAAGCGCATGAGCGACATGTGGGACGTGTGCGTGGGCACCGGCGCGGCTTTCGAGTCCCAGGACGTGCCGTTCATCACGCAGTTCATCACCGACATGGTCCTCGTGGAGGAGTGCCAACGCCACATGTTCAAGGCTGACGGCACCCCTCAGCCGATGCTCACGGAGGTGGACGAGGAGGGCAACATCTGCATATCCCCGAACCCGTACGCCAAGGTTATGCGCGACACCATGACCGAGGCGTTGAAGCTCGCCGATGAGCTGGGCTTAACCCGCTTCGCCCGTACTAGGCTGGGCCTTGCGCAGGCGGCGGGCCAGGCCGTGACGCTCACAATCGCCGAGCAGATCGACCGCGCCCTCGCTAGGAAGTCGAGATGAGCTACCGCACGCCGTCCGGGCGCGTGAGCGCCGAGGGTAAGCGGCAGATCGCCAGGACACGCGCCTTCGCCGAGACGTTCCTCACCTTCGCGGGCGAGTCTGAGCTGTGCGGGCAACCTTACGAGGTCTCTGATTGGCTCGCCAAGAACATCTGGAACCCGCTGTTCGGCACAGGCAACGTGGACAAGAGGACAAGGCGCTGGCGCAGGCGCTATCGTCGCGCCCTCATCGGCGTGCACCGAGGTTTCGGTAAGTCGCAGCTCGCGGCGTGCCTGGTGCTGACCATCGCGACCATGGAGCCGTTGCCCAACGGCATGTACGGCATCGTTGCCGACACCAAGGACAACACCAAGATGGTGCGTGACTACATCGTCACGATCATCCGGGCCAACAATGCGCTGTCCGACCAATGGAGTGTGTACAAGGACGTCATCCGCAACGACCTCACAGGCCAAGAGATCCACGTCTACCCGTACAAGGAAGCGGCGCTGCAGGGCAAGCACTTCCACGTGCTCATCGGCGACGAGATCCACGTCTGGAAGGACGACTCCGTCTGGAAGGCGGGCACCTCCGGCCAGGCGAAGATTTGGAACGCAATCACCATCGGCATCACCACGGCGGGCGCTTCCCGGGACGGCTACCTGTTCAAGCTCTACCACAAGCTCAAGCACGACAAGCACGCCTTTATCTGCTGGCTGGGCATCACTGACTCCGACGACCCCTCCGACCGCAGGGTTTGGAAGAAGATCACGGCTGCGGGCCGCGTGACCATGGAGGAGCTGGAGGAGCAGTATGAGTCCGACAAGATGGAGGACGGCACGCCCGGCAAGTCGTTCGTGCGCTATTACCTCAACCGAACGCCCATGGAGGACGTGGAGGAGCCGTTCATGAAACGCGCCGACGTGGAGAAGTGCCAACGCCTCGGGGCGCAAATCGACTACACGCAATGGTTCACCTACGCGCTGGACGGAGCCGTGCGCGGCGATACGCTCGCCCTTGTCGCCTGTCAGCGGCAGGGCGATACGTGGGCATTCGAGGAATGGTGCTGGGAGAAGCCGGGGCCTATGGGAACCTACGACCTCATGGAGGTCGCCGAGGTCATTCAGGTGTTGGATTCGAAGCCCGCCCGCAGCATGGGTGGGTGCGACCCCGCGCGAATGCAGTTCCTTGCTAACTGGCTTGACCGTGAGAGGGATATTAGCCTATCCGACATCCCGCAAACATCGTCGCTCATGTGCCCCGCATCCGAGCTTTTGGGCCGCACAGTCGAGACGCACAAGGCCGCTTTCAACAACACGCCCGTACTGGCCCAACATTGCCTGAACGCCGTTGCGTCTGAATCCAAGGCGTACGGTCGGCGCCTCGCATCAGAGAGAGGGCGGCACGGTCAAGGTACCAAGCGCATCGACGCGGCCATCGCCGCGGCTATGGCCATGTACGTCTACGACAACAACGAGGACGAGGCCCCGCACGTCTATTTCATCGACCTGTAGGGGACTATCAGGCGACTATATGCGCCGCGCGGGCTTTCTTCTTTCTTTCACCGCGCATCGGGCCACGTCCCCCGCCGCGACCGCCAGTCCCGCGGCGGGGGACACGTGTATAACCATGTATCTCGATGAAATCCTATAAGGAGAGACATGGGCAAATTCACCGACTACATCAGGGGCAAGGCGCTCAATTTCCTAATTCCGGGAGGCTATGAGTTCATGGATCCCGGCAACGGCGGAGCGACCATCGAGCGCCGCTATCAGATGGCTGACGCCTATTACTCCAACGCCTTCCGCGCCTGCGAGCTTGCCAAGGCAAGGCCGCTCGCCGCGCTGCCAATCCACGTGTACGAGCGCAGCGACGGCGTCCGTGTGGAGTCCTCCAAGCGGTTCTCGAAGCGCCTCTCGACGCTCCTGCGCACCCGCTGGAACCCGTTCACGTCGGCTTCCGAGGGCATCCGTTGGGCGCTCATGACGAAGGATATCCTGGGCAACGCCTTTATGCGCATCCAGTTCGATTCGGCCGGTATGCCCGTCGCGATCTACCCTATGAGCCGCGAGCCTACCGTTCACACCGATGGACTGAACCCCGTGTTCGTCTACGGCGGCGACAAGTTCACCGCGCCCGGTACCTACCTCTCGCACGAAATCGTTTGGCTGAAAAGCCCGATTCTCGATTCAGACGGCCTCTGGGGCCGCTCTCTGGCCGAACTGGCGGCGTCCGAGCTGGGGCTTTCAATTGATCTCGAATCGTTCTACTCGAACATCCTGAACGGAGAAGCGAACTTCCCCGGTTGGCTTGAGACGGACCAGACGTTGAAGCCGCAGGACGTGGCCGACCTCCGTGACCAGCTGGAGAAGCGCGGCGGCATCGTGCAGGCGGGCGCCATCCGCGTTTTCGACAAGGGCCTTTCGTACAAATCGACTGGTCAGTCCATCGTCGATATGTCGCTCGTTGAGCAGGAGAAGTGGATCCTGCAGCAGACCTGCCGCACCCTCTCCGTGCCGCCGCAGGAGGTCTACGACCTTTCCCACGCGACCTACAGCAACGTAGAGCAAGGGGCGCTGGACTTCGCCAACAAGTCGCTCATGCCCGAGTGCAACGAGCTTGAGCGGGCCTTCAGCTCCATCCTGTGGGCCGCTGGATACACCGATTGCTATGCGCAGTTCGACATGAACGGCCTCCTGCGCGGCTCCTACCGTGAGCGCATGGAGGGTTACCGCATCGGCATCTACGGCGGCTTCATGAACCCCAACGAGGCCCGCGCCAAGGAGGACATGGCCCCGTACGAGGGTGGGGACGAGTTCCTGCGCTCCACCGCGTACAGCACCATCGACCCGGAGACCGGCGAGGTCACGCCCCCCACCACCGAGAAGCAGCTGGGCACCGGCGGCAACGGCGAGGGCATCGGCCCCGAGCGTGTCGACCAACCCGACAAGGGCAGGGCGGCGGCCAGGGGCACCGCGCTCGCCGTCATCTACCATGACATGCGCGAGCGCATCCGCGACCGCGTGAGCAACAGCGGCGATTCCGCCAAGACGCGCGAGTTTGCCAAGAAGGTCTTGACCCCGCTCGCCGTGGCCTACGAGGTGGACGGCATCCAATACGACCTCGAATCCGACATTGAGGAGATTATCAATGGCTGATATCTACGTTTACGGCGCCATCGGCGACCATTGGGGCGAGGATGACATGACCGCGTCCCGCTTCGTCAAGGAACTCGCAGCGGCGAAGGGCGAGGACATCACCGTTCACATCAACAGCGGCGGCGGCGATGTTTTCGACGCAAACGCCATGGCGGAAACCCTGCACAGCTACAAGGGCCACACCACCGCCAGCATCGAGGGCCTTGCCGCGTCAGCCGCGTCCTACTTCGCCCTCACCGCCGACGAGGTCGTCATGAACCCGTCCGCGCTGTTCATGGTCCACAACCCGTGGACGTTCTGCCAGGGCAACGCCGAGGACATGCGCGACGCCGCAGACTTCCTTGACAAAGTGGGCGGCACCATCTGTTCCCAGTACGCGAAGAAGACCGGCATGGGCGCCGACGAGATCGCGGGCCTTATGGCTGCTGAAACCTGGATGGATGCGTCTGAGGCCCTTGAGATGGGCTTCGTCGATTCCATTTCCGACGCAGAGCCTGTGAAGGCCGAAATCAACGGCGATATCCTCAGCCGCTTCAAGCACGCGCCGCAAGCGCTCGCCGATACAAGCGCCGCGCCCGAGACGGGGGACACCGCATCCATTATCGAAGAGGAAACAAGCGACGATGAGCCGACCACGGAGGCCGTGGAAGGCGCAGCGGGGGCCGCTGCAAAGGTCGCATGTATTCACGGACAGTTCCTGACCTATTAAGGAGAACGGAAAACATGAAGTCTTCCATCCAGATTCACAACGAGCTTCTTGATCTTGACAACAAGATCGAGGCCGCTTCCCGCGAGTTCGCCGCCGCCGAGGGCGACGCCAAGGACGCGCTGCGCGACTCCATCAACCAGTACAAGGGCGAGCAGAAGTCCCTCAACGACATGCTGGGCGACGTCCTCGCCGCCGAGGACGAGGTGCGTCGCGGCGGCGGCATCCCCCTTGCCGGCGGCACCGCTGAGAACGTCTCCAAGCCCCACACCACCGCCGAGATGCTTCTCGGCCCGCGCGACCAGTTCAAGGGCCTCGATTTCGGCCAGATGCTGAAGCTTGACGTGAACGACGCTTCCGACAAGCCCTATACCAACTTCTCCCTGCCCGGTATCGAGGAGATTGATTACAACCTTGAGCGCCAGACCAGCGACGCCGCTTATCAGTACGGCTTCCTGAACTCGCTGCCGAAGGCTACCACCAAGGCCGATACCCTCAAGTACTTCGCCAAGAACCCCGACGCCTACAAGAACGCCGCCGCCACTTGGACCCCCGGCGCCGAGAAGCCCTCCACCACCATGGGCTGGGTCGAGCAGTCCGCGAGCGTCGAGACCATCGCCCACCTCATGCCCGTGCTTGAGCAGCAGGTCAAGGATTGGGGCCAGCTCCGCCAGCTCATCGACGTCGAGCTGCTTAACGGCCTGCTCCTCGTCGAGGCTCAGAAGGCCCTCACCGGCTCCAACGCCAACGGCATCACGGGCGTCCTGAACAACGCCAGCATCCAGAAGGCCACCAAGGCCACCACCGACGATGTTGTCGATACCATCCGCAAGATGAAGACCGACGTCCTGCTCAACTCCAACTTCGCCCCGACCCACCTTGCGGTTCACCCGTACGTGGCCGAGTCCCTTGAGCTTATGAAGGACAAGAACGGCCGTTACATCCAGCAGGTCATCAACGGCAAGCTGTGGGCGCTCACCGTGGTTGAGGATATCAACCTCATGACCGCTGCTTCCGACGCCAAGTCTTCCGCCACCTACGGCGCCCTCGTCTACTGGAACAACGCCGCCACTTGGTTCACCAAGGAGAACGACTCCATTCAGGTCGGTCTCGTCGGCAACCAGTTCGCCTACAACGAGGCCACCATCCGCGCCGAGGGCCGTCACGCCCTCAAGGTCACCTACCCGAAGGCCTTCTCCTACCTCGCCGACACGGGCGTTTCCGGTCGCTAATCATGGTCACGGTATCCGCTGACACCAGAACTCGTTTCGCCGTCGCGGAACTCGGGGAGGTCGCCTGCGAGGGCGGCCCCTCCGAGGTGATCGTGTCGTACCTCTCGGACGGCTCCGAGGTCACTTGGAAGCCCACCGAGGAGGACTTGCCCGCCAAGGCGTGCCCAGACCTCATCACCCTCGCTTGGAACGTCTCGGGCGTCACCGTCTCGGCTACCGTTGAGCTGGTCGCTTCGCGCTACTGCACTCTTGACGATATCCGCAACTGGCGGGCCGAGGAGAACGACGCCCTTCTGAGCGACGGCGAGGTCTGGCAAGCCCGCGCCAAAGCGGAGGCGGAAATCGAGACGGCCGCGATGAGGACGTTCCAACCCGTGCTGCGCATGGGTTTCGTCGACCGCCCGAACTGCACCACCACCGCAGTACCGCTGCTGGGCGATTCCCGCGCCCGCGACCTCATCGAGGTCGTTCGCGCCGAGGACAACCACGGTCGCAAGGTTCAGCTTCGCCTGTCGGGCAAAACCGCGTTGGTCGTTGCCAACATGCGCTGCGGCGATTGCGCGAATGTCGTTCTCAAGTGCGGCATGACCCAGACTCCGCCCGAGACCCGCGACGCCGTCGCGTCGCTTGCCAAGTGGCACCTGCTGCCGCACGTGGCGCCTGACAACGCCACGTCCGCCACCGTGGGCGACTCGTATATGCGGTTCGTGGTCGGAGGAGTCGGCGGCGCCTTCACGTCGTTGCCAGAGGTCAACGCCTTCATCGACCGCTACGGCTTCAACGCCTATCAGATTGGCTAAACGTGACTTCGTTATTCGAGGACTGCATACGCTACGCACTGGAGCTTGCTCAGAGCGCCCTTGACGGCGAGGACGTTCACGTATCCATCGGCGGTTCCAACAAGGAGTTGCCGAACGAGTTCATCGTGCGCGAGCTTGCTCAGTCCGTCTCGTGGTCCGACCGCGTGACGAACACTTACACGATGGGCAAGGCGTCAGGAGCCTACCGCGTCGAGTTCAACGTCGGGTGCGAGTGCTGGGCTAAGCGCCGTTCCGTCGTTGACGCATCCATGGCCGTCCAGTCGTGGGTAATGGCCTTCGCCGAGAGGGTCATGCATGACAAGACGCTGGGCGGGCTTTGCGTCCACGCTCAGCCATACATGGAGAACGGCGGCACCGCCGTCGACGCGGGCGGCAGGGCCTGCATTGCCGATTTCACGTTCGGAGTACACATCAAGGCCGACATTGACCCGGCCAAAAACTATTAAGACTAAGGAGAACCAGAAATGGCACTCAACCCTTCCATTGGCCTTGCCGCCCTCGCTTTCCAGAGCGCACGCGGCACCGCTGCCGCTGAGCCGCAGTTCATGCACGGCCTTACTGGCGGCTCGCCTTTCGGTATGTCTCGTTCTATCGCCAACACCGCCGTCGCTTGCGGAAACCGAGCCCCGTCCGACGCTCGCGTCGATTCCGTCGAGATCACCCCGTCGATTCAGGCGCTGTGCTACCCCGACACCATCGGCGCTTACCTCTACGCGGCCCTCGGCGATTGCGTGAGCGAGGAGTACACCGGTGAGGACGGCACCCTCACCGGCTACTACAAGCACACCTTCAAGATGGGCGCGTCCATCCCGTACCTGACTATCTGGTCCCAGATCGGCGTGGACAACTTCACCCGCGCCGACGATTGCAAGCTCGATTCCCTTGAGCTTTCCGCCACGGGCAACGAGCACCTTGCCATGCAGGCCGACTTCTCGGGCTGCGACG
>CAVDQW010000262.1:0-10368 GCA_963610995.1 bacterium | reverse complement strand
AGCTGAAGGAGCGCGGCCGCGACGAGCATGGCCGCGTCATCGCCGAGTTCTGCGCCTGCGGCACCCTGCCGCCCGAGGTGATCCGCAAGAAGCTGGAGGGCCAGGGCGTCGAATGGAAGCGAGAATGGTTCTTCGGCTCGCAGACGGCCTCGATGCCCGAAATCGAGCCCGAACCCGCCGCCGCCCCCGCGACGGCGCCGGAACCCGAGCCGTTCGTCCCCCCGACCACGGCGGCGGGCCCCGAACCCGCCCCCGAGCCTGAGCCCGAGCGCGAGCGCACCTACGAGGAGGGCTACGCCGAGGGCCTGGCCGAGGGCGGCAAGAAGGGCAAGAGGAAGTGGTTCGGATGGTAACCGCCGTCGCGCTGGCCCTCATCCTGGCCGCCGCCGCGATGGCCATCGTCTGCCTCGCCGAAGCCCGCAAGGTCTCCAGGGCCGCGGCCGACCGCGACGCGATCGCGGCGATGCTCGCGGGCGCGCCGGCCCAGGACGATGACGACGAGGGCCCCAAGAAGCCCCAATCCGCCCGCGCCGCCGAGCTCGCCCGCGCCGGCATCCAAATGAGCCCGCTGGGCTGGTACACCACCGTCGCCGTGGCGGCCGCCGCGGCGGCGGGGGCCACCTGGCTCATCTTCAACAGCCCGCTCATCTCGGCCATAGCGCTCATCGGCATCGCCCTTCTTTTCCGCGGGGTCAAGAAGAGCAAAGCCTCGAAGTCCCAGGACCTCTTCTCCGAGCAGCTGGCCGCGGCGCTGCCGCAGGTCGCGTCCAACATGCGCTCCGGCATGACCGTCGAGCGCGCCATCCGCGCGGTCGGCGACCACATGGACGAGCCGCTCAAGGGCGAGCTCATGCGCGCCACGACGCGGCTGGCCTACGGCACGCGCCTCGACACGGCGCTCGCCGACGCGGCCGCGCACACCGGCTCGTCGGACCTGGCGCTCGTCGCCACCGCCGTGTCGATGCAGCAGGACTCCGGCGGAGACCTGGCCGAGGTGCTCGAGCGCATCGCCGAGAAGGTCCGCTCCAAGCTGTCGCTGCGCCGCCACGTGAGGTCGGTCACGGCCTCGGCTCGCGCCTCGCGCACCATCCTTGCGCTCATCCCGTGGGTCGCGATGCTGCTCACGACGCTGTCCACCGATTCGGGCTGGGAGTTCTGGCGCTCGTTCGCCGGAACCTGCGTCATCGCGGTGGTCGTCGTCCTGGAGATCGCGGGCACGCTGTTCATGAACAAGATCATCGACATGAAAGTGGATTAGGAGGGAGTTCGGAATGGATGCAGCAGCGTATCTTGGGATAATCCTCCTGTCGCTGGTCGTCGCCATCCTGGTGAAGAACCTGCTGGTGAAAAGGTACATCGACCCCGAGGCGGAGCGCCTGGCGCGCATCGAGGCCGAGCGGGCGCGCGAGAGCCGCGCCGCCGGGAGCGAAGGGCGCGCGCGGGCGTTCGCAGCGAAGGTCGGCAACGCGATGCCGCTCGCCCGCAAGGACGAGACGGCCTACCGCGCGCGCCTCGCCCGCGCGGGCATGAAGATGGACGCGGGCACGTGGCGCGGCATCGAGCTGCTGGTCCTGGCCGCATGCGTCGGCCTGGGGCTGCTCCTGGGCCTGACCTTCTCCGATGCGGCGATCACGCTGGGCTGCGCGGGCGTCGGCGCCCTCGCGGGCGTCGGCCTGCCCCGCCTGTTCCTGTCCGCCACCGAGAAGCAGCGCCGAGAGCAGATCGACTCGTCGCTGCCCGACGTGCTCGACCTGCTCGCCATCAGCGTCGAGGCAGGCTCGACGCTCGAGCGCGGCTTCAAGCAGATAGCGCAGAAATGCACGGGGCCGATCGCCGAGGAGTTCGCGCAGGTCGACCGCGACATCAACATGTTCAACATCTCGTCGGTCGACGCGCTCGGCCGCATGTCCGACCGCTGCCGCTCGCGCCAGCTGGGCATCTTCTGCTCGTCGCTGGCGCAGTCCCTCATCCAGGGCGCCTCGATCGGCCCTGCGCTCAAGGAGCAGGCCGCGTCGGCCCGCCGCGCGGAGTTCGACGCGCTCGAGGAGAAGGCGAACAAGCTCGCCGTCAAGGCGGTTCTGCCGATGTCGATATTCTTCCTGCCGGCGACGCTGATCATGGGCGTCTCCCCGTTCGTGGCGCAGCTCGCCACGACGGCGATGAGCCTGATGGGGGGTATGTAGCATGAGGCCCGCCAAGCTATTCCTCGACGGCCGCGCCGTCCTGCCGAAGGCCGAGGAGGCGCGCCTGCCCTGGGAGCGCATGCGCGGTCTGCTGGGCATCGAGGCGCTCGACGCGGATTACGCGCTCGTGTTCCGCCATTGCCCGCAGGTGCATTGCAAGGGCATGAAGATCCCCATCGATGTGGTGTCGCTCGACAAGAGGGGCCGCATCCTCGACGCGGCGACCGTCGCCCCGGGGCTCATGGGCCCGCGCGTGCGCGGCTGCTCGTCGGTCATCGAGATGCGCGCCGGCCGCGCGGCCGAGCTCGGGATGCGCCCGGGCCGGCAAGTGCTGATGTAGCCCGAGCGAGAAACGCCATATAACGAGAAGGAGGCCCCGCAAATGCGGTGCCTCCTTTCATATCGGGCGATGGGATGCGGACGCCCCTACGCGCTCTCGTGGTATTTGCGCCGCGCCTCGCCGCCCGGCGGGGAGGCCTGCTTCACCGGCACCGACTTGGGTGCGAACTCAGCCTTCGCCCGAGCGAGCATGCCGTCTGACTTGCTTTTCACGTCGTCGTTGTTAGGCTTATCGGACTCATCCAGCACGCCATTCGCGAGTTGCTTCGAATATGCGACAAACCAGCCGTTCCGAACGGCTTTGCCGCGTTCATGAAAACGGCTTTCGATGACTTCGGTGAGTGCCGGCACCAGACTACGGCCCGTAAACCTCAAGTCACCAAAAGTCGCAGCTCGTAACCGGATGTCAGGAAATGCGGTGACCAATCTGAAGCCAAATCTGTTCGAGTCGTCCCGTTCAACGATGACGGTCACGACGTCGGATGAGATCTCCCGAATCAAACCATCCGAACAGCGGCAAATCCCCTCATGCCGGGTGTTAAAGTCGACACCATCCCAATCTTCATCCGCAAACCGATAGCTGACCTCGACCCTCTCGCCTTCCTTAATCGTTCTCAGCATCTCATAGAGGTCATCGCGGCGAGCATCCAAGCAAATCGAAACGCATTCGCGCATATCCCCGTAACTCCGGAAAGCGCTTGAGAACTGCTTGCTCGAAAACAAAACCCGATCCAAATGCACCGACCTCCTATATCCAACGTGCCTGCAAGAAGCATGCTCGTTGATGCATGCTTCCGATTCCCATAAGGAATCGGAAGCTATCGCCGCGTCGAACGCAGCCATCTGCGCGAATTGATATCCTGGCGAAGACCGGCTCATGGGCACCCTTTACAAAAGCCCAGCCAATTCCTCGTCGGAAACGATGCGCATCGGCTCTGGTTCAACGTAGAATCGCACCGCAAGGGAATCGAGATCGGCTTGCTCTCCCCAAGCCTCGAAACCCATCATTCCTGACGGCATCCTGCCATATCCGGCGTAAATTCGGGCGAAACGCTCCTTAGAGCGATCCCATGCGCCCTCCCCGAGCTCGGCGAATTCCCTAACCGTGCGAAAGCGCTTGCCCACGCGTATCCCCATGCGCTCGAGCTCCGCCCTCATTGCCGACGCCCCGTAGGATGCGACTATCGCGATGTTCGCGGTCTCGCTGGGCTTAACCTCCACGGTCATCTTTACCTCTTTCCTTCGTAGGTTGCTTTGATTCTACCCCCCCGACGGATGCGCGCAACGCGACCGGGGGGGCGGGGTTCGAATCCGTTCGTTCGCCGCCAGGGCGGCTTTCCAGGGCATGGAAAGCCCCGGGCTTTGCCCGGGGCTAAGAAGAGGCTGTTAAGCAGCCCAGGTCAGGCCTTTAGCGGCCGCCCATTCGCGGATGAAATCCGCCTCGAGGCCGAAGACCTTGGAATTGCACGGGCCGTAGGCCTGCGCGATCCTCTTGGTCTCGGGGTTCACCTCGACGGTGACCAGCGACTTCTCCGGCGCCTTGAGGGCGCGGACGAAGAAGATGGACGTCTCGCCGGCCTTGGCCCGGTCGATGTAGGACGCCAGGCAGTTGCGCTGCTGGCGCGCCTCGTCCATCATGTCCTCCGCGCACGTCGGCGTCACGATCGCGAAACCGCCCTTCTCGAACAGCATCGGCTCGGCACGGTCGACGACCTCGGCCCAGAGGCCGCGGTCGCGCTCGGCCTGCTCGGCGCTCTCCTCGGCGGCGGCGCGCTCGACGAGCGCGATGGTCTCCTTGCAGAGCACATGGTGCATCGTGAGGAGGCTGTCGGGATACTTGTCGATGACGCGTCCGTACACGGTCGCCTGCATCGCGAGCGCGTCGGCCCAGATGCCGACAAAGTCCTCCTCGAACGGCTCGAACCCCTGCCTGCGCGCCGAATCGGTCGCGTAGGAGATGAGCCTCGAGGTGTCGAAGCGCATGGTTTCGTAGCCGCGGGGAAGGCTCCTGTCGTCTCGGGCGTCGTAATAGTTGAAGCTCCTGCGATTGCACATCCTGCGCATGCCCACGACGTCTCGGGTGCCGGCGGCGGGGGTGGCCAGCAGGGCCGCCAGCGCGGGAAGGCGGCGCATGCCGCCCGCCGCCGCGATGAGCTTCCGGGCGTCGTCGAGCCCGACCGCGTCCTCGATCGCGAACGCGGCATGAAGCGAGGCCCCGAGGTCGATGAGCTCGAGGTCATCTTCGCCGATGGAGGACGCGATGTCGCGCGTCAGGGCGCGGTGGTCGCGGATGGGCTGCTTGAGGTCGACAATATCGATCCCGTTGCCGCCGGGGACCGCCATCCAGCTGCCGCCCGCCTGAAAGCGACGCGGACTCCTGACGAGCCTGCGGACGCCGAGCCTCGCGAATTCCGCGAAGTCGTCCTGCCCGATGAGGTTCAGCAGGCAAGTCCGGAAATCCTTCGAGGAGTCGAGCTCGGGCAGCCAGGTCGCGCCGGTTCGCAGCGAGCCGCCGTCAGCGAGCTGCGCGGTCCCCTGGAGGAAGTTGCCCAGCTTGCGCTCGATTGCGGCCTGCGTCCCCCCGTAGCGGAGGATGCCGTCGCCCTCGCGCATGGCGATGACGTCGACCTTCCCGCTCCTCTCGTCCTTGACGAAGTACTGCTCCTGCGAGACGAGCAGCACGAGCAGCCTGCTCGTGGACGCCGTCGTGCGGCGCAGCACGATGTCGCAGCCGGAAACCGACGCGACCTCCAGGTCGGCCTTGGCCTTCTTGGCGGGCTTCCTCGCCGCGGGGGCGTCCACGTCGCCCTTGAGCACCAACTCGCCGAAATCGATCTTCTCCGCCATTCTTCTTTCCTTTCTCATATGCTTTCGTTGCGCGAAAAAGGAAAACCCCTGCCTTTGGCAGGGGTTTCGGAGAGCTCGGCGGATCGAACCGCAATGTCGGGAAGAACAGGATTCAAATCTAGACCTTAAGCGCTTCGCCGCGGCGGGCGTGCAGCGCCTTGGATTGCTCGACGGTGAACGACATCTCATGGCACATCGGGCACTCGAGGCGCTCCACGTCCTCGATAACGAACGAGGCTCCATCCCGAACATAGCCGAAAGGCCCTCGCGAGGGCCTCATCGCGTTGCCGCAAGCAGGGCATGCTCTCTTCGATTCGCCCATACCAAAACCCCTTTCAGTGGGAACACCCGTCCCAGCACATCGACCACAGCTGAACCTCGAGCTCGCCACCCTCGATGAACGCTTTGACATACCATTCCTGCTCATCATAGCATCCGCCGACGTAAACGTCGGCCATCACGCCGGGCCGGCCCTTCAGCTCGAAGGATTTCACGAAATCGGATTCCCCGATTCCCGAGAAAATCTTCTTCGCCAGCAGCCAAGGGTCCTCGTCGTAATGGGAAATCAAAAACCTCTGCACGCGCTGCGTCGGCCTGAACCTATCGGCGGATACCAGCGCCTTCATCTCCTCCAGCGAGTAGCTGGGCTTCCTGCTCACCTTCATGCGCAATCCTCTCGTCTCGGCTTCTATTGCGCCAAGACGAAGGAGGCACGGGCTTTGCCCGGGCTTGAGGAAGGCCGCGCTGGATCCCCGATGCGAGGCGGAAGCTCGTCCGGGGCGATTCCCGAATGATGGCTTTGGGCGCCATCGTCGCCTTCGCCGAGACGGAGTTCTTGCACACCCACACGATTCACGATAAAGTGCAATTCAACACCTGCGTCCGACTTCCACATCGCGGACGCGAAAACGAGACCTCAAGAGGAGCAGGGAAAGAAGGCCCGCCATGAAGCCATGGGGATTTCCGAGCAAGTTCGAAAAGGAGCGCGGCCAGGCGACCGCGGAGTACGCGACGGCCGCGGCGCTGTGCGTCGCGCTCGCGGTGTGCGTCATCGCCTTCAAGGGCGGGGTCGCCGACGCGGCCGGCAACGCCGCGGCCGGCATCTCGACCATGTTCTCGTCGCTTCACGGGCAGACCGTCGAGGAGTCGGACCCGAGCTACTACAACGGCGAGCAGCCGGTCGAGTTCGCCGTCTACTCGGCCGACGATGACTCCCTCGATTTCTACTACCGCTCATCCGTCCCGAAGTCCGGCGAGACCTTCGAGGGCAAGGCCGTGACGAAGGTCTACAGCAAAGACGACGTGCTAAGCAATCACGCGTGGACATACGATTCGTACAAGAGCTCGATCAAAACGGCCGAGGTCGTCGACGAGGGGATAAGGCCGACAAATTTATCGTTTTATTTCAGCTCGTGCACCTCCTTGGTCACCGTCGATGCGTCTCGTTTCGATACCTCCCAGGTAACGGATATGCGTAGCATATTCTACGAATGCTCAAACCTCGCCTCCCTCGACGTATACGGCTGGGATACCTCCAACGTGACGGACATGGGCGACATGTTCTATTGCTGCTCCTCCCTCACCTCGCTCGACTTATCTCGCTTCGACACTTCCAAGGTGACGAACATGAGCAACATGTTCGCCCACTGCTCCTCCATCGCCTCCCTCGACGTGTCCCATTTCGACACATCGAACGTGACGAACATGGGCTACATGTTCTTTAACTGCAAATCCCTCACCTCCCTCGACGTATCGAAGTGGAACACCTCCAAAGCGACTGATATGAGCGACATGTTCACCAGCTGCTACAAGCTCGCCTCCCTCGACGTGTCCCATTTCGACACCTCGAACGTGACGAGCATGTATAGCATGTTCTTCAACTGCTTTGCCCTCACCTCGCTCGATGTGTCCAACTGGGACACATCGAGCGTGACGAACATGAGGTCCATGTTCTCCGGCTGCGGGTCCCTTACCACTCTCGACGTGTCCGGCTTCGATACTTCTAACGTGACGAACATGGCATACATGTTCTATTTTTGCTCCTCCCTCATCTCCCTCGACGTGTCTAACTTCGTCACCCCCAAAGTGACTAATATGAGCTACATGTTCTACGGCTGCTCCAAGCTCGCCTCCCTCGACGTGTCCAACTTCAATACATCCAAAGTGACAAATATGGCCTTCATGTTCGCCAACTGCTACAAGCTTATATCCCTCGACCTGAAAAACTGGAAAACATCCTCCGTGACTAACATGGGTAAATTCGCCATGAACTGCTCCGCCCTGACCCTCATCCGCACCGGACTCGGGTTCACGAACACCGCGGACGACGCGTTTCCGACGCCTACCGCAAATTTCGGCGGATATTCGGCCCTGGCGGACTCCAAGGGGCTGTGGTGCAGCTCAAGCTATTACTACGAGCCGTCCGACCTGTGCAAAGTGCCGGTCGCGGACGTATTCTGCTCGGTGGCGATCTTCGAAGCGGCGCCCAAGGCCACCGCGACGAAATTGATCCGGCAATACTTCCCCGACTACACGGGGTAAAGCAGAAAGACGGAACCGAGCCGGCCCGAACCATACGGCCGGCTCGAGGTCTCCCATGGCATCCGCGCCGCCCAGGGCGGCGAGGACGGCGCCTACGCTCGACGCTCCCCGTCCCCGATTGCCGCTCGATACGTCGATTGCACATGCTGCCCCCCGTTTCATTTGGAGAAACGCCCGCCGCGTGGTAAAGTGTTATTAATTTATGCAACGCCGCGCTTCCACACCTGCGGCGGGAGATTTCAAGCCTTGAAGCGACCTCGGCTCACACCGTAGTCAATTCGCCGGCCCTTCCCCGCCGCGCAATCAACGCGGCATGAGGCGAAGGGAACCCGGATATGGAAAAAAACCGAGAGAAACCCGCCCCACGGGCGACGTCGCCGACCGCGGCGGACGGGCAACGCACCTACGAGGAGGGCTACGCCGCCGGGGCGGCGGCCGCGGCCGAGGCGGAGGAAAATACCCCCTCGCGCCGGCGCGCCATCGCGATCGGCGGGACCGCCGCGCTCGCGGCGCTCGGCGCGGCGCTGGGCGTGCATGCGGCCATATCCCGAGACAAAGGCTCGTCCGCCCCGACATCCATCTCCTGCGAGCTGTCCGACGTCCCCGCGGTTTGCGCCGGGGTCGACGAAATCGTCCCGACCGGCGACCGCACTCGTCTGGCAAAGCTCGGCATATCGGCCAACCAGGTCGACGACATCCTGTCCGCCGCGCCGGCCCTCAACGCCTCGGCGGGCGGCGGCAAAGCCACGGCCGCGCGCTACGCGAACGTCACGCTCGCGAACGCGACCGTCGGCAGGCCGTACCTCGTCTCGGCGAACGTGGATGCGCTGACGTACCGGGAAGCCGCCCGCGAGGACTATCCGGAAGGCTGGAGATTCCCGCTCGAGAAGGACGGCCGCGTCTACAACGTCGCGTCGGCAACGCCTTCGGCCGTCGCGTTCGGGATCGTCACACCGAACAGCGAGACGGCCTCATTCCCCATCGAAATCCAGAATCTCGAGCAGGACGGAAATTACCGCGTCCGCCCGGGGTTCTCCATCCTCGGCTCCATCTAGCGAAAGGACCCCGAAATGAACGAAGCATCCGACAACGCGCCCGAGCCGAACCCCATCTCCCGCCGCGCCCTCCTCCTCTCCGCCGCCCTGGCATCGGCGTCGTCGCTCCTGCCGACCGCGGCCTGGGCGCTGGAATCGGGGGGAGACGTTGAGGAGAGTTGGCAAGTGGAAATCGGGAAAACGCTCTATTACGATTTCAACGGCAACTCAGAATTCACCGGCGACAAAACGCGCGTATGGGGAAGCTGGGGGCGCATCTCGCGCACCTGGGCGCCATCCACCTACACGGGGTTCGCAACCTGGTGCATGCCCGCGCGCGGCGACGGCGACCAGCTCGGCGTAGCCCTCCTCCTGAAGCTAAAATGCGATTTCGTGACCAAACTCTATTATCACGTCCAGGGCACCCCCTACGTCGCCGCGAAGAGCTACTGCGATTCGATGCCGCGCTCCCTGGGCTGGCACCAAGGTGCAGACGACGGCTCATACACCCTCGAATACAACGTCAGCGGGGACAACCAGACCTCCAAATCGGGCATCGCCTGCAGCGACACGTTCGACTTGGACACGGACGCCACCTCGCCCGTCGACGTCCGGTGGAAAGCCTGCGGCGGCGACGGCGTGTACTGGACCGACTACGTCCGATGGGACTCCCACTCCGAGGCCGCCAATTGGGACCTCTGGATCCGGCGCGGATACGACGACAGGCATCTCGCCGTCAGGATGAACGGCCATTGCTGGGATTACTATAGCGGCATCCGCGGCGACGACGGCAAGGTGATCTATCCAGGCCAGGACGCGGGCGTCTTCGCCTCGACCGGCTGGATCGACTCGTACGCATCCCCCATCGAGACCTGGCTCGGAACGCAGACCACCAAATTCGCCGGGTCGTTCGTCTGGGCGAACCGCATCGTGAACATCTCGCCGCCGCTCGACACGACGCAGAGCGCCTACGTCGGCGACGGCAACACCCCCGCCTCCTCGGAGACGCAGGCCCTCATCTGGCCCGCGCCGGAGCAGCTGAACACGCAATGGGCCGTCAACATATCCGGCGGCTCGTGCACCGACCCCGCGCAAAGGGACAACGAAAACGCCGGCGGGCCCTGGGAGAACCTGGTCTCGTTCGCCAACGCCATGAACGTCGCCCACGGCCAGACCCTATGGCTCGACATGACCGGCGGCGGCCCGACGAGGACCGTCCACGTCAAAGCGCAGGTCTACGCGGGCAACGGCTCGAGCGCGCAGTGCTTCTGGCTCTTCCGCCCGGACACCGCCACCTGCCCGGCGGAATGGAACATCATGGCCGACAGCTCCGGGCACCTGCTCAACCGGGACGGCGACGCCATGACGACGAACACGAAGCTCTACTTCCACGAGGCCGGCACCGAGTCCGAGGATTCCAACGC
>CAVDQW010000261.1:0-13408 GCA_963610995.1 bacterium | reverse complement strand
GCGCGGACTCGGGGACGGCGTCGTCGACGACGCCGGGCTGTCGCGCGACGAGCTCGCGCGCGACCTCATGCGCGAGGTCTCCGCCGCCCTGGAGGACCTTCTTGCCCTGCCCGCCGACGAGCTCGCGCGCCGCCGCAACGAGAAGCTCCGCGCCATCGGCTCCGACCACCTGGCGTAAAGCCGCCCCTCTCTCCAAGTTCGGAAGGCTTCCAAACTTGCCAACGCTCGTCTTGCCAGCAGCGACAAGCCATCTACCTGTGCATATAGAGAAGTAAACCAAAGTTCGGAAGCCTTACGAAGTTTGGAAGCCTTCCGAACTCGGGGAGGGGTCGGCGGCCGCCGCGCGGGAAGGATACGCCCGGCTGCGGGGGAATTCGAGCCGCAGGTAGATACCCGAAAAAGTTCTGCGTAGAGATTGTGAACCCGCCCGCGCGCGTGTATAGTAGACAAGCTGTGAAGTTTGGGGACGACTGTGTCTCCACGCAAAACAGCAGGTAATGGACGTGGTCCGCTGGGGTTGAGGCAAAGGGTGCCTCACTTGTCCCATGACCACCGAAGGTAAGGAAAGAGCATGGTCAACACCATCCTTGGCCGCAAGCTCGGTATGACCCAGGTCTGGGACGAGAACGACAACGTCGTCCCCGTGACCGTCATCCAGGCTGGCCCCTGCACCGTCTCGCAGGTCAAGACGAAGGCGACCGACGGTTATGACGCCGTCCAGATCGGCTTCGGAGACATCTCCGCTAAGCACGTCAACAAGCCCATGGCCGGACACTTCGCCAAGCACGGCGTCGAGCCGATGAAGTTCCTGCGCGAGGTCCGCGTTGAGAACGGCGAGGAGCACAACTGCGGCGACGTCGTCACCGTGGCCGACTTCTCCGACGTCAAGTCCGTCGACGTCACCGGCACCTCCAAGGGCAAGGGTTTCCAGGGCACCGTTAAGCGCTGGAACTTCTCCCGCGGCCCCATGACCCACGGCTGCCGCAACCAGCGCAAGCCGGGTTCCATCGGCCAGTGCGCCTACCCCGCGCGCGTCCGTAAGGGCCTCCACATGTACGGCCACATGGGCAACGAGCGCGTCACCGTGCGCAACCTCAAGCTCGTCCGCGTCGACGCCGAGCAGAACCTCATGCTCGTCAAGGGCGCTGTCCCCGGCGGCAAGAACGGCCTCGTCCAGGTCCGCATGGCCTAAGGGCCCCGAGAAAGTAAACCTTTAGGTCTATTAGGAGGACACAATGTCCAAGATTTCCGTTAAGAACGTCGAGGGGGCTGAGGTCGAGCAGACCGAGCTCGCCGACGCCGTCTACGGCATCGAGCCGAACATCCCCGTTGTTCACCAGGTCGTCGTCTGCCAGGACTCTTGCCTGCGTCAGGGCACCCACGCCGTGAAGAACCGCCACAACGTCTCCGGCGGCGGCCGCAAGCCGTATCGCCAGAAGGGCACCGGCCGCGCCCGTCAGGGTTCGACCCGCGCTCCTCAGTGGGTCGGTGGCGGCGTCGTCTTCGGACCGACCCCGCGCACGCACAACAAGAAGATCAACAACAAGATGGTCAAGCTTGCTATGCGTTCCGTTCTCTCCGGCAAGCTCGCCGACGGCGAGCTCTACGTCGTCGATAACTTCGACTTCGCCGAGCCCTCCACCAAGGCTGCCAAGGCTGCTCTGCACGCCCTCGGCATCACCGACGACAAGCGTGTGACCGTCGTCGTCAACGACGAGGCCATCAACGCCTACCTGTCGTTCCGCAACCTCGCCAACGTCACCATCATCGCTGACGTCGAGGCCACCAGCCGTCTGCTCATCGACAACAAGGCCCTCGTCCTTGCCGCCGATGTCGCCAAGAAGTTCGGGGAGGTGCTCGCATAATGAACTCCGCCTACGACGTCATCGTTCGCCCGATCGTCTCCGAGCGTTCTTACGACCTCATGGAGCAGGGCAAGTACACGTTCGAGGTCGCCAAGTCTGCCTGCAAGGAGGAGATCGCCGACGCCGTCGAGAAGATCTTCAACGTGCACGTGGTCAAGGTCAACACCATGAACGTTCGCGGCAAGATGAAGCGCGTCCGCTACCAGTCCGGTATGACCCGCTCCTGGAAGAAGGCCGTCGTCACCGTCGCCGACGGTGAGTCGATCGAGATCTTCGCCACCCAGGCCGCCGAGTAGTTTCGGTTTTACTGCCCGCGCCTCCCAATAGGGGAGGCCGGGCTTCTATGCCGCGTATAATGGATACGCGCGGTACCGTGGTAATCCGGTGTCGTCTCGCCAATCCCTGAGCGGGGCGGCCAACGGACAAAGAAGGGAAAGAACCAAATGGCAGTCAAGCACCTCAAGCCGACGAGCGCCGGCAGGCGTTTCCAGACGGTCTCCGACTTTGCGGAGATCACGACGGACAAGCCCGAGAAGAGCCTTCTCGAGCCCCTGCCCCACAAGGGTGGCCGCAACAACAACGGCCGCATCACCGTTCGTCACCAGGGTGGCGGCAACAAGCGTCAGTACCGTCGCATCGACTTCAAGCGCCGCAAGGACGACGTCCCGGCCAAGGTCGCGACCATCGAGTACGACCCGAACCGCACCTCCCGCATCGCGCTTCTCCACTACGTTGACGGCGCCAAGGCCTACATCATCGCTCCCGAGGGCCTCCACGTCGGCGACATGGTCATCTCCGGCACCAAGGATATCGACATCAAGCCCGGCAACTGCATGCCGCTTTCCGAGATCCCCGTCGGTACGCTGATCCACAACGTCGAGTTCCAGCCTGGCAAGGGCGCCGCTATGGCCCGTTCCGCCGGCACCTCCGTCCAGCTCATGGGCAAGGACAACGGCTACGCCGTCCTCCGTATGCCCTCCTCCGAGCTTCGTCGCGTCCTGCTCACCTGCCGCGCCACCATCGGCGTCGTCGGCAACGCTGAGCACTCCAACATCGTGATCGGCAAGGCCGGCCGCAACCGTTGGAAGGGCGTCCGCCCGACCGTCCGTGGTACCGTCATGAACCCGGTCGACCACCCGCACGGCGGCGGCGAGGGCAAGAACCACACCTCTGGTCGTCCCTCCGTTACTCCTTGGGGCAAGCCGACGAAGGGTTACAAGACGCGCAACCCGAAGAAGGCCAGCAACCGTCTGATCATCCGTCGTCGCAAGACCAAGTAGTCACACGTTTAGGAGATAGAACACATGAGCAGAAGTCTCAAGAAGGGCCCGTTCGTGGAGACTCGCCTCCTCGCGCGTGTCACCGCTCAGAACGAGGCCGGCACCAAGGACGTCATGAAGACCTGGTCTCGCGCGTCCACCATCTACCCCGAGATGGTCGGCCACACCATCGCCGTCCACGACGGCCGCAAGCACGTCCCCGTGTACGTGACCGAGTCCATGGTCGGCCACAAGCTCGGCGAGTTCGCCCCGACCCGCACCTTCAAGGGTCACAAGGTTAAGTAGGGGAGTAGTAGTAAATGGCTAACAACACCACCACCGAGGTTCGCGCTACCGCCAAGTACGTGCGCATGGCTCCTCGCAAGACCCGTATGGTCGTCGATATGATCCGCAACCTCCCCGTCGCCAAGGCGCTCGAGGTCCTGCAGTTCAGCACCCGCTCCGCTGCCGAGCCTGTTTCCAAGGTTCTGCGTTCCGCCATCGCCAACGCCGTCAACAACAACGGCCTCCGCGCTGACGATCTCTACGTCAAGCTGGCTTACGTCGACGAGGGCCCCACGCTCAAGCGCATCCGTCCTCGCGCCAAGGGCTCCGCTTCCCGCATCAACAAGCGCATGAGCCACATCACCGTCGTCGTCGCTCCTCGAAAGGAGGCGTAGGGAAAGCATGGGTCACAAGGTTCAGCCTACCGGCTTCCGTCTCGGTATCACCGAGGAGTGGCGTTCCCGTTGGTACGCCGAGAAGAACTACGCCGAGAACCTCGGCAACGACCTCGCCATCCGCGAGTTCCTGAACAAGCGCCTCGCTAACGCCGCCCTGTCCCGCGTGGACATCGAGCGCGCCGGCGACAAGGTGAAGGTCACCATCTACACCGCTCGCCCGGGCATCGTCATCGGCAAGAAGGGCGCTGACATCGACGCCCTCCGTTCCGATCTCGAGAAGGTCGCCAAGGTCTCCAAGGGCCAGGTCAACGTCGACGTCATCGAGGTCAAGCGCCCCGAGCTCGACGCCAACCTCGTCGCTCAGTCCATTGCTGAGCAGCTCGAGCAGCGCGTTGCTTTCCGTCGCGCCATGCGCAAGGCCGTCCAGTCCGCCCGCAAGGCCGGCGCCAAGGGTATCCGTATCCAGTGCTCCGGTCGTCTGAACGGCGCCGAGATGGGCCGTCGCGAGTGGTACCGCGAGGGTCGCGTGCCTCTGCACACCCTGCGTGCCGTCATCGACTACGGCACCTCCACCGCTCGCACCACCATGGGTGCCTGCGGCATCAAGGTTTGGATCTACCTCGGCGAGAAGCTCCCCGGCCAGCCGACCCCGCGTCCGGCTCTCGAGGGTTCTTCGCGTCCCCGCCGCGGCCGTAACGAGAGGAGGGCCCGTTAATGCTCGCCCCTAAGCGCGTTCTTCACCGTAAGGTTCAGCGCGGCTCCATGAAGGGCCACGCAAAGGGCAACACCGAGCTGCACTTCGGTACCTGGGGTATCCAGGCGCTCGAGGCCCACTGGATCACCAACCGCCAGATCGAGGCTGCTCGTATCGCCATGACCCGTTGCATGAAGCGTGGCGGCCGCGTCTGGATCACCATCTTCCCGGACAAGCCCATCACCAAGAAGCCCCAGGACACCCGTATGGGCAAGGGCAAGGGCAACCCGGAGGAGTGGGTGGCCGTCGTCAAGCCGGACCGCATCATGTTCGAGATCGACGGCGTCCCCGAGGATGTTGCTCGTGAGGCTCTTCGTCTCGCCCAGCACAAGCTGCCCATCAAGACCAAGATTGTCCACCGCGCCGCTCAGCAGGACGGGGAGGAAGCCTAATGAAGTACAAGGACATCAAGGAGCTCAGCGACGCCGAGCTCGTTAAGAAGGTCGAGGAGGGCCGCGCCGAGCTCTTCAACCTTCGTTTCCAGATGGCCACGAGCCAGCTCGACAACACCGCTCGCGTCAAGAACGTGAAGAAGGACATCGCCCGCTGCCTCACCGAGCAGACGGCCCGTCAGAAGGCAGCGGAGAAGACCGCTGCCCAGCAGTAGATTGCAGGAGAGGTAAGACATGGCTGAGACCGAAAACAGGAACGCGCGTAAGGTTCGCACCGGTGTCGTCGTCTCCATCTCCGGCAACAAGTCCGTGACGGTGAAGATCGACTACCGCAAGCACCACCCCAAGTACGGCAAGATGATGACCATCTCCAAGAAGCTGCACGTTCACGACGAGAACAACGAGTGCGGCCTCGGCGATAAGGTCACCGTCATGGAGACCCGTCCGCTGTCCAAGACCAAGCGTTGGCGTCTCCTCGAGATCGTCGAGCGCGCTAAGTAGTCTTTTTGCAAATCCCACGCTTTCCCATGTGCGCCGCTCGTGTGGGCGCACCTCTGGGAGGGCATCGTTCGGAGGAACACCAACATGATTCAGATGGAGACCATGCTCGCCGTCGCCGACAACTCCGGCGCCAAGCGAGTCAAGTGCATCAAGGTCCTTGGTGGCTCCAAGCGTCGTTACGCCGGCCTTGCCGACGTCGTCATCGGCGCTGTTCAGGAGGCCACCCCCGGTGGCTCGGTGAAGAAGGGCGACATCGTTCGCTGCGTCATCGTGCGCACCAAGAAGGAGAACCGCCGCAAGGATGGCAGCTACATCAAGTTCGATCAGAACGCTTGCGTCCTGGTCAACAAGGAGGGCGAGCCCAAGGGTACCCGTATCTTCGGGCCCGTCGCCCGCGAGCTGCGCGATCACAAGTACATGAAGATCGTCTCGCTCGCGCCTGAGACGCTCTAAGGAGGTATACACCGTGCCTAAGATGTCTGTTAAGAAGGACGACCTCGTCGAGGTCATCTCCGGCAAGGACAAGGGCAAGCAGGCCAAGGTTCTGCGCGCCTATCCCTCCGAGGACAAGGTTGTCGTCGAGGGCGTCGCCGTGGTCAAGAAGGCCCAGCGCCCGACCGCCGTCAACCCGCAGGGCGGCTTCGTTGAGAAGGAGGCCAAGATTCACGTCTCTAACGTGATGCTGGTCTGCCCCTCTTGCTCCAAGCCGACCCGCGTCGGCCACAAGCAGGGCGAGCTCAACGGCAAGAAGACCGCCATCCGCGTCTGCAAGAAGTGCGGCGCCGAGTTCTAAGACTCGCTTTTGAGATGACCGGGAGCCCCCGGAACCTCTCTTCGAAGGCTGCGCGAGCTTCGCTCGCTTGGGCGCCTTCTACGAGAAGTTCCGGGGGCTCCCTCTGTATACGGGGCTGTTCATACACGTAGCGCTTCTTGACGGCTGGGGCTTTCGTTGGCCTCCAGGGTCTATTTATGCAGGAAGGGTGACGCTGTATTTACGGTGACGATTCTGTGGGGAAAGGCGTAATATAGACAATCGCGTCTGTTGACGGGTGGTTTCTGTCTCGGGCGCATGCAAATAGAAGGCTCCCGAGGGCGCGCCACGCTCGAGGGAGGTCCGAGGCTCAGATGCCCCGGGCTTAAAACCCCAGGTTTTAAGGAGTGAAACATGGCAGACGAGAAGTACGTCCCGCGTCTTAAGCAGCAGTACCTGGACACCGTCCGCGACGAGCTTCAGAAGCAGTTCGGCTACGGCAACGTCATGCAGATCCCGAAGATCGAGAAGATCGTCGTGAACATGGGCGTCGGCGAGGCCGCTACCGATTCCAAGGCCATCGACGGCGCTGTCGCCGACCTGCGCGCCATCACCGGCCAGCAGCCGCTGATTACCCGCGCTCGTAAGTCCATCGCTACCTTCCGTCTTCGCGAGGGCATGCCGATCGGCGCCAAGGTCACCCTGCGCGGCGACCGTATGTGGGAGTTCCTGGATCGCCTGATCTGCATCGCTATCCCCCGCATCCGCGACTTCCGCGGCATTTCCGACAAGTCCTTCGATGGCCGCGGTAACTTCTCCATGGGCGTTACCGAGCAGCTCATCTTCCCGGAGATCGACTTCGACAAGATCGATCACACCCGCGGTATGGACATCACCATCGTGACCACCGCCAACACGAACGAGGAGGGCAAGGCGCTTCTCGCTGCCTTCAACTTCCCGTTCAAGAAGGCGTAAGTCAATATTTTTGCAGTAGGGGAGCGCAGAAGCGCTTCCCCAAGGATTCTCTGAAGGAGGATTTGTGGCTAAGACATCGATGATCGTCAAGGCGTCGCGTGAGCCGAAGTACTCGACCCGTAAGCAGAACCGTTGCCAGCGCTGTGGGCGTCCCCACTCCGTGTATCGCAAGTTCGGCCTCTGCCGTGTGTGCTTCCGTGAGCTTGCGAGCAAGGGCGAGCTTCCTGGCGTCCGCAAGGCTAGCTGGTAGGACGCAAAGGGCTCTGGCGTTCAGGCGCACCCGCTACGGGTGGGGGCGAACCGAGCGCACAGGTTCATCATTAACAAAGGAGAAAAGGATCCATGAAGATTACCGATCCCGTTTCTGACATGCTGACGCGCATTCGCAACGCGAACTCCGCCAACAAGGCTGAGGTCTCCATGCCGTCGACCAAGGTTCTGGTCGAGATCGCGCGCGTCATCAAGGAGGAGGGCTACATCGAGGGCTATGAGGTCGAGGACACCAAGCCCCAGAAGACCCTTCACATCACCCTTAAGTACGGCGAGCGCCGCGCTAAGGTCATCAAGGGCATCAAGCGCGTTTCCAAGCCCGGCCTGCGCATCTACTCCACCGCTGACAAGCTTCCGCGCGTCCTCGGTGGCCTCGGCACCGCCGTTATCTCCACGTCCCGCGGCATGATGTGCGACCGCGATGCCCGCAAGGCCGGCATCGGCGGCGAGGTCATCGCCTACATCTGGTAAATCACCGACAGGAAGAAAGGAGACTTCACATGTCTCGTATTGGTAAGAAGCCTGTCGTGGTTCCCGCCGGAGTCACCGTGGCTATCGATAACACCACCGTTACCGTCAAGGGCCCCAAGGGCGAGCTGACCCGCACGTTCTCCGAGCTCCTGACCATCAAGCAGGAGGGCGAGACCGTCCTCGTCGAGCGTAACGACGAGTCCGTCGCCTCCAACGCTCAGCAGGGACTCACCCGCACCCTCATCGACAACATGGTCGTGGGCGTCTCCCAGGGCTTCGAGAAGAAGCTCGAGCTCACCGGCGTCGGCTACCGTGCCACGCTCAAGGGCAAGGACCTCGACCTCTCCCTCGGTTACTCTCACCCGGTCATTTACCCGGCTCCCGAGAACATCGAGTTCGTCGTGCCCGACAACACCCACATCACGGTTAAGGGCATCTCCAAGGAGCAGGTCGGCCAGGTTGCCGCCGAGATCCGCATGAAGCGTCCGCCCGAGCCGTACAAGGGCAAGGGTATCCACTACGAGGGCGAGCACATCCGTCGTAAGCTCGGCAAGGCCGCCAAGTAGTAGCGCTTAACGCATAAGTCCCATACCCCGTCAGGTATCGGCACGTCTCTTAAGGAGAAGCAATGAACAAGTTCAAGGCCAAGCAGGCCGGCCTCGCGCGCCGCAAGCGTCGTGTCCGCGGCAAGGTCTCCGGCACCGCCGAGCGTCCGCGTCTCGCCGTGCACCGCACCAACGCCCACATCTATGCCCAGGTCATCGACGACGTCACCGGCTCCACCCTCTGCGCCGCCTCGACCCTCGACCCCGAGTTCAAGGCCACCGGCAAGCTCGGCTCCAACAAGGAGGCCGCTGAGTTCGTCGGCGAGCTCGTCGGCAAGCGCGCCCTGGAGAAGGGCATCACCACGGTCACCTTCGACCGCGGTGGTCGTATCTATCACGGCCGAGTCAAGGCTCTGGCAGACGGTGCCCGCAACGCGGGCCTGAAGTTCTAGGAGGATTCAATGGCACGAGATCGTAAGCGCCAGCAGGATACGGATCTTCAGGAGCGCGTCGTCTTCATCCACCGCGTTTCCAAGACCGTCAAGGGCGGCCGTCGTATGTCGCTGCTCGCCCTCGTGGTCGTCGGCGACGGCAAGGGCAACGTGGGCCTCGGCCTCGGCAAGTCCGCCGAGGTGCCCCTGGCTATTTCCAAGGCCGTCGAGGACGCCAAGAAGAACATGTTCCACGTCGAGGTCACCGAGGCCGGCTCCGTGCCGCACGCCGTCGAGGGCCACTACGGCGCTGGTCGCGTCCTCATCAAGCCGGCTATCGAGGGTACCGGCGTCATCGCCGGCGGCCCCGTCCGTCCGCTCTTCGAGCTTGCCGGCATCACCAACGTCCTCTCCAAGTCTCTCGGCACCAACAACGCCCTTAACATGATTAAGGCCGCCGCCGAGGGCCTCAAGGAGCTCTCCACCCCCGAGCAGGTCGCCGAGCGCCGCGGCCTCACCGTGGGTGAGATGTTCGTCGGTAAGGAGAACTAAAGATGGCTCAGTCCCTCAAGATCACCCTTGTCCGCTCCGCTCAGTGCGGCGTGAAGAAGGACCAGACCGCCACCGCCAAGGCCCTCGGCCTTCGCAAGATCGGCGATTCCGTCGAGCAGCCGGACAACCCCGGCATCCGTGGCATGATCTTCAAGATCAAGCACCTCGTTAACGTGGAAGAGAACTAGGAGTCAACCAATGCAGCTCAACGATCTGCGCCCCGCGGCGGGCTCCCGCAAGAACCGCAAGCGCCTTGGTCGCGGTAACGCTTCCGGCACCGGCACCACCGCCGGCCGCGGCACCAAGGGTCAGCTTTCCCGCTCCGGTGGCGGCAAGGGCCCCGGCTTCGAGGGCGGCCAGATGGTCCTGGCTATGCGCCTCCCGAAGCTCCCTGGCTTCACCAACCCCAACCGCGTCGAGTACGCGCCCGTGAACCTTTCCCGCCTCGAGGCCCTCTATGCCGACGGTGAGACCGTCGACGGCGCTTCCCTGTGCGAGAAGGGCGTCATCAAGCACGAGTACGAGCTCGTGAAGGTCCTCGGCGACGGCGAGCTCACCAAGAAGCTCACCGTCAAGGTCGACAAGGTCTCCGCCTCTGCCAAGGCCAAGATTGAGGCGGCCGGAGGAAAGGTCGAGCAGGCGTGCTAAAGGGAATCGCCAACGCGTTTCGCGTTCCGGAACTGAGGAACAAGCTCCTTCTTACGGTGGGAATCCTCCTGCTGTATCGTGTGGGCGCCCACCTTCCCGTTCCGGGAGTTCCGTTCCAGGACGTGCTGACTTCTACCAGCACTTCCGTGGGCGGCGCTATGGCCGTGCTTAACCTGTTCTCGGGTAACGCACTTTCCCGCATGTCTGTCTTCAGCCTCGGCATCATGCCCTACATCACCGCGCAGATCATTCTGCAGCTGATGCAGGCCGTGATTCCGTCCCTCGGCGAGCTTGCTAAGGACGGCGAGACCGGTCAGCGCAAGATTACGCAGTACACGCGTTACCTTACGATCGGTCTCGCCCTCATTTCCGCAGTTGGCTACCTGTTCCTCTTCAAGAGCTACGGCGTCAGCTTCGCGGACATGGGCATCCCCGAGGTTCTCGAGAGCTTCATCGTGGTCTTCACGATGCTCGTCGGCGCCATCATCATCATGTGGCTGGGTGAGGTCATCACCCAGCGCGGCATCGGCAACGGCATGTCGCTCATCATCTTCGCGAACATCATGAGCGGCCTGCCCAGCTCCCTCATCAGCTCCGTGAGCAACACCGGCAACCTGGTTCTCACCGTGGTTACCCTGGTGATCATCATCGCCATCGTGCCGCTCATCGTCTATGTGGAGCGCGGCCAGCGTCGCATCCCGATCCAGTACGCCAAGCGCGTCGTGGGTCGTCGCATGATGGGTGGCCAGTCCACCTACCTGCCGATCAAGGTCAACACCGCCGGCGTCGTGCCGATCATCTTCGCTTCGGCGATCCTGTATCTGCCGGCCCAGATCGCGGTGTTCTTCCCGAACGTCGAGTGGGTCCAGACGTTTGCCAACGCGCTCTCGTCCGGTTGGATCAACTGGGTTCTCTCGGTTGTTCTCATCGTGGCCTTCGCGTACTTCTACTCCTCCATGGTGTTCAACCCGGAGGAGACCGCCGACCAGCTCCGTAAGCAGGGCGGCTTCATCCCCGGCGTGCGCCCCGGCGCCGCCACCGCCGCTTACATTAAGAACACCATCGATCACGTCACCCTTCCGGGCGCCCTGTTCATGGCTGTTCTGGCCGTCGTCCCGACCATCATCTTCTGGTTCACGAACAACTCGCTGATCCAGGCTTTCGGCGGCACCTCGGTCCTCATCATGGTCGGCGTCGCGATGGACACCCTGTCCTCGCTCGAGAGCCAGCTCAAGATGCACAACTACGACGGCTTCTTCAAGTAAGAGCCAGTCGCGCGGGTAAGTTTTCGGCCTGTTATTAGAAGGAAGGGCATCACTGATGAACATCGTTCTTCTTGGCGCCCCGGGCGCCGGTAAGGGTACCCAGGGTCAAAAGCTCGTGGAGGACTACGGCTTCGCCCACATCTCCACCGGCGATCTTCTCCGCGCCGCCGTCAAGGCCGGCTCCGAGCTTGGCGTCAAGGCCAAGTCCTACATGGAGTCCGGTCAGCTCGTCCCCGATCAGCTCGTCATCGATCTGGTCAAGGAGCGCCTCGATTCCGATGATGCCAAGAAGGGCTTCATCCTCGATGGCTTCCCCCGCAACACCGCCCAGGCCGTCGCGCTCGACTCCGAGCTCGCCGACATGGGTCGCGACCTCGACGCCGCGCTGCTCGTCAGCGTTCCCGACGAGGCCGTCGTTGCACGCCTGTCTTCTCGCCGCACCTGCAAGTCCTGCGGCTACACCGCTCCCGCCGGCACCGATGTGTGCCCGCGCTGCGAGGGCGAGATGTATCAGCGCGACGATGACAAGCCCGAGACGATTCAGCACCGCCTGGACACCTATCACACCCAGACGGCTCCGCTGGTCGAGTACTACAAGGGTCACTCGATCCTTAAGGAGGTCGACGGTAACCGTCCCGTCGACGAGGTCTACGTCGATGTGAAGGATCTCCTGAACCTATGATCAAGCTCAAATCTCCTCAGCAGATAGAGCAGATGAGGGCCGCCGGGGCACTGTCCAAGGCGGCCCTCCGTCTAGCTGGAAGCATGGTGGCGCCGGGCGTGTCGACCTACGACATCGACCGCGCCGTCGAAAGCTTCATCCGCCTTCACGGCGGCACCCCCACCTTCAAGGGTTACGGTGGGTTCCCGGGCAGCATCTGCTCGTCCATCAGCGAGCAGGTCGTCCACGGCATTCCGTCGCCCTCCGCGATTCTTGAGCAGGGCGACATCATCTCCATCGATACCGGTGCCACGTACAACGGTTGGGTGGGGGACAACGCCTGGACGTTCTTCGTCGGGGAGCCCGATGACGCATCGCGTGCTCTTTGCGAGATCACGCGCGATTGTCTTAAGGCGGGCATCGAGCAGGCCGTCCCCGGCAACCGCCTGGGCGATATCGGCTTCGCGGTCCAGAAGCTCGCCGAGGACAACGGCTTCGGCGTCGTTCGCGATTATGTCGGTCACGGCGTCGGCCGCGACATGCACGAGGATCCCGAGGTCCGCAACTACGGCAAGAAGGGCCGCGGCGTCAAGCTTCAGGTCGGCATGGTCATCGCCATCGAGCCCATGATCACCATGGGCAGCTACGAGTGCGAGACCCTCGGTAATGGTTGGACGGTCGTAACCGTCGACCGACTGCCTGCCGCGCACTACGAGAACACCGTTGCCATCACCGCCGACGGACCGCTGATTCTCACTGCCGACGAATCCGGCCCTTGGTGCGAGATGTACGGCGGCGTCAAAGAATAAGACATGGGGACAGTCCCTTCGTCCTATTTCTCCTGCGAGTAAGACGAGGGGGCGCCTTTGTGTCCCGTGCTCATGGTGAGGTTGTGGAGCAAATCCCGACTTCGTGGACGGCTCCGTGAATTTTCGATATATTTGATAGTCGCTGTCACGGCGTAGAGAGGGATTACTTTGAGCAAGCAAGACGCAATCGAACTCGAGGGCAAGGTCGTTGAGCCGCTGCCCAACGCTATGTTCAACGTGGAGCTTGAGAACGGCAAGACCATTCTCTGCACCATCTCGGGAAAGATCAGGATGAACTACATCCGCATCCTCCCGGGCGACAAGGTCGTCGTGGAGATTTCTCCCTACGATCTCACCCGCGGCCGCATCACCTACCGCTACAAGTAGGAGTTGCGTCGCGTTCAGCCTAGGAAATCACGCCAGCGGCTGGGCGAGTAGATAAAGTTCGTATCAGCACTACCGAAAGGAATGACTCATGAAGGTACGTCCTTCGGTCAAGAAGATGTGCGACAAGTGCAAGATCATTCGTCGCCACGGCAAGGTTTACGTCATTTGCGAGAACCCGCGCCACAAGCA
>CAVDQW010000260.1:0-14533 GCA_963610995.1 bacterium | reverse complement strand
TTGACGGACATGTTCCTCTCCTTATAACTGGCGGCCACTCCCCCAAGCGCCGCTCGGTCAGGTAAATAACGTGCAGGTCAGCGGCCGTCCCCAGTCTGGTCGACAGCCTGCTGGCGAAGCTTTAGGCGCAAGCCTTCCAGGCGGCCACCTGGTCGCGCAGCCACCGGTACCACTCGTCCATGCCCTCGCCCGTCTTGGCGCAAATGGGGATCACGCGCGCGTTGGGGTTGCGCATGGCCACGTTCGCGCGGCACTTGGCAAGGTCGAAGTCAAAGTACGGGGCAACGTCGATCTTGTTGACAAGCACGACGTCGCAGACCGAGAACATGAGCGGGTACTTGAGCGGCTTGTCGTCGCCCTCGGGGACGCTCAGGATGCAGGCGTTCTTGCAGGCACCGGTATCAAACTCGGCAGGGCACACCAGGTTGCCGACGTTCTCGAGGAAGATAAGGTCCGCGTCGTCGGCGGCCAGGCCTTCGAGGCCCTGCTTGCACATGCCGGCGTCGAGGTGACACATGCCGCCCGTGTGGAGCTGGATGGTCTTGGCGCCGAGGGCGGAGATGGTGGCCGCGTCCACGTCGGAATCGATATCGGCCTCCATGACGGCAAGCTTGAGCTCGGAGCCCAGCGCCTCGATGGTGCGCGAGAGCGTGGTCGTCTTTCCGGAACCGGGCGAGCTCATAAGGTTGAGGAGGTACTGGCCGCGTGCCTTGAGGTCTGCGCGCAGCGCGTCGGCCTCGCGGTCGTTGTCGGCGAACACGGATTGCTTGATCTCGAGGACCTTGTACTCTTCCATGCGGCTCCTTTGCTTGTCTGAACTTGCGACGGCCTGCAGCAACCGACAGATGTATTCAGATTCAGTATAGCTGCACTCGTTGACAGGGTGTCAACAGCTTCGGTAAGCGGCACGACAACTGTTGCTTGAGGTAAGAGCAGCAGACGCGGGCTTGGATTTGGCGTACGAAAAAAGGGCGGCCCCGAAGGACCGCCCTTGGCAGTGCTATGAAACCCGGAGCTTACTCCTCGTCGGAGCCCTCGGACTTAACGACCTGCGAGAGGAGGTCGTCGAGGCTGCCCAGGTCCTCGTTGATGATGTCGCCGGACTTCTCGTCGTTCGAGGAGCCGCCGATGAGCTCGTCATCGTCGAAGTGGTGCTTGGCCGGAGCCGCGGAGCCGAGCATGATGTCGCCGTCAGCGTCGGGCGAGAACACCATGTTGAGGAGCTGCGAGAGATCCTCGGAGTCGGCCTCGTCGTCCTCGGGCTCGAGGATGTAGAGCAGGCCGCGGGCCTCGAGGCCGTCGCGGAGCTCCTCGATGGCCTTGGCGCCGATGCCGTCGATGCGCAGCAGGTCGTCCTCGGTCTTGCCGATGAGGTCGCCCACGGTCTCGATGCCGACCTCGCTGAACTTGTTGGTCCAGCGCTGCGACACGCCGAGGTCGTCGAACAGGTAGAGCTTGGCGTCCTCGGAAGAGAGGGTGCGGCCGTTCTTGGAGTAGACGCCGCCGAAGCCGTAGTCGTCGCCGACCCAGTCGAGCTGCTTGGGGAGCTGCTCCTCGATGCCCTTGAGCTCGTCGGGGGCCCACTCGGGAAGGCTCTTGGCCATCGGCGAGGTGGGGCCGTCGATCTTCTGGCCGTGGTAGGTGGTCGACACGTTGTGGTACGCGGCGAGGCCGGTGCCGGCCGGGATCTGCTTACCCACGATAACGTTGGACTTGAGGTCCAGCAGGTGATCGGTGTCGCCCTCGATGGCAGCCTCGGTGAGGACGCCCGCGGTGCGGATGAACGACGCGCTGGAGAGCCAGGAGTCGATCGAGCTGGCGACCTTGAGGGCGCCGAGGATGACCGGCTCGGCCTCGGGCGCGGTGCCGCCGGCCAGGGTGATGTTCTTCACCGTCTCGGCGAAGACGTAACGGTCGACGTACTGGCCGAGCAGGTACTGCGAGTCGCCCGGGCTGGTGACCTGGACGCGGCGCAGCATCTGTCGCGCGATGACCTCGATGTGCTTGTCGTCGAGGTCGACGCCCTGGGACGTATAGACGTCCTTAACGGAGTCGACGAAGACGTGCATGGTCGACTCGATGTCGGTCAGCTTGCGGAGCTTACGGAAGTTGACGAAGCCGCGGGTGATCTGGTCGCCGGCACGGACCTCGACGCCGTCCTCGACGCCCGGCATGAAGCGGGCGGAAGCGGGAACGGTCCACTCCTCCACGACGCGGGTGAGGTCCTCGGGGTCGAGGATGGTGATACGGTACTCGGTCTGCTCCGGGCGGATGCGAAGAAGGCCGGACACGGGAGCCAGGTCGGCCTCGCGGCCCAGGATCTTCTCGTTGACGTTGCCGACGACGTCGAACATACGGGCAACCGTCGGGAGGCCCTGCGTGATGTCGTCAGCGCCAGCGACGCCGCCGGAGTGAATCGTGCGCATGGTGAGCTGGGTGCCCGGCTCGCCGATGGACTGGGCGGCGATGATGCCGACCGCGGTGCCGATGTTGACGGGACGGCGGGTCGAGAGGTCCCAGCCGTAGCACTTCTGGCAGACGCCGTACTTGCTCTTGCAGGTAAGAAGCGCGCGGAGCTGAACCTTCTTGAGGCCGTGGGCCACGAGCATCTCGAGGTCAGCCTTGGACTCGATATAGCCATCGCGCTCGATGAGGACCTCGCCGGTCTCGGGGTCGACGACCGGGTTCAGCACGCAGCGGCCGATGAGGTCGACGTTGACGTCGGTCTCGCCCGGCTTGATGAGCTGGTAGGTAACGGCCTCGTCGGTGCCGCAGTCCTCCTCGCGCACGATGACGTCCTGGCCCATGTCGACGAGTCGACGGGTCAGATAACCGGAGTCGGAGGTGTGCGACGCGGTGTCGACCAGGCCCTTACGGGCGCCGTAGGTCGAGATGAAGTACTCGAGCGGCTCGAGGCCCTCGCGGAAGTTCGCCTTAATCGGAAGGTCGATCGTCTCGCCGGACATGTCGGCCATGAGGCCTCGCATACCGGCCAGCTGGCGAAGCTGGGTCTTGGAACCACGGGCGCCGGAGTCGGCCATCATGTAAATGGGGTTGTCCTCGGCGAAGCCCTCGAGCATCTTGGAGCCCAGCAGGTCGGTGCACTCGGTCCAGGCGTTAACGACCTCGACGTGGCGCTCGCGCTCGGACAGGAAGCCGTCCTCGTAGTACTCGTTGATCTGGTCGACGCGGTCCTGGGCCTCCTCGATGAGCTCGGGCTTGTCGGCCGGGATCACGGCGTCCCACACGGAAACGGTAAGGCCCGCGAGGGTGGCGTAGTGGAAGCCGGTGGACTTGATGGCGTCAAGGATCGGCTCGACGTCGGCCAGCGGGTAGCGGTCGCAGCAGTTGTTGACGAGCCACGAGATGTCGCTCTTCACCAGCTTGTAGTTGATGAAGGGGTAGTCAGGCGGCAGGCACTGACGGTTGAAGATGACGCGGCCGATGGTCGTGGTGAAGCGAACCGGGCCGTTGTTGAGGTCGATGTCCTCGGTCTTGCCCTTGCCCACGAGCACGCGGAAGACGCGATTGCCGTTCTCGACGACGTTGGCCTCGGACGGGTCGATGCGGACCACGACGGGGGCCTGAAGGTCGAGCGTGGAGTCGCCCTCGGAGGCGCGCAGGGCGTCCTCGAAGTCGGCGTAGATCTTGGGCTCGGAGCCGTCGGTCGGGGCCTTCTCGGCGGTCAGGTAATAGGAGCCGAAGACCATGTCCTGGGAAGGAACGGTCAGCACCTTACCGGAAGCCGGCGAGCGCAGGTTGTTGGAGCTCAGCATGAGGATGCGGGCCTCGGTCTGAGCCTGGGTCGACAGCGGCAGGTGCACGGACATCTGGTCGCCGTCGAAGTCGGCGTTGAAGGGGGCGCACACCAGCGGGTGCAGGTGGATGGCCTTACCCTCGACGAGGACCGGCTCGAAGGCCTGGATGGAGAGACGGTGCAGCGTAGGAGCACGGTTGAGAAGCACCAGACGATCCTGGATGACCTCCTCGAGCACGTCCCAGACGGCCGCCTGCTGACGGTCGATGGCACGCTTGGCGCCCTTGATGTTCTCGACCTTCTCGAGCTCGACGAGACGACGCATCACGAAGGGCTTGAAGAGCTCGAGCGCCATCTGAGAAGGCAGGCCGCACTGGTGCAGCTTGAGCTTCGGGTCGACGACGATGACCGAACGGCCGGAGTAGTCGACACGCTTGCCGAGCAGGTTCTGGCGGAAGCGGCCCTGCTTGCCCTTGAGGGCCTCGGCGAGGGACTTCAGCGGGCGACCACCGCGGCCGGTGACGGGACGGCCGCGACGGCCGTTGTCGAAGAGCGCGTCCACGGACTCCTGGAGCATGCGCTTCTCGTTGTTCACGATGATGTCGGGAGCGTCCAGGTCGAGCAGTCGCTTGAGTCGGTTGTTGCGGTTGATCACGCGACGGTACAGGTCGTTGAGGTCGGACGCGGCGAAGCGGCCGCCGTCAAGCTGGACCATCGGGCGCAGATCGGGCGGGATGACGGGGATGACGTCAAGGATCATGTCAGCGGGGTCGTTGCCGCCCTTGAGGAAGGCGTCGACGATCTCGAGGCGCTTGACGGCCTTCTCGCGCTTCTGCTTCTGGGAATCCTCGGAAGCGATGATGGCGCGCAGGTTCTCGGCCTCGGCCTCGAGGTCGACGTTGCGCAGAAGCTCGCGCACGGCCTCGGCGCCCATGCCGCCCTTGAAGTAGATCTTGTAGTAACGCTTGAGCTCGGAGAACAGGCCCTCGTCGGCGATAAGCTCGCGCTCCTCGAGCTGCATGAACTTCTCGTAGGCGTCGCGACGAAGAGCCTTCTCCTCCTCGTACTCCTCCTCGAGGTCGGCGATGCCGGCGCGGATCTCGTCGGCGGAGAGGGGCTCGAAATCGTCGAACTCGTCGCCGGAGGCCTCGCCCTGCTCCTTGAGGCGGGCGATCTGGTCGTCGCGCTCGGCGTCGAGCTCCTCGAGGTCGGCGGCAAGCTCCTCACGCAGGTCGTCGGCGTCGGCCTCGCGGGCCTCGGTGTCGACGTTGGTGATGATGTAGCTGGCGAAGTACAGAACCTTCTCGAGGTCCTTGGACTTGATGTCGAGCAGGCGCGCGAGCGGGAAGGTCGCGGGGCTCTTGAAGTACCAGATGTGGCTCACGGGAGCGGCAAGCTCGATGTGGCCCATGCGGTCGCGGCGGACCTTGGCCGTGGTGACCTCAACGCCGCAGCGCTCGCAGACGATGCCCTTGAAGCGGATGCCCTTGTACTTGCCGCAGGAGCACTCCCAGTCCTTGACGGGACCGAAGATCTTCTCGCAGAACAGGCCGTCCTTCTCAGGCTTGAGGGTGCGGTAGTTGATGGTCTCGGGCTTCTTCACCTCGCCGTAAGACCAGCCGCGGATCGCGTCGGCAGAGGCCAGCGAGATCTTAATCGCGTCGAAGTCGGTGGTATCGAAGTCTGCCACAGTTACTCCTTATCGCTGTTCGCGTCGCCTGCGAGGACGGTCTCGCCCTCGAGGTCACTGGTGAGGCCGCCGATCAGGTCGTCGACGCCGTTCATGTTCGCAAAGACGTCCACGGAGTCCTCGGTCTTCGGGGCCTCCTGCTTGGCGCGCTTCTCGTTCTTCTTGTAGGAAATCGGCTGGATATCGAGGGCCAGCGAACGGATCTCCTTGACGAGAACCTTGAAGGACTCGGGGATGCCGGCGGAGGGCACGTTCTCGCCCTTGACGATGGCCTCGTAGGTCTTGACGCGGCCGTTGGTGTCGTCGGACTTGACGGTGAGGATCTCCTGCAGGACGTTGGCGGCGCCGTACGCGTACAGCGCCCAAACCTCCATCTCGCCGAAGCGCTGGCCGCCGAACTGGGCCTTGCCGCCGAGGGGCTGCTGGGTGACGAGGGAGTAAGGGCCGGTCGAGCGGGCGTGGATCTTGTCGTCGACCATGTGGCCGAGCTTCAGGATGTAGGACACGCCGACAGTGATCTGGCTCTTGAAGGGCTCGCCGGTGCGGCCGTCGTAGAGCGTGGTCTTGCCGCGCTCGTTGAGCTGCGGGACGAAGTCGAGGCGCATGTGCTCGCCGTACTCCTGGATGGCCTTGTTGACCATGTTGATGTTGGTGCGGCGAATGACCTCGGCGACCTCGACGTCGGTCGCGCCGTCGAGAACCGGCGTGGCGACCTTGATCGGGCCCTCGACGTAACGCGTGGACTCGGTGGACTCGTCGTCCCAACCGTGGGCAGCGGCCCAGCCGAGGTGGCACTCGAGCAGCTGGCCGACGTTCATACGGGACGGGACGCCCAACGGGTCGAGCAGCACGTCGACGGGGGTGCCGTCGGCCATGTACGGCATGTCCTCCACGGGCAGGACATTGCAGACGACGCCCTTGTTGCCGTGGCGGCCGGCGATCTTGTCGCCCTGCTGGATCTTGCGGCGCTGGGCGACGAAGACGCGGACGAGCTCGTTGACTCCCGGCGGGAGGTCGTCGCCGGCCTCGCGGCTGAAGCGGACGACGTCGACGACGCGGCCGTAAGAGCCGTGGGGCATCTTGAGGGAGGTGTCGCGGACGTCGTGCGCCTTAGCGCCGAAGATGGCGCGGAGCAGGCGCTCCTCGGCGGTGAGGGCCGTCTCGCCCTTCGGGGTGACCTTGCCGACCAGGATGTCGCCAGGGCCGACCTCGGCGCCGATGCGGATGATGCCGTCGTCGTCGAGGTTGGCGAGCATGTCCTCGCCCATGTTCGGGATCTCGCGGGTGATCTCCTCGGGGCCGAGCTTGGTGTCGCGGGCGTCGATCTCGTGACGGGAGATGTTCACCGAGGTGAGCAGGTCGTCCTGAACGACGCGCTCGGACACGACGATACCGTCCTCGTAGTTGAAGCCCTCCCACGGCATGTAAGCCACGGTGAGGTTCGCGCCGAGGGCGAGCTCGGAGTTCTGGATGGAGGTGCCGTCGGCCAGCGGCTGGCCAGCCTTGACCTCGTCGCCGGCGTGGACGATCGGGCGGTGGTTGATGCAGGTGCTCTGGTTGGAGCGCTGGTACTTGGGAAGGTCGAAGCGCTCAGAACCGTAGGCGTCGGAGTAGACGACCACGTGGGCGGCATCGGCCTCGGTGACCACGCCGTCGTGGGTGGCGCAGATAAGCTCACCGGAGTCGAGCGCGGCGCGCGACTCCATGCCGGTGCCGACGTACGGGGAGTTGGCACGGATCAGCGGCACGGCCTGACGCTGCATGTTCGCGCCCATGAGGGTACGCTTAGCGTCGTCGTGCTCGAGGAACGGGATGAGGTTGGCGGCCACGGAGAGCAGCTGGCGCGGGCTCACGTCCATGTAGTCGACATCGGAGACGTGCACCTGGGCAGGAGCGCCGAAGGAGCCGTCGAAGTCGCGCGTACGGGCGATGACGCGGTCCGGGTTGTAGAGGTGACCGTGGGAATCGGTGGCCACGAACTTGCGGGTCTTCTCGTCGAAGGGCGTGTTCGCGGGGGCGATGTTGTGGGTCTCCTCCTCATCGGCGGTCATCCAGTCGATCTCATCGGTGACCTTGCCGTCGACGACGCGACGGTACGGGGCCTCGATGAAACCGTACTCGTTGACGTGCGCATACAGGGCCAGCGAGCCGATGAGGCCGATGTTCGGGCCTTCGGGGGTCTCGATCGGGCACATGCGGGCGTAGTGCGAGTTGTGGACGTCGCGGACGGCGGTCGGCACGTTGGTGCGGCGGCTAGAGCCGGACTTGTGGCCGGCGAGGCCACCGGGGCCGAGGGCGGAGAGACGACGCTTGTGGGTCAGACCGGCCAGCGGGTTGGACTGGTCCATGAACTGCGAGAGCTGGGAGGAGCCGAAGAACTCCTTGATGGCCGCCACGATCGGGCGGATGTTGATCAGGCTCTGCGGCGTGATGTCGTCGGGATCCTGGGACGCCATGCGCTCGCGAACGACGCGCTCCATACGGCTCATGCCGATGCGGAACTGGTTCTGGACGAGCTCGCCGACGGTGCGGACGCGACGGTTACCGAAGTGGTCGATGTCGTCGAGACGGCAGTTGTTGTCGCCGTTGTAGATGGCGAGCAGGTAGCGCAGAGAGGCCACGAGGTCCTCCTGCGTGAGCACCTTGTCGGAGAAATCGACGTCGATGCCGAGCTTCTTGTTGACCTTGTAACGGCCGACGCGGGCCAGGTCGTAGCGCTGCGGGTTGAAGAACAGGCCGTCGATGAGGCTGCGGGCGGCGTCCACGGTCGGGGGCTCGCCGGGGCGCTGGCGACGGTAGATCTCGAGCAGGGCGTCCTCGCGAGTGGTCGCGGTATCGCGCTCGAGGGTGTTGCGCACGACGTCGGAGTCGCCGAGCAGCGAGAGGATCTCGTCGTCGGTCTCGGCGATGCCGAGGGCGCGCAGGAACATGGTGGCGGACTGGCGACGCTTGCGGTCGATGGACACGACCAGGTGGCCGCGCTTATCGACCTCAAACTCCAGCCAAGCGCCGCGAGCGGGGATGAACTGCGCCTTGTACACCTGGATGCCGTTGTCCATCTCGGTAGAGAAGTATACGCCCGGGGAGCGGACGAGCTGCGAGACGACGACGCGCTCGGTACCATTGATCACGAAGGTGCCGCGCTCGGTCATGAGCGGGAAGTCGCCCATGAAGACAAGCTGCTCCTTGATCTCGCCGGTCTCGAGGTTGGCGAAACGGACGTCCACGAAGAGGGGCGCCTGGTAGGAGATGTCCTTGGCTCGGCACTCCGCGATGGTGTGGGCGGGGTCGCCGAATTGGTGGTCGCCGAAGGTGACCTGCATGGTCTTAGCGTTGTTCTCGATGGGCGAGAACTCGCCGAAGGACTCCTGAAGCCCCTCGCCCATAAAGCGCTCGAACGACTCCTTCTGTACGGAGATGAGGTTCGGCAGCTCCATGGCGTCATCGATCTTGCTAAAGGTCATGCGTCCAGTAGTGCCTTGTGGTTTGGTGAGAGAAGTCTTTGTGGTAGACACCAGGCTTTTCCTCCTTCAAAAGGGTGGAAGGCGGCAATTGTCGCAACGTAATAATTTAGACGAATCGCCTGGTAGGGTCAACAAACATGCTTGACTTAAAGGCCGTTTTGAATTATGTTTCTATAGCTAGCTCAATTACCTGCGGTTTTGCATTTGCGCAGTACAACGAGTTGTGAAGAAACAATGGGCGGTCCGACGAACAGGTCGGACCGCCTTTTCTCTAATGAATTTCAAACGCCCCACGGCGATGCTTTCCCCTCGTTTTGGCGGATGTGCGGCACACATTCGAAAGCGACGCCGCACTTCGCCCGATTCGAGGGGAAATCACCCTCAAAACGGCGGATGTGCGGAGCAGCTTCTCGTAAAACGCCGCACATCTGCCGTTTTGAGGGGCCGCGTAAATCAAACGGGCGCCGTCCCATATCCACGCACAAGAAAAGGGGCCGGACCCTAAGGTCCGACCCCTTGGCTAGGCTAATGCCGCGCCCTAAAGCAAGGATTAACTTACTTGAGGGTGACGGTGGCGCCGGCCTCCTCGAGCTGCTTCTTGGCGGCCTCGGCGTCCTCCTTCTTGGCGCCCTCGAGGACGGCCTTGGGGGCACCCTCGACGACCTCCTTGGCCTCCTTGAGGCCAAGGCTGGTCAGAGCACGGACGACCTTGATGACGGCGATCTTGTTGTCGCCGAAAGCCTCGAGGACGACGTCGAAGTTGGTCTTCTCCTCCTCAGCGGGGGCAGCAGCGCCGGCAGCGGGAGCAGCGGCGACGGCCACGGGGGCAGCGGCGGAGACGCCGAAGACGTCCTCCAGCTCGTGAACGAGCTCGGAAAGCTCGAGGGCGGGCATCTCCTTGAGGGCCTCGATGATCTCATCCTTGGTGACAGCCATGTCAATTCTCCTTTGGTAGGGGCGCTCGTCTTTTGGGCGCCCGAAAATTTAAGTGGTGGTGCAGGTGGTGCGGTGAAGCCGGCGCGGTTTACGCAGCCTGCTTCTGGTCGACGACGGCCTGAAGCGCGGTGGCGAGGCCACGGGCGGGACCGGCGCAAACCTGGGCGATGCCGGACAGGGGGCTCGCGATGACGTACACGAGCTGAGCCACGAGCTCGTCGTGAGAGGGCAGGTCGGCGTAGGCCTTGGCCTCCTCGGCGGACAGAGCGGTGCCATCGGCGATGGCGGCCACGAACTCCATCTTCTTGAGCTTCTCGGACTGCTCCTTGATCACCTTAGCGGCGGCCACGGCGTCCTTCTCGTAGAAGACGTAGGCGCACGGACCAGCGAGGGACTCGCTGATGTCGGGCATACCGGCCTTCTCCAGACCAAGCTTGACGATGTTGTTCTTGTAGACCTTCATCTCGGCGCCAGCAGCGCGCAGGGCGCGGCGGACCTCCTGGGTCTCCTTAACAGAGAGGCCGAGGTAGTTCACCACGAACACACCCTTGGAGTTCTCGAGGGACTCGGAGACCTTGTCGAGCATAGAAACGTTTGCTTTGCAGGGCATTGATTACACCTCCTTGATTTCTGCGATCGGGCACGAGCCGCCGATTTGGGCGGGCCCTTTTCGCAGAAAAGAACCCCACCTGGCACAGCCAAAGCGGGGTTCTCGAAGATGCTATCTCTGAGACCACCTCGGCAGGCGGGTTATCCCCATTGAGCCTTGCGGCACCGGCTGTCTTTGGCAGCGGACGTGCTATTTACACGCAAAACGGGCGTCTTGCGCAATTGCTTAGTTTGGCAATTAGCAAGACGCCCGTCAAGCGCACTACAACTTCTCCAAAAAGAAGCCGCGGATCTCGTTACTTAGGCGAGGAAGTCGCGGGTAACGGAAGCATCGACCTTGACGCCAGGGCCCATGGTGCTGGAAACAGCGATGGACTTGACGTACTTACCCTTGGCGCTGGCCGGCTTGACGCGAAGAATCTCGGTGTAGAGAGCAGCGTAGTTCTCGACGAGCTTCTCAACGTCGAAGGAAGCCTTGCCCATGGGGACGTGGCAGATGCCGTAACGGTCGGCGCGGTACTCGACGCGGCCGGCCTTGAGCTCGGAGACCATCTTGGCGACGTCCATGGTCACAGTGCCGAGCTTGGGGTTCGGCATGAGGCCACGGGGACCAAGGATCTTACCGATGCGGCCAACCTTGGCCATCATGTTCGGGGTGGCGATGGCAGCGTCGAAGTTGATCTCGCCGCTCTGGATCTGGGCCACGAGCTCGTCGGAGCCCACGACGTCAGCGCCGGCCTCCTCCGCCTCGCGAGCCTTCTCGCCCTCGGCGAAGACGGCGACGCGAACGGTCTTGCCGGTGCCGTGGGGCAGGGAGATAGAGCCACGGACGTTCTGGTCGGCCTTACGGGTGTCGACGCCGAGGCGGATGGAGACCTCGACGGTCTCGTCGAACTTGGCGGTGGCGAGCTCCTTGACGAGCGCCATGGCCTCCTTCGGGGCGTAGAGCTTGGCGGTGTCCACCTTGGCGACGTTGGCGTTGTAGTTCTTACCGTGCTTAGGCATTCGAAATACCTCCTGTGGTCAACGGGCCTGTGCCCTCCCACATCTTCTGCGGTTTCCCGCAATTACAGAAAAGAAGCGCCCTCCCCTACTGAGCAGGGCGCGTGGTGCTGAGAAAAGCTACTCGGCGACGGTGACGCCCATGGAACGAGCGGTGCCGGCGACGATCTTCTTGGCAGCCTCGATGTCGTTGGCGTTGAGGTCCGGCATCTTGATCTCGGCGATCTTGGTGAGCTGCTCCTGGGTGAGCTGGCCGACCTTGTCACGCTGAGGAACGCCAGAACCGCTCTTGATGCCGAGCTCCTTGAGGATGAGCTTGGCCGCGGGAGGGGTCTTGGTGATGAAGTCGAAGGTCTTGTCCTCGTAGACGGTGATCTCGACCGGGATGATGTCACCGGACTTGTCCTTGGTGGCGGCGTTGAAAGCCTGGCAGAACTGCATGATGTTCACGCCGGCGGCGCCGAGGGCGGGGCCAACGGGAGGGGCCGGGTTAGCGGCGCCCGCGGGAATCTGGAGCTTGATGAACTTCGTGACCTGCTTGGCCATGAGAACCTCCTGAAAAAGCTACGTGTAAGAACTTCAAAGTGCTATATGACGTCGCTCCGAGAAGCAATCCCTCGCGGGAACGGATGCGGACGGAATACCTTAACCGATGGTCGCGATCTGGTCGAGGGTGAGCTCGACGGCGGTCTCGCGCCCGAAAATAGTGAGCATGACCTTGACCTTGCCGGACTCGGCCATAACCTCGGAAACAGTGCCGTCGAAGTCGGCAAGCGGGCCGGAAATAACCTTAATAGCCTGGCCAACCTCAAGGTTGATGTTGGTGCGCTTGGGCGCAGGCTCGGAGGTGCGAGCGGTGCGGTCGCCGGAACGACGCATGATCTTGTCGAACTCGGCGCGACGGAGCGGGCTGGGCTTGCTGCCGTCAAGACCGACGAAACCGGTAACGCCGGGAGTGTTGCGAACGACGTTCCAGGAGTTATCGTTCATCTCCATGCGAACGAGAACGTAAGACGGGAAGACCTTGTTCTCCTTGGTCTCGCGCTTACCGCCCTCCTTGATCTCGGTGACTTCCTCAGTCGGGATCTTGATGTCGACAATCTGGTCCTGAAGACCGTAGATGTCGATGCGGTGCTCAAGGTCGGTCTTGACCTTGTTCTCGTAGCCCGAGTAGGTGTGAACGACGTACCAACGCTTAGCCATTGCCTACCCCCTCAGACCCGTATAAGCGGCGAAGCCAGCGACGATGCCGGTGTCGACAAGCCATAGAATCAGGCCGAAAACCACGAGCATGACGATGATGGCCACGGAATAATTCCTAAGCTCCGAAGGCGAAGGCCAGGTGACTCGACGCATCTCGGTCTTAACGTCGCCGAACCAGTTGGCGATGCGCTTGAAGAAGCCCGGCTTCTTGTTCTTCTCGGCTTTGGCAACAGCCTTCTCGGGCTCAGCCTTCTTCGCCGCCTTGGAGTCCCCCGCAGGAGCAGAGGCCGCCTGGGCGGCCTCCACACGGGCGCGCTCTTCGGCGCGAGCCTTGCGGACACTCCTCTTTTGACGGTCCTTGTTCGCCATGGGCGATCTCCCTAAATAGTGCTTTACATAGAAACCGGCTAACCCTTACGGGAAAGCCGGTGGTGAAATCTGGCAGGCCAGGAAGGACTCGAACCCTCAACAAACGGTTTTGGAGACCGCCGCTCTACCATTGGAGCTACTGGCCTGTGAGTGAAGACCCACCGCTAAAGTTTAGCGGGTCTCCTTGTGGAGCGTGTGCTTACGGCACCAACGGCAGTACTTCTTCAACTCCATGCGATCGGGGTTGTTAGCCTTGTTCTTATCCGTGGTGTAGTTGCGGCGCTTGCACTCAGTGCACGCAAGAGTAACCAGAGTACGCATGAATCCTCCTGAAACAGAAAGCCATTCCGAACCTCTTATTCGGAGTGACGCGGTGGTAAACATTACCGTAGAGACGGTTTGGGTGTCAAGAGCTTGAGCAAAGTAACGGCCGTTGCACAAAACCGCCACACAAATCCGCTCTTTGACAAAGAAAAACCCGGCACCCAAACGGGTGCCGGGCGATCAAGCAGAGGTAAATCTAAATCTACTCGATGATGGAGGTCACGCGGCCATCGCCGACGGTGTGGCCACCCTCGCGGATAGCGAACTTGAGGCCCTGCTCCAGAGCGATCGGGTGGATGAGCTCGCAGGTGACGGTGACGTGGTCGCCGGGCATAGCCATCTCAACCTTGGTGCCGTTGGAGTCGGTGAGCTCCTGCACGTCGCCGGTGATGTCGGTGGTGCGGAAGTAGAACTGCGGACGGTAACCAGCGAAGAACGGGGTGTGACGGCCGCCCTCCTCCTTGGTCAGAACGTAAATCTCACCGGTAAACTTGGTGTGCGGGGTAACGGAGCCGGGCTTGCAGAGAACCTGGCCGCGCTCGATCTGCTCGCGCTTGATGCCGCGGAGCAGGATGCCCACGTTATCGCCAGCCTCGCAGAAGTCCATGGTCTTGCGGAACATCTCGATGCCGGTGGCAACGGAGGTCTGGGTCTCCTTGATGCCGACGATCTCGACGGGGTCGTTGAGCTTGAGCTCGCCGCGCTCGACACGACCGGTGGCAACAGTACCACGGCCGGAGATGGTCATGACGTCCTCGACGGCCATCAGGAACGGCTTCTCGTTGTCGCGGGCCGGGGTCGGGATGTAGGAGTCGACCTGGTGCATGAGCTCGGTGATGGCGTCGACCCACTGCTGCTCGCCCTGGAGGGCGCCAAGAGCGGAGCCGCGGACGATCGGCAGATCGTCGCCGGGGAAGTCGTACTCGGAGAGGAGGTCACGGGTCTCCATCTCGACGAGGTCAATGAGCTCCTCGTCGTCGACCATGTCGCACTTGTTCAGGAAGACGATGATGTAGGGGACGCCGACCTGACGGGCGAGGAGGATGTGCTCGCGGGTCTGAGCCATGGGGCCGTCGGTGGCGGCGATGACCAGAATCGCGCCGTCCATCTGAGCAGCGCCGGAAATCATGTTCTTGATGTAGTCGGCGTGGCCCGGGCAGTCGACGTGAGCGTAGTGGC
>CAVDQW010000259.1:0-14770 GCA_963610995.1 bacterium | reverse complement strand
GCTCGCCGCCCGTCGCGCAAAACGGCCGCCTCGCCCAAGTGTCAAAAAGTTTCAGCCGCGCGCCCTGTTCGCGCGTGGCCTGCGAAAAGAAGTGCCAATTTGCCTGACACCTCTTTTCTTGCCAAACGGTTTCGGGGCATACTGGCCCCAGCAAGCACGTCCAACCGGTAGAAAGGAATGCATCATGGCAGCAGTTTTCCCGAAGGGCTTTTTCTGGGGCGGCGCCACCGCCGCCAACCAGTTCGAGGGCGCCTGGAACGTCGACGGCCGCGGCCCGTCCGTTGACGACCACTTCATGGGCGGCTCCTACGAGAAGCCCCGCGAGATCACGCTCGACATCGACCCCGACAAGCTCTACCCCAACCACGACGGCATCGACTTCTACCACCACTACGAGGAGGACATCGCCCTCTTCGCCGAGATGGGCTTCAACATGTTCCGCATGTCCATCTCCTGGAGCCGCATCTTCCCGAACGGCGACGACGCCGAGCCCAACGAGGCCGGCCTCGCCTTCTACGACAAGGTCTTCGACTGCTGCAAGAAGCACGGCATCGAGCCGCTCGTGACCATGTCCCACTACGAGATGCCCTACCACCTCGTCGAGAAGTACAACGGCTGGGCCTCCCGTGAGCTCGTCGGCTTCTTCGAGAAGTACGCCAAGACCATTCTCGACCGCTACCACGACAAGGTGACCTACTGGCTGACCTTCAACGAGATCAACTGCGGCACCATGGACATGGGCAACCTCTTCGAGACCTCCATGATCCAGGGCTACGAGGGCCCCGCCTCCGGCGTCCACACCTCCTGGCAGCAGCGCTTCCAGGCCCTCCACCACCAGTTCGTGGCCTCCGGCCGCGCCATCCGCTACGCGCACGAGAACTACCCCGCGCTCAAGATGGGCAACATGGACTGCTTCATCCTGTCCTACGCCGCCACCTGCGACCCCACCGACGTCCTGCTCAACCAGGAGACCATGCGCACCATGAACTGGTACTGCTCCGACGTCCAGGCCCGCGGCTACTACCCCTCCTACGCCAAGCGCTTCTGGCGTGAGCACGACATCGAGCTGCAGATGGAGGACGGCGACCTCGACGACATCCGCGCCGGCAAGATCGACTTCTACACCTTCAGCTACTACATGAGCAACACCGTGGGTACCCACGACGTCGAGCAGGCCGCCGGCAACATGACCTTCGGCGGCAAGAACCCCTACCTCAAGTCCACCGACTGGGGCTGGCAGATCGATCCCCAGGGCCTGCGCTACTCCCTCAACGAGATCTACGACCGCTACCAGATCCCGCTGATGGTCGTCGAGAACGGCATGGGCGCCTACGACACCGTGGAGGAGGACGGCTCCATCCACGACCCCTACCGCATCGCCTACCTCCAGGACCACATCAAGGCCATGGGCGAGGCTATCGACGACGGCGTCGACCTCATCGCCTACACCTGGTGGGGCCCGATCGACCTGGTCTCCGCCGGCACCGGCGAGATGCGCAAGCGCTACGGCTTCATCTACGTCGACAAGCACGACGACGGCACCGGCACCCTCGAGCGCAAGCGCAAGGATTCCTTCTACGCCTACCAGAAGATCATCAAGTCCAACGGTACCGAGGGCTTGGAATAAGACACCGGCTTCCCACGGGGCCCGATCTTAGGCCGATTGGCCTCCTTACGTACCATCAGTACGCTACGTCGGCCAAAACGGCCCAACCTCGAGCCCCGTGGAAACCCGCTCACGTGGTTGATTACTACGTAACCGAAGGCCCCTGGTCGATTGGCCTCCACTTATACGCCAGTACGCCGCACCGACCGAAACGGCCCCATCTCGGGCACCTCGGAAACCCGCTAACGTGGTTGAGGCCTCCGCACACGAGGTACCGCCCGATTGCCCTCCTTACGTACGCCAGTACGCCGCGTCGGGCAAAACGGGCACATCTCTGGCCCCGCAGAAACCCGCTCACGTGGCTGAGCAACACGTAATTGCGCGCCAAAGGCGGCCGGCATGGCTGGTCGCCTTTTCTCTACCTATTCGCACGGATTGGAGCAACGAATGAGCGACAAGAAGATCCTCTTCCTCGACGTCGACGGCACCATCACCAACTACGACAACCAGATCCCGGAGTCCTGCAAGGCCGCCATCCGCGCCGCGCGCGCCAACGGCCACCGCGCCTACATGTGCACCGGTCGCAGCAAGGCGGAGATTCCGCCCGAGCTTTCCGAGATCGGCTTCGACGGCATGATCGGCGGCAACGGCTCCTACGTGGAGAACGACGGCGAGGTCGTCTTGCATCAGCTCATCACCCTCGAGCAGTGCCGCCACATCGTCGACTGGCTGCACGGCCGCGGCCTCGAGTTCTACCTCGAGTCCAATAACGGCCTGTTTGCCAGCGAGAACTTCCGCGAGGCCGCCCGCCCGGTCCTTCGCGTCTACGCCGGCCGCAAGGGCGTGCCGAACGCCGACGAGCTCGAGACCGACGACCTCATGCACGGCATGGTCTACGGCGGCGAGCTCTACCGCGACGACCTCAACAAGGTGAGCTTCATCCTGAGCTCGTACCAGGACCACCTGGACTCCATCGAGGAGTTCCCGGACCTCGAGTGCCACACCTGGGGCGGCGCCGGCGAGACGGCCCTCTTCGGCGACATGGGCGTCAAAAACATCACCAAAGCCCACGCCGTCAACGTCCTCGTCGAGCACCTTGGGGCGAACATCGCCGACACCATCGCCTTCGGCGACGCCAAGATCGACATCCCCATGTTCGAGTGCTGCGGCGCTTCCGTCTGCGTCGGCTCCGGCGGCGACGAGGCCAAGGCGGCGGCCGACTACGTGACCACCGACGTGGACGACGACGGCATCTGGAACGCCTTCAAGCACCTCGGCCTCATCTAATAAGACATAGGGACAGTCCCTTCGTCTTATTGCGAGTTTGATGCCAATACATACGCCGCGCCTCCTGCGGCCTGCCCGAACGGCGAGAATCGAAAAGTTTCTCGCCGTTTTCGTTTTGTCAAGGGCATCTACCGCCCACGACCGTTATTCACCCGTTCACGGACCTCGGCAAAACCAATACATATGTGTGCCACAATTCTGGCCGCAGCGAGTTTGTTACTCTCCGGGAGGCATCACTTGCGCAGGGAAAGTCGGCTCACAGGCATTCGTATCTGCGCTTGATGTAACGGGGAGTTTTTTAATGCTTATCCTCAAGAAGATCAACAACAACGTCGCGCTCGCGTGCTCAGACGCGGGCGACGAGGTCGTGGTCTTCGGCAAGGGCGTCGGCTTCCCCTCTATGCCCTACGAGCTCGAGGACACCTCCGTCATCGAGAAGACCTTCGTTTCCGACGGCGGCAACTCGTCCGACGCCCTCATCAGCGTCTCCGACGAGGTGCTGCGCGCCTCCTCCGACATCGCCGACCTCGCGAAGGCCAACCTCGGCTGCCAGATGGCCGCCAAGCTCCCCTTCGTCATGGCCGACCACATCCAGTTCGCGGTCGACCGCACCCGCGACGGCATCGAGATCGAGAACCCCCTTGCCCACGAGGTCGCCCGCGTCTATCAGCGCGAGCACGAGCTGGGCATCCAGGGCCTCGCCATCATCCAGGAGTACACCGGCATCCTGCTTCCCGAGGTGGAGGCCGCCTCGCTCGCCCTGCACATGGTGAACTCCGAGCTCGGCACCTCCACGCCCGCCCGCAACATGGACGAGCTGCTGCAGACCGCCTCCGTCCTCGAGGGCATCGTCGATGTCGTCGAGCGCCAGGTCGGCTTCGAGCTCGACCGCACGTGCTACGCCTACGTGCGTTTCATCACCCACACGCGCTACCTCATCCGCCGCCTCATGAAGGACAAGCCGATGGCCTCGGCCAACCTCTCGCTCTTCCAGCAGGCGGCGCGCGATTTCCCCGATACCTACAAGCTCGCGCTGGCCATCAACCAGTACCTCGAGCGAACCCATAACTGGTCGTGCAGCGACGAGGAGATGCTCTACCTCATGATGCACTTGAACCAGCTCCAGCCCAGGAGCAAATAGACGCGGGCAACCCGCACCCCACCACTTCGGTGTCTTTGTCGCCGGGCCTAGGGCCCAGGCCAACGGCGGCTGTACGGCATATCTGGCAATCACAAGGAAAGGAAGTAAGAAATGGCAGGTAAGTACGACGAGCTTGCTTCTCAGATCGTCGACCTGGTCGGCGGCAAGGAGAACGTCAACTCCGTTGCTCACTGCATCACCCGCGTCCGCTTTAAGCTCAAGGACGAGTCCAAGGCGAACGACGACGCCATCTCCAACCTCCCCCAGGTAATCAAGGTCATGCACGCCAACGGCCAGTACCAGGTCGTCGTCGGCAACATCGTCGAGGACGTCTACGACGCCGTCCTCAAGGCCGGCGGCTTCTCCGACGGCGGCTCCGTTGACGAGGACGACGACAACGTCTCCAAGAAGCCGGCCGACGTCATCATCGACCTCATCTCCGGCATCTTCCAGCCGATGCTCGGCACCTTCTCCGCGGCCGGCATCATGAAGGGCCTGCTCGCCCTCTTCTCCTTCCTCGATCAGGAGTTCTTCACGGGCGGCACCTTCGCCACTTCCGGCGCCTACACCATGCTCTACACCGTCGCCGACGGCATGTTCTACTTCCTGCCCGTCGTCCTCGGCTACACCGCCGCCAAGAAGTTCAAGATGAGCGAGTTCAACGGCCTCGCCATCGCCTTCGCGCTCGTCTACCCGACCATGGTCGCCCTGACCTCCGGCGAGGTCGTCGGCTCCGTCGAGCTCGGCATCCTCGGCACCTTCTCGTGGTACGCCGACTTCTTCGGCATCCCCATCATCATGCCCGCCGCCGGCTACACCAGCTCCGTCATCCCCATCCTGCTGATGGTCTGGTTCGGCGCCAAGGTCGAGAAGTGGGTCAAGTCCTGGATCCCGGCCGCCCTCAAGATGTTCTTCGTGCCCCTGATCACCGTCACCGTGACCGTCGTCCTCGGCTACCTCGTCATCGGCCCGATCGCCACCGTCATCTGCAACCTGCTCGCCGCCTTCTTCCAGTTCATCTTCAACCTGCCGGCCGTCGGCTCCCTCGTGGGCTCCCTCATCGTCGGCATCTTCTGGATGCCGCTCGTCATCTTCGGCTTCCACTGGTCGCTCGTCCCCATCTGCATCTCTAACCTGACGCTGCTCGGCCACGACTTCATCCTGGCCTCCACCATCGCCCACTCCTTCTCGCTGGGCGCCGTACTCTTCGCCATGTACCTCAAGAACAAGGACGTGAACTTCCGCGGCATCGCCCTGCCCGCCATCATCTCCTCCTTCTTCTTCGGCGTCACCGAGCCCGCCATCTACGGCGTTGCCCTGCCCAACAAGAAGGCCTTCATCGTCGCCTGCATCGGCTCCGCTGCCGGCGCCATCGTCATCGGCCTCACCGGTACCCTGGTCTACATCTCCGGCGGCCTGGGCGTCTTCAACTGGCTGTCGTTCATCGACCCGTCCGGCGTCAACGGCATCACCCACATGATCTACGCGATCATCGCTTCCCTCGTGGGCGCCGTCGTCGGCTTCGTGATCGAGTTCGCGATCTACAAGCCCGAAGAGGCCTAAAGGTCCGCACGGCCCTCTTTCCAGCCGATAGCGCGCAAGCGTTGTCATAAGGCCGGCGGCGTACCCCCAAGCGCCGCCGGCCTTACTTCTACTAATATATTGGTTGATTTGTTGATGTTAAGGACACAGAATTATGAACGCTAACGTTTCCCGTCGCAGCTTCATCGGTCTCTCCGGACTCATGGCACTCGGTCTCGCTGGTTGCTCTTCTTCACAGTCGAGCGGAAGCTCTTCCAAGTCAACCGCCAAGGCGCTGGAAGGCGCTGAAGTTGAGACCACGCTCGGCAAGGTCGCCGGCAAGGAACTCGGTGATGACGTCATCACCTGGTATGGCATCCCCTACGGTAAGTCTCCTGTCGGCGATCTTCGATGGAAGGCTCCCGAGGCGGCAGAGGCCTGGGGCGAAACTCGCGACTGCACCACGGTTCCCGAAAAGGCTCTCCAGCTTTCTAGCGGCGAAGCCGTCGGCACCGAGGATTGCTTGAACCTCACCGTGACCTCCAAGGTCGGACACGCTGGCAAGCCCGTCCTGGTCTTTGTCCACGGCGGCAACAACCAGACCGGCACCTCAGCCGAGATTGTTGGCGACCAGCTCGTCTCTAACGCTGATTGCGTCTATGTCTCGCTGAACTATCGTCTTGGCCTCTTCGGCTTCAACTGCCTCCCCTCCCTCGTTAAGGAGAAAGGAGCAAGTGGCAACTTCGGAATGATGGACATCGCCGCCGCGCTCGACTGGGTCAAGGAGAACGCCGCAGCCTTTGGTGGCGATCCCGACAACATCACGATCTCCGGCTTCTCGGCTGGCGGCCGTGACGTCATGGCCATGCTCATCAGCCCCTACTTTGAGGGCAAGTTCCAGAAGGCGATCGTCTACAGCGGAGGCATGACCACCTGCGACATGGCCAGCGCCCAGACCCGCATTGCCAAGGCCCTGGCACCTCTCGCCGTCGAGGACGGCAAAGCGACCGACGAAACCGCGGCCGCCACTTGGCTGCTCAAGGACACTGACGAAATCAAGACCTATCTCATGGGCATTGAGTCCAAGCGTCTCGTCCCCCTCATGGCTAACGCCAACATCCGAATGGCCGTCTTCCCCCACCTGTTTGAGGATGACGTAGTCGTTCCCAAGGGCGGCTTCAACGGCGCCAAGTATTACAGCGTTCCGACCATCATGCTCACCGGCTCTTCCGAGTTCTCGATGTTCTCTCTCGGTGATTCCTGGTGGAAGGGTGAGGAGGCTACCGCCCTCGGCACCGAGGTCCTCACGGCCGCGAGCAACTTCTCCGTCAAGTACGGCTCCGACATGTACCGTATCTTCAATGCCCAGGTGAGCGCTGATACCATGGCCTCCTCCTATGACAAGAACATGTACGTCTGCCAGGTCAACTATGGCGGCGATGATTCCGCCATGGGCGCCGATCTCCAGCCCTACGGCTCCTTCCACGGCATCTTCGTCCCCATGCTCGCAAAGGAGAACAACTACAGTGCCATGATGCCGGGCGTCTTCGACAAGGCCGGTTACCAAGCCATGGCCGAGGCGTACAACAAGTACCTCAAGAACTTCCTCGCCTCCGGCGAGCCGAACGGCGACGGTCTCTCCACCTGGAATGCCTGGGACAAGTCGTCCAAGCAGTCGCTCGTCCTCGACGCCACTGAGACTGAGGCAAAGGTCTCCTGTGAGGATGTGTCGCGCAGCTACGGTGACATCATCGCAGATATGGAGGCCGATACCACTATCGCCTCCGATGTTAAGAAGCTCGTCGCCAAGAATGTCCTCAACGGTCGCTGGTTCAGCACCGCAGTGGACGAGTACTACGGCGGCAACTGGGCATAAGCTCAACGCGTAGCAAGATACAAACCACCCGTAACGGCCGCAGGCGACCCGATGCCTGCGGCCTAACCCGAAAGGAGCTCATATGAGCACATTCCCCGAAGGATTCCTGTGGGGCGGCGCCACGGCCGCCAACCAGTGCGAGGGCGGCTACAACGCCGACGGCAAGGGTCTCGGCGTCCCCGACATCATGACCGGCGGCACCGTCTCCGAGCCGCGCCGCGTGACCGACGGCGTCAAGGAGGGCGTGCACTACCCCTCCCACGAGGCCGTGGACATGTACACCCACTACCTCGACGACATCGCCCTCTTCGGCGAGATGGGCTTCAAGTGCTACCGCATGTCCATCAACTGGAGCCGCGTGTTCCCAAAGGGCGACGAGGCCGAGCCTAACCAGGCCGGCATCGAGTTCTATCGCCGCGTGTTCGAGAAGTGCCGCGAGTGCGGCATCGAGCCCATGGTCACGCTCTCGCACTATGAGCTCCCCTACCACCTCGCCAAGGAGTACGGCGGCTGGGCCAACCCCAAGCTCATCGACTTCTACCTCAACTACGCGCGCACGGTGATGACCGAGTACAAGGGCCTCGTCAAGTACTGGCTCACTTTCAACGAGATCAACTGCCTGCTCATGGGCGGCTTCGGCAACATCATGGGCGCGGGCATCCTGCCGCCGGGAGACGACGTGGCCATGACCTTCGGCGACACGCCCTGGGACGTGCCCCAGAAGCGTTACCAGGCCCTGCACTACCAGTTCCTCGCCAGCGCCAAGTGCGTCGTCATGGCCCACGAGATCGACCCCGAGAACAAGGTCGGCTGCATGATCGCCGGCAACGTGACCTATCCGCACACCTGCAACCCCGACGACGTCATCCTCGCGCAGCGCAAGCAGCGCGAGCAGAACTTCTACTGCGGCGACGTCCAGGTCCGCGGCGCCTACCCGGCGTGGGCCCCGGCTGTCTGGAAGCGCGAGGGCGTGTCCATCGAGGTCTCCGAGGAGGACAAGGCCACGCTGGCCGCCGGCAAGGTCGACTTCTACAGCTTCTCTTACTACATGAGCTCCACCGCGAGCGCCGACCCCAAGCTCATCGAGGGCGGCAACATCTTCGGCGGCGCCGGCAACGAGTACCTCAAGAAGAGCGACTGGGGCTGGGCCATCGACCCCAAGGGCCTCAAGTACTACCTGGAGGAGGTCTACGACCGTTACCAGGTGCCGCTGATGATCGTCGAGAACGGCCTGGGCGCCGTGGACGTGCGCGAGGAGGACGGCAGCGTCCACGACTCCTACCGCGTCGACTACCTGCGCGAGCACATCGAGCAGATGGGCGAGGCCATCGCCGACGGCGTGGACCTCATGGGCTACACCATGTGGGGCTGCATCGACCTCGTCTCCGCCTCCACCGGCGAGATGAAGAAGCGCTACGGCTTCATCTACGTCGACAAGGACAACGACGGCAACGGAACGCTCGCTCGCAGCCGCAAAGACTCCTTCTACTGGTACAAGAAGGTAATTGCCACCAACGGCGAAGACCTGTCGTAAAATAAGGTAAATGCCGGGTGAGCATGGACCCCGGTTTAAACGAAGCCCACGTAAAAGGAGAAATACCATGGGACTCTTCGATATGTTCAAGAAGAAGGCCGCAGCCCCTGCCGCCCCCGCTAAGCCCGCCGCCGTCGAGGCCCAGGAGGCCGCCGGCACCCTGTGCTCCCCCGTCTCCGGTCGCGCCATCAAGATGACCGACGTCCCCGATCCCGTGTTCGGCGGCGAGATGATGGGCAAGGGCTGCGCCGTCTACCCCGACGCCGACGTGGTCTACGCCCCCGCCTCCGGCACCGTGAGCGTCCTCATGCCGCACGCCGTGGGCATCAACACCCCTGACGGCATGGAGATCCTCTGCCACGTGGGCGTCGACACCGTCGACATGAACGGCGACGGCTTCACCTCCCTCATCGCCCAGGGCGACGAGGTCAAGGCCGGCCAGCCCTGCATCAAGATCGACCGCGAGAAGATCGCCGCCGCCGGTCACCCCGACTGCGTCGTCCTCATCGTGACCAACACCTCCGACTACGCCTCCGTCGAGATGCTCGTCGACGCCGAGAGCACCGTCGCCGCCGGCCAGGCCGTCGTGAAGGTCGCCAAGTAGGCTGGTATTCGCGCATATAGCACGCCGAAGGGCGCCGTTCCACATGGGGCGGCGCCCTTTCTCTTTGGGAGTGCGCAACAAATTTGGGGTTGTGCGTGTACTGTTTAGGTTTTGATGCATAGCCGGCCATCAGTCAACTGGGAAAACGCGGCGGCTTGTTGGGCAAGCGACCGAGTTTGGAACCGACCGAGAGCAAATTCTCCTTCCCAACCACGCAAAAACGCAAATCCGTTGCACGTAAAGGGCGGTTTAGGGCGCAGAGAGCCCCGTCAAGGGCGATTAACGTGCATGGGGCGGCTCAGGGGACTCACGTAGCCCTATCGCGTCGCCAACGGCCTTTGTGGCCGTTAACCTGTGGGCCCAACGGCGAGCTCCTCGGTATCAACTGCCCAAAGTCGTCGGCACAAAAAAGCGCTCGGCTTCGCTGATGCGAAAGCCGAGCGCTTGTGCTGCGGTTATGCGGCTAGCTTAAGACTAGTTCCAAGCCTTGCCGTCGGAGCCGAACTCGCAGATGAGCTCCTTGGTGCGGGTGACGATGGCGTCGCGGCCGGGCTTGAGGAGCTTACGGGGGTCGTAGCCCTTGCCCTGCTGGTCGAGGCCGGCCTCGATGTACTCGCGGGTGGCCTTGGCGAAGACGACCTGGAGATCGGTGTTGACGTTGATCTTGGAGATGCCGAGGGAGACGGCCTTCTGGATCTGGTCAACGGGGATGCCGGTGCCGCCGTGGAGGACGAGGGGCAAGTCGCCGGTGAGGGCCTTGATCTCGCCGAGGCGCTCGAAGGACAGGCCGGCCCAGTTCTCGGGGTAGAGGCCGTGGATGTTGCCGATGCCGCAGGCGAGGAAGTCGACGCCCAGGTCGGCGATGGCCTTGCACTGCTCGGGGTCGGCGAGCTCGCCGTTGGAGGCAACGCCGTCCTCGACGCCGCCGATGCCGCCGACCTCAGCCTCGACGGAGATGCCCTTGTTGTGGGCGATCTTCACGATCTCGGCGGTGCGCTTGAGGTTGGTCTCGAAGTCGGCCTCGTGGGAACCGTCGTACATGACGGAGGTGAAGCCGGCCTCGATGCAGGCGAGAGCCTGCTCGTAGGAGCCGTGGTCGAGGTGCAGGGCGACGGGGACGGTGATGTTCTTGTCCTCGACGAGCTGCTTGACCAGGTCGGCAACGACCTTGAAGCTGGTCTGCCACTTAGCGGCGCCGCCGGTGCACTGGATGATGAGCGGGGACTGGAGCTCCTCGCCGGCATCAAGGATGGAAGAGGCCCACTCAAGGTTGTTGGTGTTGAAAGCACCAATGGCGTAGTGGCCCTTCTCGGCGGACTGGAGCATAGCGGTTGCGTTGACGAGCATGTTCTGACCTCCAAAGTATGAGGAACAAGCAGAAAACGAACAGCCTTATATTACTCCGTTAACGGCTCGAATTGGCCCGCGAATGGTAGTTTTTGTGCATTTCTCGTCAGAAATGATGGATGCGGCTCGGATTTGCTCGAACAAGACCTCCCGGACGCATGCGTTGACCGACGCATCTGGGCGAACCGACGCGAATCACCGAGGATCGCGGCCCTTGCTCGTCGCGCTTCGGCGCAAGGCCCACCCGGCCAGGACCGCCGTCGACGCGATGCCGATGAGCCATGCCGCGGCGATTCCGGCGCCGACTCCGCTCGTCTCGCCCGAGCGATCCGTCACGCGAAAACCCGATGCGCGAGCGACGGCGGACCTCCCGCAGCGGTCCGTCGCCCTGACCTCAACGCTGCGCTGCGCATCGGAGGGTTCGATGTCGAACGTATAGCCGCCGTAGCCGTCGGCAGTCGCCGGGACCTGTTGGCCATCGAGCAGCACGTCCACCGAAGCCACGCCCATGTTGTCGCTTGCGGTGAAGCGAGCCTCCAAGACGCCCTCGGTTTGGTAGGCCTCGCCGCCCTGGACCGTGAGGCCGCTCACCACAGGATCGATTGTGTCGAGCACGAAGCGAGCCTCGGCGGCTGACTCGCCATCAACCGCAGGGTCATAGAACGAGGTGCTCGCATTGGTATTCCCCGCCCGGTCATCGGAGCCCACCGCCACGTGATACGTGCCGTCGCGGTCGAAGTTCGCGGCAGGAACGATGTAGCGGCAGACCGACCAGGCATCCGCGATATCGCCGCCGGAAGGCACCTCCTCCACCGTGAAGCCTTTGCCGGCTGCGCGCTCGGTGAGGCCCGGCGACCACGAGACGAGGTCGCGCGTGATGGAGACGCTACGGCGCCCGAGCTCTGAGCCGGAAACGTTGACCTCCTCGATGACGACGTCGCAAGGCGAGGCAAGATAGCCGCCGCCCTGCTCGAAGGCCTCGGCATCGACCACTCTGAACGTCGATCCGAAACGGTTCACCGAAAACGTGGCACGCGCCCTCGATTCGTTGCCGGCAAGGTCGCTCATGGTCGCCTCGAGGGTGTAGACATCGTCGTTGGCCGCGTCATGGGGGAAATCCGCGAGCGTGACCGTCCGGCCAAGGGAGGCGTCCGCCGAGGCCGCTGCGCAATCTACCGCTCCCCTCTTGGCACCGGTCACTGAGTACGCGATGGTCGACGCATCGGGATTCGCCTCGTCGGAAAACACGAGCCGCGGCGCGACCGCTCCGTTGTAGGCGGAGCCGTCGACCACGCCCTCGACGTCAATCACGGGAGCCGTGAGGTCGATGACGAACTCATCGGCCGTGTACGGGCTCATCTGGTTCCCGCATTTGTCGGCGCCGGTAACACAGAGGTTGAAGGCACCCTCGGAGGCGAATGAGACCAGCAGCGTATGCGCGTCGCCGACCGTGCGCCAGGACGCGAGCGTGCCGTTGGTCTCCACGTGCACGCGGGACTCGTCGAAGTTCTTGTCGGCAACGACGACGCTGGCGGTGCGCGGGGCGTTGTAATACTTGGCGTTATGGGCATCGTCGTTGTCGAACGAGACGCTGGCCACGGGCGCAGTCTGGTCCACGACGAAGGGACCGTAGCCCAGTTGGGACACCATACGGTCGGGCTCGTTGCCCGCAAGGTCGCACACGCTCGCTTCAAGCGCTTGGTCCTGGCCCTCGCCGAACGTCACCACCTTCTGCCAGGAGCGCGGATCGTCCGGGCTTTGTCGCCATGCCGATTCGAAGGACACGCCCGCCGGAAGCGAGAGCGATGATGCCGAGGCGTCGAAGTGGTCGTCCACCACCGTGACGGTAACGGTGAGCGGAGCGTCGAAGTAGTCCACCCCGTCCCCGGCCGTCACCGGCGGGGCGGACAGGGCGAGAGACACCACGGGCGCCTCGTCGTCCACGTAGAAATCCCCGGAGGTGTAAAGCTCTGAGGTTGCTCCGTTGAGTCTTGTTACCTGGGCTTTATTGCCGGCAAGATCGACGCCCGCCACCGTGATGGCGTGAGCCGAGGCAGAGTTCGAGAAACTCACACGGCCAACATGCGACCCGTCGGCGCCGATGGACCACGAGACGTCGGAGACGGAGCCCTCGTCGCCCGTCGCCGCCACGTCGAGCAGCGACTCGTCGAAGTTCATCTCCTCAACCGTTATGGTCGCGCCGATGGAACGGGAGAGATACGCCCCCGACGGATCGGCGGCGCCGTCGAAGACGACCGATACGCGCGGGGCCGTCGCGTCGACGACGAAGGGCCGCGACTCGTAAGGTTGCGCCGCGCGGCCGGCCAGGTCCGCCGCCTCGACGCGCAGGCGCGCCAGGCCCTCCGCGGCAAACGAGACGCGCGCCGTGCGCTCATCCGTCCATTCAAGGGCCAGGGCGGAGCCGCCGGCGCCGGTCGCCTTGACGAGCGAACGATCGAAATTCTCCTCCTCAACGCGGATAGTCGCGGTGCGCCCGCCGGCGAAGAACTCCAGGCCCGCGCTCGAGTACGGGCTCGCCTCGGGGCCGGACCACTCGACCGAGACGACGGGATCGCTCGTGTCGACGGTAAAGGCGGGCGAGTCGTAAGCGGCCGTGTTGCCGGCGAGATCGGCTACGGAGACCCGCATCCCCCACAAGCCGTCGCTCGGAAAACTCACGATGGCGCGACGAGGGTCGGAAGCGTCGACTGCGACGACGGCCCCCTCGGGCACCTCGACGTCTCGGCAAAGATCGCCGCCGTAATGTTCGTCTTCCACCGTCACCGTCGCCCTTTGAGGCGAGGTTACGTACGACCCGTCGACAGGCTCGGCATTCTCCCAAGCAACGTCGATACGTGGAGCGGACCGGTCGATCACGAGCGTTCCCGCAGCTAAATCACACTTACACCAAGTCTTACACAAAGTAACAGCGATGTCGTATGAGCCTTCGTCGGCGAACGCCTTGGACAGCACTGCTTCGCTTCTTCCGCCCGCGTCGTCCCGAACGAACGTGACGCCCCAGCCTTCCGCGGGCCGCCCGTTCTCGAACACGGACAGGCGCTCGAACGTCCCCGTCTCCTCAAACAGCCCGTCGCCGCTCACCCGCACCGAGACCTTTTGCTCCGCCTCATTGGTGAATAAGGTCGACGCCCCATCCCCTCGGGTCAAATTCGACGAGACGCGCGGCGCGATCGAGTCGACCGCGAAGGCGCTCCCGTCAACCGCCTCTCCCGCCGCGTCCAGGGTCCCCGGATCGCCGTACACAAAGATCGCGGTATTGCCCACGCCGTCCGTCGCCTCGACGAGGATACACCGGGCCTCGTCGCAATCGATGGAGGTGCTGTGGCGCGACCCCTCGGAACTCCACGCGCCTTTATCAAGAACAACATCGTTGACCAGCACTTTATTCGCATCGAACGTCTCATCCTCGATCGTCAGCTCGCAAGCAAGCCCCTCTTCGGCGTAATAGTCGACCCCCTTGCCGTCGCTCCCGGCACGCTTCTGGTTCATTTGCAGGCCGACCTTAGGCCGAGCGTCGTCGATGGCGACGGCCCCGGTAGAGACCAGCTCCCTGGTTAACTGCTCGACGTTCTCCCCGCACGCCACGACGTGCGCACGGGCGCCGGAAACCGCCTCCTCGAGCGAGAGGGGCGCTTCGTAGACCCTGACCCCGCTCAGGCCCGCATGGGAAACCTCGGCCCAGGTATCTGTTGCGACGGCATCAGTGCCCGTTCCCGCGACGGACGAGGCGCGCACGTCGAGCACCAGCCCTTCAGGAACCACCAGCCGAGCCTTAAATGCCGCGCCCGAGCCGTAGTACGTCTTCCCGTCGCTCTGGAAACCGGGAGCTTCCG
>CAVDQW010000258.1:0-5518 GCA_963610995.1 bacterium | reverse complement strand
GTGCGGCACGTCGCTCGGCTTCATGATCGCGGCGACGTACGCGATCTACATCGGTTGCCAGGCGCTTATCCTGCGGAGGAAGTTCCAGGCCCGCATCCTGCTCGAGATGGTCTTCGCCTTCTCGATGGGGTACCTGGTCGATTTCATCGCGAGCCTGATCGCCGTGAATCCGCAAGGGTTTGTCGCGCAGGTCGTTTGCATGCTCTGCGCGCTCGTGGTCACGGCGTTCGGGGCGTCGCTCATGGTCGACATGGAGATCGTGCCCAACGCGCCCGACGGCCTCGTGCAGGTGGCGAGCGACGCGCTCGGAACCTCGTTCGGCAACGTGAAGGTCGTCTTCGACGTGAGCCACGTGGTCGCGTCGATCGTGGGGTCGCTGATGATCTTCGGCGACATCTCGGGCTTCGGGCTCACCACCATCGTCTCGGCGCTTTTCCTCGGGCGCATCATCAACGTGATCATGGGCACGGTGGGGCAGCGCGCACAGGCCGCGGTCTGGGCTGCGTAGGGCTTCTCGCAAGCACGTACAAATTGGCGCTCGTCGGAGGTTTTCCGGTGGGCGCGTATCTTTGTAACGACGTCGCGGCGCGTGGAAAGCGCTGCGGCTCGGCATGCGGTCATTGGCGCACTAAATCCGACGTTTAGGCCGCGCTGACGTGATTGGTTCGTCGCGTTGTTGCCGTCAAAAATCATGAATTGGCGCGCGTCGCGAATCGGGGTGCGCGGATGCCGGCGTGTTCAAAAATAAAGGTGCGCGGCACGTCGTTTCCAACGTGCTGCGCACCAGTGGGGGACCACTGCGGCGAGGGTTTCGCCGCAAGAGGTTGGGATTAGAGGCCGAGGATCTCCTTGACCTTGGCGATGAGGGCCTCGTCGGTGGCGTTGGCGAAGAAGTACTCCTGGAAGTGCTCACCGGAGAGGGCGCCCTTGACCAGGTCCTGATCGAGCTCGCCGAGGACGTCGACGACCGGGCGCATGGTCACAGCGCGGACGCCGTCGAGGATCTTCTTGTTGCGCTGCTCAGGCTCGACGCGCTCGGCCGGATAGCCGTTGCCGGAGCCGAAGCCGAAGAGCTTCTCGAAGGTGTACTCGAGGTTGAGCTCCTGGCCCCAGCCGTTCTTGAGGGCGAAGGGCATGGCCACGGCGTTACCGTCGTTGACCTGGGCGAAGGTGTAGGCGTCCAGGGGATCGGCGACGTGGCCGCAGAGCACGCCGGCGAAGGAGTTGCAGGCGAGCATGGCGCCCTCGCCGGTGCCGCAGCCGGTCACGACGTAGTCAGCGGCGCCGGAGTTGATCAGCACGGCGCAGAGGATGCCGTTCTGCACGTAGGTGAGGGGAGCGGAGCCCTCGGCGGCGTACATGCCGTAGTTGTACACGGTGTGGCCCATGGGCTCGACGACCTTGCGAAGGGCGGCCTCGATCATCGGGTTCTTGGAGTTCTGGGAGTTCTCGTTGATAAGGGCGATCTTCATTGTGGAGTTCCTTTCGTTTGAAATGACGGGAGATACGCGAGTCAGTAAAAGTCAGCGAGGGGCATGTGAGGCGGTGGAGATTACGGCGAAAGAGGAGGGAAGCGTACTTAGGTACGCGACCGACGATTGAGCCGCAAGATCCGCTGCCTCGCGCGGCCGCAGCGTCGACTAAGCGGGCTGCTTGCCGATGTAGGCCAGGATGCCGCCGTCGACGTAGAGCACGTGGCCGTTCACGAAGTTCGAAGCGTCGGAGGCGAGGAACACGGCCGGGCCCATGAGGTCCTCCGGGGTGCCCCAACGGGCGGCCGGGGTCTTGCTCACGATGAAGGCGTCGAACGGGTGACGGCTGCCGTCGGCCTGACGCTCGCGCAGCGGGGCGGTCTGCGGGGTGGCGATGTAGCCAGGCCCGATGCCGTTGCACTGGATGTTGGCCTCGCCGAACTCGGAGCAGATGTTGCGGGTGAGCATCTTGAGGCCGCCCTTGGCAGCGGCGTAGGCGGAGACGGTCTCGCGGCCGAGCTCGCTCATCATCGAGCAGATGTTGATGATCTTGCCGTGGCCCTTCTCGACCATGGAGGGGATGCAGGCCTTGCTCACGATGAAGGGAGCGGTGAGGTCGGTGTCGACGACCTGGCGCCACTCGTCGACGCTCATCTCGCACATGGGGATGCGCTTGATGATGCCGGCGTTGTTGACCAGGATGTCGGGCTTGGAGCCGAGATCGCGCTCGATGTTGTTGAGCAGCTCGGCGACCTGGGCCTCGTCGGTGACGTCGCACACGTAGCCGCGGGCCTCGAGGCCGGCGGCGGCGTAGTGGGCCTCGGCCTCGGTGACCTTGTCGGCGTGGCGGGCGTTGAAGGCGATCTTCGCGCCGGCCTGGCCGAGGGCCTCGGCGATGGCCATGCCGATGCCGTAGGTGGCACCGGTTACGAGGGCCACCTTGCCGTCGAGACGGAAGCTGTCGAGAACGTTTGCCATGTTCATCCTTCCAATCATTTGCTTGCTTGCGAATTGCTAGGAACAGTGTCGATTGGTAAACCGGTTTTGTCAATAAATAACTGCGGAAATAGCGACGGTTTACATCGCTGGGTGCGACTTCTTCACAAATTCGCGGTAAATCGGTTTATTGATGCGTGGGGAGATGACGCGAGGTGATGCGCCGTTCTCGAAGATTTCCGCTATCGGCAAAACATAACGGTCTGTAGACGCTAAACTACCGTTATAAATTGCCGATAGCGGAAGGGGTGTGTCGAAATGGAATTCATCACCGTCGCAGAGGCGGCCAGCGCATGGGGCGTTTCAGAGCGAAGCGTTCGCAATTACTGCTCTGCTGGCCGCGTGCCCGGTGCCCAGATGGCGGGCAAGACGTGGCTCATTCCCGACGATGCCCAAAAACCGGGGAGGAAGGCTCGCCGGACCAAGTCGCAACCGAGCTTGTTGGATGTTTTGAGGCGAGAGAAGGAGGCGGGCCTGTCGGGCGGAATTTATCACTATGTGCAGGTCGAGCTTACGTACAACTCGAATCATATCGAGGGAAGCCGGCTCTCGCACGAGCAGACCCGCTACATCTTCGAAACGAATACCGTGGGGGTCGAGGACGCCGTTCTCGTTGACGACATCGTTGAGACGGCGAACCACTTTCGTTGCGTCGATATGGTAATTGACAACGCGAATAAGCGTTTGACCCAGGCGCTCATCAAACGTCTCCATGCGCAGCTAAAGAGTGGAACGACCGATGCCGGAAAGAGTTGGTTCGTGGTCGGGGGCTATAAGCGGCTGCCCAATGAGGTCGGCGGGCATGCGACAACCCCGCCCGAACTCGTCGAGGAAGAGCTTTCGGAGCTTCTCGCCGTTTATGAGGCAACCAACGACAAAACCTTCGAGGACCTTGTCGCGTTTCATGCCGCGTTCGAGCGGATCCACCCGTTCCAGGATGGTAATGGTCGTGTCGGCAGGCTCCTGCTCTTTAAGGAGTGTCTGCGCCTCGGTATCGTTCCGTTCATCATTACGGACGAGCTCAAGTATTTCTATTACCGTGGACTGAGCGAGTGGGGGCGCGAACGAGGTTATCTTCTCGACACGTGCCTAACGGCGCAGGATGCGTTTAAGGCGACGATGGCCAGGTTCGGTTTGGCGGTGGACGAAGGGCTGCAGTAGGTCGCGCCGCGAGAACCGGCGCACTTGTATTCCGGCTCGGCCCGAAGCCCGTCTACAGCGTGGTGTCGCCCCACTGGACCTGGCAGTCGAGGACCTGGTGCGGGTCCGCCTCGCCCTTATCGGCGATGGCGTCGAGAAGGATCCGGGCGGCGGTGGCGCCCTCCTCGCGGGCGGGCTGGACCACGACCGAGACGGAAGGGGAGGCAACGCTCACCCACTCGGTGTTGTCGAAGCCGAGAAGCCCCACACGGCCGGGCATGAGGCCGTAGTAGTCCTTGCAGCACTTGTAGACGTCGGGCAGCGCCCAGCAGTTGGGGGCAAAGACGAGCGTCGGCGTCTCTCCGTCGATGTTGGCGGCGAGAAAGGCGCGGAGCCTCTCCTCGTCCACGCGCTCGTCGTCGATGACGAGCTGCGAGAAGTCGATGTCGTGGCTCTCCAGCGCATCGACGAAGCCGCTCATGCGCTCGACGCGGCTCGAGATGAGGCCCGGCTCGGCGGTGACGATGAGGAAGCGGCGATAGCCCTTCTTCACGCACGCGTCGATGGCCTGGTAGGAGGCCTCGTAGTTGTCGGTCTTCACCCAGCTCGACGCGAAGTCGTAGAGCTTGGAGTCGATGAAGACGAGCGGTTTCTTGGCATCGCTGATCTGGCGCGTGATCTCCTTGAACTGGGCGGTCGGCTGCACGATGAAGCCGTCGACGCCCAGCGCGAGCAGGCGGTCGATGTAGGCGAGCTCGCTTTGCTTGCTGAAGTTGGAGTTGCACACGAGCATTCGGTAGCCCTCGTCCGAGATGACCTCGTCGATGCCCTTGACGATCTGGTTGGCGAAGGCGTTGGTGATGTCGCCGATGATGACCCCGATGAGCTTGCTTTCCTTGGCGTTCATGCCGCGGGCGAGCGGGGAGGGCTCGTAGCCGGTTTCCTCGATGACGCGGGCGATGCGCTTCTGGGTGTCGTCCGACATGCGGTCGGTCTTGCCGTTGAGGTAGAAGGAGACGGTCGTCTTCGACGTGCCCGCCATCTCGGCGATCTGCGTGATGGTGAGGCGCTTCTTTGCGGGTGTCGAATTCTGGGGCATGGGGTCTCCTGGGGCGCGGCTTGAATAGCTGAATTGTAAACCAGTTTGCCTGGGGCCCGGACTCGCCATAAAAATGGCCGCTTCCCGCCCCTCGTTGGGGGAGTCGGAGATACCGTGCACGGGTCGCATGGCATGGGAGAGCCCGTGCGCGGCCTACGAGGGGCGGGTCCGCGGTCTGCTTGTTCCTCACGGTTTTGGAGTCGCATCCTGTCGCGTAAGGTTGTTTCTCAGTATAGGGTGAACGTTCACCTTGTAAAGCCCGCGACGGGAAATTCACATGGACCCGCCGCTCGCGGGCGAATTCGCGCCGTTCGAGGAATCTTCCCAAGGAGCCTGCAATTGGTGACAGGTTTGTTGTGCTGCAGCATGGGACAGGTTCGCCTGCTCGCGATGCCCGCAATCGGCGACTGCTTCCGCGTCGCCAGCGAAGCCGGGCCAAGAGGACGTGGTCCGCCGGTCGGGGCGCGCCATGCTTGCAGCGTGAGATGTGAGACGCAGTGACTGTCGCCAATTGCAGACGAACCTGCATGCGGCGGGTGCCCGCAGCACGACGAACCTGTCACCACGTGCAGCAGCAGGAACCTGTCACCAGCTGCAGCACGATAAACCTGTCACCACGTGCAGCAGCAGGAACCTGCCACCGATTGCGGGCGCGTTGCTCGGCTGTGGCCTACGCACGGCGCATCTTGGCGCTGCGGCCGCCGCGGACGGCCATGCTGGCGAGGCTCAGCTCGTCGAAGGCCGCGGCGCAGCCCGTGACGGTTGCCTCAAAGGACACGGCGCACTCCGCGTCGATGCCGAGTTTTCCCGC
>CAVDQW010000257.1:0-4958 GCA_963610995.1 bacterium | reverse complement strand
GCCGCACCCCGCCGTGGCCCAGGGCCTGCCCGCCCGTCCGCCCGCGTTCTGCTCCGGCTGCCCGCACCGCCTCGTCTACGTGCAGCTGCGCGAGATGAACGCCATCGTCACCGGCGACATCGGCTGCTACACGCTGGGCGCCGTGGCGCCGTACCGCGCCGTCGACTCCGTCATCGACATGGGAGCTTCGCTCTCCATGGCGCACGGCATGGAGCTCGCGGGCGCGCCCGAGCGCACCGGTCGCCCGGTCGTGGGCGTCATCGGCGACTCCACCTTCGCCCACTCCGGCATCACGAGCCTGCTCGGCACCGTGTACAACGGCGGCAAGGGGACCCTTTGCATCCTCGACAACCGCACCACGGCCATGACGGGCGCCCAGGGCAACCCCTGCAACGGCGTGACCCTGGCCGAGCAGGCCGCGGGCGTCTCGCCGCTCGATGTGCCCGCGGGCAAGGCGCTCGACATCGTGGCCCTCTGCCGCGCCATCGGCGTCGACGAGGTCACCCTCGTGGACTCCCAGGACGCCTCCGCCATCCGCGAGGCGCTCGAGACCGCCGTCTCCCACACCGACAAGCTCTCCGTCGTCGTGTTCAAGTCGCCCTGCCGCCTCATCGACCGCTCGCGCCGCCCGGCTCCCGTGATCGACTCCTGCCAGGGCTGCGGCACCTGCATCCAGATCGGCTGCCCGGCCCTCGGCCGCGACGAGGACGAGCTCGCCGTCATCGACCCCAACCAGTGCATCGGCTGCGGGCAGTGCATCCAGTCCTGCCCCTTCGGCAGCATCCAGGAAGGTGAGTAGACATGCCTCACTACACCGCTAGCGATAAGGCCGCCGAGGTCGCGGTCTCCGAGAAGGTCCAGCTCGACGGCACCATGACGGTGCTGCTCGTGGGCGTGGGCGGCCAGGGCACGATCCTCGCCGGCTCGCTTCTGGCCATGGCCGCCGCCGAGGCCGGCCTCGACGTCAAGGTCTCCGAGATCCACGGCATGAGCCAGCGCGGGGGCTCCGTCTCCACCGTCGTGCGCATGGGAGAGAAGGTCGACTCGATGGTCGCCGACCCCGGCTGCGCCGATGTGATCGTGGCCTTCGAGTCCATGGAGGCCCTGCGCGCGCAGGAGTTCCTGCGCGAGGGCGGCAAGATATTCGTGAACGACGAGGTCATCGTGCCCGTCTCCGTGGCCATCGGCACCTTCGAGATGCCCGAGGACGTCGACGGCGTCCTGGACGAGCTCGGCGCCGTGAAGATCCCCGCGGGAAGAATCGCCCGCGAGGTCGGCAGCCCCCGCTCCACGAACGTCGTGCTCGTGGGCGCCCTCTCCACCGCCCTGCCCTTCTCGGCGGAGGCTTGGGAGGACGCCATCAGCCGCCGCGTGCCGCCCAAGACCGTGGAGGCCAACATCAAGGCTTTCCGCGAGGGCCGCGCGGCCGCCGGCGCAGACGCCTAAGGCCGAGCCCTCGCAACAAAGAAACGCCCCACGGCAACCGATGACGTCGGTTCGCCGCGGGGCGTTTCTTTGTTGGGCATGAAATCGCAGTTACGCCCCTTCAAATTTGGCGACATCTGCGATTTTAGGCCCAAGGACCAACCGCGGTTGAGGCTAGTTGGCGTCCTTCGCGCAGTCCGCCGTGCCGCCGCGCAGGATCCGCAGGCCGTGGGCGATCGCGTCGATGACGGCCTCGATGTTCTCGCGCGCTGCCTTGGGGCTGCCGGGGAGGTTGACGATAAGGGTGCGCCCGCAAATGCCCGCCGCCTCGCGCGAAAGGCAGGCGCGCGGGGTGACCAGCATGGAAGCCGCGCGCATCGCCTCGGGGATACCGGGCGCCATGCGCTCGCAAACGGCCATCGTGGCCTCGGGCGTGACGTCGCGCGGAGAGAAACCCGTGCCGCCGGTGGTGAGGACGAGCGCCACGTCGGACGCCGCGCAGTCCGTGAGCACGCGCTCAATGACGTCCTGCTCATCGGGCACGACGCGGGTATAGACGACGTCGTAGCCGCGCGAGGCCAGCAGCTCCCTCAGGGCAGGCCCCGAGGCGTCCTCGCGCTCACCCTTAGTCGCCCGGTCGCTCACAGTGACGACCGCAGCGGTGTACTTCTCATCCTCCATGACCGGCCCCTTTCCACAAATTCGCCAAACCCAATGTGACCGCCTGACCACTCTACCGTCATTTTCGCTCATCCGCCGAGACGAGCGACCGCGAGAGGCTGAGCCACGCGATTGACTTGATAACCTTTCGAAGCACACGCAACCTTTGCGCATATCAATTAGTTCACAAGAAAGGAACCGAGAATGGCCAAGAAGGTCCTGCTGCTCTGCGGCGATTTTACCGAGGATTACGAGACGATGGTGCCGTTCCAGGCAATGAGCATGCTCGGCTACCAGGTCGACGCCGTCTGCCCCGACAAGAAGGCTGGAGAGACCGTCGCCACCGCCGTCCACGACTTCCTGGGCGAGCAGACCTACACGGAGCTGCGCGGCCACAACTTCGCGCTCACCGCCGACTTCGACGCCGTGGACACGGCCGACTACGAAGGCCTCTTCATCACCGGCGGCCGAGCGCCCGAGTACATCCGCCTGAACGAGCGCGTGCTCCAGATCGTGCGCGAGTTCTTCGCCGCGGACAAGCCCGTCGCCGCCATCTGCCACGGCCCGCAGGTCCTCACCGCGGCCGGCGTCCTCAAGGGCTACAAGGCGACCGCCTACCCCGCCGTCGGTCCCGACATCACGCTCGCCGGCGGCGAGTACGTGGCCGTCGACGCCTCCGAGGCCGTCGTCGACAAGAACCTCGTGACCGCGCCCGCTTGGCCCGGCGACACCGCCATCGTCCGCGAGTTCGTCAAGCTCATGGGCGCCAAGATCGAGATCTAGGCCACCTGACAGCCAAAAAATCGATTCGGGGCAGCCTAATGCCCCTCAAAACGCGGGATGTGCGGCATGGCTCAGACGCCAACACCGCACATCTCGCGTTTTGAGGGGAATATCCCCTGTTTTCGGCGGATGTGTGGCGCGGGCCGTCAAGTCGCGCCGCACATCCGCCGAAAACAGGGAAGATCGGCTCCAGATGAAGCAGAGGAGCGCCTTCCCCGCTATTTCCCGAAAGGACAGACGGGGAAGGTGCAGGGCTTGCAGCCGAGGCAGAAGCCGCCCTCGCCCATAATCACGAAGTCTTGCTTAACCAGCGGCACGCCCGCGGCAACGCGCGGCAACACGAGGTCGAGGACGGTCGCCTTGTTGTACATGGCACAGCCCGGAACGCCGAGGACGGGCACGGGCACGGCGAGCTTCTCGCCGTCGACGCCCTGGTCATAGTAGCCGACGAGCAGCATCGCGCCGGGCAGCACGGGGCTTCCGTACGTGACGATGCGGGCGCCCGCGCGCTTAATGGCGCCGGGGGTGTTGTCGTCAGGGTCAACGCTCATGCCGCCCGTGCAGAGCACGAGGTCGACGCCCGCCGCGCGCGCCTCGTTGATGGCGGCAACCACCGAGTCCATCTCGTCGCCGGGCGTGGCGGTATAGGTGACCTCGATGCCGTACGCGGCGAGCTTCTCCACCATGACCGGTGTGAAGGCGTCCTCGATGAGGCCCGTCGCGACCTCGGAGCCCGTGGCGATGACGGCGGCCGTCCTCACGCTGAAGGGCCGCACCTCCAAGAGCTTCTCGCCTGTGGCCGCGGCCTCAGCGGCGAGAAGGACCTCCTCGCGCACGACCAGCGGAATCACGCGGGTGCCCGCCAGGGCCTCGCCCGCGCGAACCCCGAAGCCTCCCTTGCGCGTGGCCACCATGACCTCGTCGGTTGCGTTCACGGCATTGAGCTTCTCGGTGTTGACGAGAAGCACGCCGTCGGTTGCCGCCTTGATGTTGATCTTGCCCTCGGAGGGTTCGCCCGCGGCCATGGTCCCCGGGCCCAGGCACAGGGCCGCCAGGCGGTGCGCGGCATCGTTCTCGTGCACCATGCCGGGCTCCATCTCCCAGACGTAGAGGTTCACCTTGCCCATGCTGAGCAGCACGGAAATGTCTTCCTCAGTGACCACGTGTCCCTTTTTGAAGCGCGGGCCCTTGGACTTGCCCGGGATGATCTGGGTCATGTCTTGGCAGAGGACCTGCCCCACGGCGTCCTCGGTGCGAATGAGCTTCACGCGCGCTTCCTCTCTTTAGGTGAACCTGCAGAAGGGACAGTCCCTTTTGCAGGTCTGGGTTACTGCCCGCCAAAGGCAACAGTCGCCTTTGGCAGTCTCACATGGTTAAACGATGGTTATCGAATCGCCGGGCCGGACGATGCCACCGCGGCTGACGACGGCGAAGACGCCGTCGGTGGGCATCACGCAGCTGCCGGTCAGGCGGCGAATCTCGCAGTCGTTGTGGCAGGTCTTGCCGATCTGGGTTATGACGAGCTCTGCGCAGCCGATGCGAAGGACCGTTCCCACGGGCAGGCTCTTGAGGTCGATGCCGCGCGTGAGGATATTCTCGGCGAAGTCGCCGGCGGAAAGCTCCGGAAGCTTCTCGCGCATGCGGTCGACGGACTCCTCCGGCAGAAGGCTCACCTGGCGGTGCCAGTTGCCGGCGTGCGCGTCTCCCGCCACGCCCGAGCCGGCGACGAGCTCTATCGCGTCTTGCGGCGCCTTGCGAGTGCCTTTCCTCTCGCTCACGCTGACGGCGACCACCGTACCGTTGACCTGCGCCTCATTTGAGCAAGCAACGGCATCGCGCACGAAGTGGCCCGACTTGCCGCCGGACTTCTCGAGCAGGCGCACGTCGTCGATGGTCATGTCTCGCTGGACCGCCTTGAGCATGTCGTAGACGGTGAGGCCGGCGACGCTCGCAGCCGTGAGGGCCTCCATCTCGACGCCCGTCTCGCCGCAGCAGCGGCACACGGCCTCGATGGCCACGCCGCAACCGGTGCCGCCCGCGTCGCAATCGACCAGCTCGAAGCGCACGTCGACGCCCGTGAGCTGTATGGG
>CAVDQW010000256.1:0-20359 GCA_963610995.1 bacterium | reverse complement strand
CGCTCATCCCCCGTGCGTGTCCATAGGGTTTCGGGGATTCACGATTCCTACACAAGTGACAACCCATCAATATGGCGGCGAGAACAAGTGGATGCTCTCGCCGCCGGGGCTATCTGTATATATAGGGGATGAGCCTAAGCAAAGATGGCGCCCGTTTTTATAAGGTCGGATGCGGCCTCGATGAGCGCATCTCTGGAACCCGCGTCCGGCGCCTCTGCGTACACGCGGACAACCGGCTCGGTTCTTGCTTGGCGGATGAGAACCCAGGATCCGTCCTCGAAACCGAGCCGCATGCCATCGGCATGGCTGACGTCACAGGGTTTCTTGCCAGCGATCTCGGGCGGGTTGACGCCTGGGAGAACGTTGCGGAGGACCTCGGCGGTCGACGCCTCGATGCGGACGTCTCGGCGAAGCCAGCAGGTGTGCCCGAGCTCTGCGTCTTGCTCGTCAAGAAGCTCCGAGAGCTTTTTGCCGGAAGCGCAAAGAGCCTCAATCGCGAACAGGCACGCAAAGATGCCGTCGCGCTCGCGCAAATGAGAGGGGATGCTGATTCCGCCGTACTCCTCGGCACCGAGAAGAACGTCGCCCTCCCCCATCTCGTCATATATATAGGAGAAACCGACGGACACGGGCGTGAAGTCCAGACCGAGCTGTTCGGCACGACGCTCAATGAGCGCGGAGGACGTGAGTGTGGAGACAATCCTGGTTTCCGAGGCGCCGCGACCCACCAGAGCCTTAATGACCAGCGAAACGAATTCGCGGACCGTTACGAGCGCGCCGTTCTCATCGACAAGGGCGGCGCGGTCGGCGTCGCAGTCGAGAACGATCGCGAGGTCCGCGCCCTGCTCCACTACGACCTGCTCGCACTCGTCAACCCAAGGCTCGGTCGGCGCCGGGTGAATGCCACCAAAATCGCCGAGCGACTTCTGGTGAATCTCGACAACATCGCAGCCTAGATCGCGAAGCAGGCGGGAAACGATGCCGGCAGCAGCGCCGTACATGGGGTCGACGACGACCTTGGGGGCGCGGGAGCTGATAGCGGCCGTGTCGAAGTGATTCTTCAGGTCGTCAAGATAAGGAGAAACGAAATCGCAGGTTTCGAAGCTCCCTCGCTCAGTGGGGGGCTCGCCCGGAACAGCCTGCTCGATATCGTCGAGAAAATCGCGAGTACACGGACCACCGTCGGATCCGCGCACAATGACGCCGCCGTAATCGCATGAAAGCTCGCTCGCCGTCACGATTACCGCGCCAATCGCCCGCTCATCCTGAGAGCAAGCCCAGGCGACGGCCGGCGTAGGGCACGGCTCATCCGAAAGTCTTACGTTGAGCCCATAGGCCGCAATCGTCCCAGCGATCGCTTCGGCAACCTCGCGCGAACCGCGGCGCGTATCGTAACCAACGCAAACTACGGCGCCTTCGTCGCTGTCGGCCCAAAGGGTACCGAGGGCATCGGCAACCCTCACTGCGTTGTCGACGGTAAAGCCCTCATCGCAACGGGTTTTCCAGCCGTCGTTGCCGAATCGAATCATTTCGGCATGCTTATCCAAATACTGAACACCTCAGGAAATAAAGACAGGCAGCGCCTATCCAGACTTAATCGATGGCGACGCCTTGCTTCTCGAGATAAGCAATCAGGCGGCTCATGGTATCTGCGGAAAGAACGTGCTCCATGTGGCACGCCTCCTCGTCGGCAACCTCCGGCTCAACGCCCAAGTCACACTCGAGGAACGCACGGAGCGCGCGGTGCGAGCGCCAGACGATCTTGGCGTACTTCTCGCCCTCGGGGGTAAGCGTCACGCGGCCATAACGGTTCTGAATGACCATGCCCATCTCTTTGAGCTGGTTGAGGGCCTTATTGACGCTCGCCTTGGAAACCTCGAGCTGTTCGGCCACATCAACGGAACGCACGGACTTGTCGGTCTCGTCGCTGTTGAGCGAGAGGCGGTAAATGGACTCAAGATAATCCTCGCCCGCGCGGGTGAGGGAGTGGTCGTCCGCGGAATTGCTAATCATGGTTGCACCGTATTTCTTTGACGCAAGCTATCTGCCAAGGCCAACTATACCCACAAAGGGCTAGTTATCGTTCCCCAAATCGGGCAGCGTGGCGCGCTCGGCGCGAGCGCCCAGAGAGACGAGCTTGTCGACGAAGCCCTCGTAGCCGCGGTCAATGTGGTGGATGGCGGAGACGACGGTCTCGCCGTCGGCAACAAGGCCGGCCATGACGAGCGCGGCGCCACCACGCAGGTCAGGGGACTTGACCTGTGCGCCGGAGAAGTCCTTAACGCCGTGGACGATGGCGTGATGGCCCTCAATGGTGATGTCGGCGCCCATGCGGTTAAGCTCGCTGGCCAGCATGAAGCGGTTCTCGAAGACGTTCTCGGTGATGACGCAGGAACCGTTGCAGAGCGCGAGAAGCGTCATGGTCTGGGCCTGCATGTCGGTCGGGAAACCGGGGAACGGCAGCGTCTGGATATCGGCGGGGATGATATCGCCCTCGCGCCAAACGGTGCATTCGCGCTGGCCACGCTCGATGTGGAGGCCCATCTGCTCGTACTTCTTGAGGACAAGGCCCAGGTGGAGCGGGTCGAAGCCCTTGACGGTAATCGGCTCGCCGCACAGGCCGCCGATGGCGATAAAAGTACCGGCCTCGATGCGGTCGCCCACAACGGCGTGGGTAACGGGGTGAAGCTCTGAGACGCCGTTGATCTCAATGACCGGGGAACCGGCGCCCTTGATGTCGGCGCCCATCTCGTTGAGGAGGTTTGCGAGGTCGACGATCTCGGGCTCGCGGGCGGCATTGTCGATGGTCGTGGTGCCCTCGGCAAAGACCGAGGCCATCATGAGGTTCTCGGTCGCGCCGACGCTGGCGAACGCCAAGGTAACGGTTGCGCCCTTGAGGCCGTTCGGCGCGCTGGCGTGAATGTTGCCGTGGTCGATCTTGAAGTCCACGCCCAGAGCCTCGAGGCCGAGGATGTGCATGTCGATCTTGCGGGCGCCGATGTTGCAGCCGCCCGGCATGGCCACGACGGCGCGTCCGAAACGCGAAAGAAGCGGGCCCAGCACCGCAGTGGAGGCCCGCATCTGAACGACGAGGTCGTAGGGGGTCTCCCACGAGTCGACGTTGGTGGTATCGATTTTTAGCTCGTGCTCATTAACGACCTGGATGGTCGCGCCGAGGTTCTTAAGAACCTTGCCCATGATGTGCACGTCGGAGATGTTCGGCACGTTGGTGAGCGTGCTCACGCCCTTTGCCATAAGGGTCGCCGCCATAAGCTTGAGAGCGGAATTCTTTGCTCCCTCGACGGTGACCTCACCAGAGATGCGGTGACCGCCCTCGACCTTTATGACGTCCATGAACCCTCCGAATCTGCTGAAGACCTCTTTAAGCTACATAAGCTTACATGGTCTGCTTCAACAGAAGGTTACACCAATTGATTTTGTTCTCGTAGTACGCGCGTCGGTGGTCACCGTCGGCGCACTTGTCGAGAAGGTCGATGGCCTCGTCGCGAGTGCGACGAACGACGTCGGCTTCGATGTCGTCGGCGCGGCGCGCGTGGTCGGCCAGGATGATGACCTGGTCGTGATCGATCTCGGCGTAACCGCCGGAAACAACGACCTTCTCCTCGGTGCCACCCTGGGCCTCGGTGAGCCTCATGCGGACGACGCCGTCGCCCAAAGCGACGATCTCGGCGGCGTGGCCGGGGTAAACGCCCAGCTCGCCGGCGTAGGTCACAAGCACGAGGCTGGCCGCCGGGCCCTCAAAGAGGGCCCGGTCAGGGCGCACGAACTGTACGTTCAGCTCAGCCATTTCTTACCTAGTTCTAAGCGGCGTCGGACATCTTGGCGGCGCGGGCGCGCACATCCTCGATGGTGCCGGCGTAACGGAAAGCCTGCTCTGGAAGGTCGTCGCACTTACCGTCGATGATCTCGGCGAAGGAACGGACGGTGTCCTGGATGGTGCAGTAGCAGCCAGGGTTGCCGGTGAACTTCTCGGCGACGTGGAAGGACTGCGAGAGGAACTGCTGGATCTTACGAGCGCGGGCAACGACGTTCTGCTGCTCCTCGGAGAGCTCGTCCATACCAAGAATGGCGATGATGTCCTGGAGGTCGGAGTACTCCTGCAGGGTCTCCTGGACGGCCATGGCCACGCGGTAGTGCTCCTCGCCGACGATGCTCGGGTCCAGAGCGGAGCTCGAGGAAGCCAGCGGGTCGACGGCCGGGTAGATGCCGAGCTCGGTAATGGAGCGCGACAGGACCGTGGTGGCGTCGAGGTGCGTGAACGTGGTGGCGGGCGCCGGGTCGGTCAGGTCGTCGGCGGGGACGTAGACGGCCTGGACGGAGGTGATGGAGCCCTCCTTGGTCGACGTGATGCGCTCCTGGAGCTCGCCCATCTCGGTAGCCAGCGTGGGCTGGTAGCCGACGGCGGACGGCATGCGGCCGAGAAGTGCGGAGACCTCGGAGCCTGCCTGAGAGAAGCGGAAGATGTTGTCGATGAAGAGCAGGACGTCCTGGCCCTGATCGCGGAAGTACTCGGCGGTGGTGAGGCCGGAGAGGGCGACACGCATACGGGCTCCGGGCGGCTCGTTCATCTGGCCGTAGACCAGGCAGGTCTTGTCGATGACGCCGGACTCGGTCATCTCGAGGTAAAGGTCGGTGCCCTCACGGGTACGCTCGCCGACGCCGGTGAACACGGAGGTACCGCCGTGCTGCTGGGCGAGGTTGTTGATGAGCTCCTGGATGAGGACCGTCTTGCCGACGCCGGCGCCGCCGAACAGGCCGGTCTTGCCGCCGCGGACGTAGGGCTCGAGAAGGTCGATGGCCTTGATGCCGGTCTCGAAAATCTCGGTCTGGGTGGTGAGCTCGTCGAACGCGGGGGCCGGGTGGTGAATCGGGTAGTAAGAGACGTCCTCGGGGACCTCCTTGCCGTCCACGGGCTGGCCCATGACGTTCCAAACGCGGCCCAGCGTAGAGGGGCCGACGGGCATCATCATGGGGTGGCCGGTGTCGTGGACCGGGAGGCCGCGGGTGAGGCCGTCGGTCGAGGACATGGCGACCGTGCGGACGACGCCGCCCTCAAGCTGGGACTCGACCTCGAGGACCGTGTTGACGTGCCCCATGGGGGTGTCGCCGTCGACCTCGAGAGCGGTGTAGACGCCCGGGACCTCGCCGTCGAACTTGACGTCGACAACAGGGCCGACGACACGGACGATGCGCCCGGTGCCCACGCTCTTGTTGAGCTTGTGGTACGCAGCCTCCTCGAGGGCGGTGCGCTCCTGGGTGTTTTCTGACATTACTTCTCCTCCAATGCGGACGCGCCCGCGATGATCTCGGTGAGCTCGGTGGTGATGGCGCCCTGGCGCGTGCGGTTGTACGTACGGCTCAGGTTGCCGAGCACCTCGTTGGCGTTATCGGTCGCCGACTGCATCGCGCGACGACGGGCGCCGTGCTCAGCTGCAGCCGAGTCGAGAAGCGCGTGGAAGATGACCGTCCTGAAGTAGGCGGGCAAAAGCTGGCCCAGGACCTCCTCCGGGGAGGGGTCGAAGGCAAAATCCGTGTACTCCTGGGTCTCGATGGTGCTGAGAGCCTCGCCGGTACGCGGCTTGTTGGGCATCATGAGCTGCTCTTTGCTGATGGGGAGGAGCTGCTCGGTGACCATGGTCTGGTCGACGCGGTTCTTTGCGTGCCAATAGACAAGCTCCACGCGGTCGAAATCGCCGCGGGAGTAGCCCTCCATGACATAAGAAGCGATACGGTCCGCCTCGTCCATGTTGGGCTCCGAGGAGATGCCGACGAACGACATGGCAGGCTCGATCTTGCGGAACGTGAAGTACTCCGTGGGCTTGCGGCCGCACGTGATGACGCTGGACTTCACGCCCTTGTTGGCAAGCTGCTTCATCTTGTTCTCGACCTCGCGCTGCGGGGCGATATTGAAGCCGCCGGCAAGGCCTCGGTCGGAGGCGATGAGCACGAAGAGCACGTGCTTCTCCTCCCCGTGCTTTGCAAGCAGGGGCTGAGAGGCATCGAAGCCCGCGCTGGCAACGTTGGCCAGCATGCGGGTGACGGCGTCCTTATAGGGCTCCGCCTGCTCAGCTCGCTCAAGGGCCTTGCGGATCCTCGCGGTGGAGATCATCTCCATCGTTCGAGTGATCTGCATGGTGCTCTTGATGGAGCTCATGCGCCTCGATATCTCGCGAAGGTTTGCCATTGTGTGCCTACTCCTGGCCCTTCTTAGTGGGATCCTGCTGGACGGTCTTCTCGGCCGAGCTCTCGACGTCGGTCGCGGAGACCTTGTTGGGGTGCTCGAGCAGGAACGACTTCTTGAAGTGCTCGATGTGCTGCTTGAGGCGCGACTGCTTGTCGTCGTCCAGGCCGCCCTCGACGAGCGAGTTGCGCAGCGCCGGGTGCTTCTCGGCCATGTACTTGGCGAGCTGGTCGCGGAACAGCGTGACGTGATCGAGATCGATGTCGTCGAGATAGTTCTCCTTGGCGGCGAAAATCGCGGCGATCTGGTCACGGACATCAAGAGCGGCGTAGCGCTGCTGCTTGAGGAGCTCCATCATGTGAGCACCGTGGTTGAGCTGGTACTGCGTGGTGGCGTCGAGGTCGGAACCGAACTGCGAGAAGGCCTGCTTCTCACGGTAGGAGGCAAGGTCCAGACGCAGCGTACCGGAGACCTGCTTCATAGCCTTGACCTGCGCGGAGCCGCCGACTCGCGACACCGAGATGCCCACGTCGACTGCCGGGCGCTGGCCCTGGAAGAAGAGGTTGGACTGCAGGTAGATCTGGCCGTCGGTAATGGAGATGACGTTGGTCGGGATGTAGGCCGAGACGTCGCCTTCCTGGGTCTCGATGATCGGAAGAGCCGTGAGCGAGCCGCCGCCGTTGGCGTCGGAAAGCTTGCAGGCACGCTCGAGCAGGCGAGAGTGCAGGTAGAAAATGTCGCCAGGGTAAGCCTCGCGTCCAGGCGGACGGTTCAGCGTAAGCGACATCTGACGGTAGGCCACGGCCTGCTTGGACAGGTCGTCATAGATGACGAGGGCGTGACCGCCGGGGTGGGTCTCGTCAGCGGGGTTGCCGTTGGCGTCGTTGTACATGAAGTACTCGCCGATAGCCGCACCGGCCATCGGGGCGATGTACTGCAGCGGCGCGGAGTCGGCTGCGGTGGCCGCGACGATGACGGTCTTGTCGAGAACGCCGCGCTGAGACAGGGTCTCGCGGATGGCGGCGACGGTAGACGCCTTCTGACCAATGGCGACGTAGATGCAGACCATGTCGGTCGTGGCCTGGTTGCAGATGGCGTCGATGGCGATGGCCGTCTTGCCGGTCTTACGGTCGCCGATGATGAGCTCGCGCTGGCCGCGGCCCACGGGGACCATGGCGTCGATGGCGAGAAGTCCGGTCTGAACCGGCTCGCACACGGGCTGGCGCTCCATGATGCCGGGGGCCTTGAACTCGATGGGACGACGGTGGGTGGTCACGATCGGGCCGAGGCCGTCGATGGGCTGGCCGAGGGGGTTCACGACGCGGCCGAGCATCGCGTGGCCCACGGGGATATCCATGACGCGGCCGGTGGTGCGGCACTCGTCGCCTTCCTTGATGTCCTCGACATCGCCGAACAGAACGGCGCCGACCTCGTCGGTGTCCAGGTTCTGGGCCAGGCCGTAAACGTCGTGGCCCGTCTTGGAGCTGCTGAACTTGAGCAGCTCGCCGGCCATAGCGGTCTTCAGACCCGAGACGTGGGCGATGCCGTCGCCGACGGCGGTGACCACGGAGGCCTCCTGGTGATCAACGGTCGCGTTGATGGCGCCCAGGTTGGCGCGCAGGGTCTCCAGAATCTTCTGGGAGCTGATGGTTTCTTCAGTCGTCATTTATTCCTCACCTCCGTTGAACGAAGAGGAGAGCTTCTTCCTGATGTTGGAGAGCTGGGCACGCACGGAGGCGTCGTAACGCTTGCCGCGCTGCTCGAGCATGATGCCGCCGATGATGGAGGGATCGACGCGCTCGACCAGGTAGACCGGGGCATCGAGATCCTTCTCGGCCTTAGCCTTGACCTTGGCTCGCAGGTCGTCGTCCATCGGCACCGCCGTGGTGACGGTCACGCTGACGGTCTTGTCCTCGTTATCGAGAAGCTCCTTGTAGTGCTTGGAGACCTCCGCGATAAGACCGAGGTCATCCTCCTTCTGCATGGCCGCGAGAGTCTCGAGGACCTCGGGCGAGAACTTCTTGGCGTGCTGCCACTGCACGAGGTCGGCGTTGGCGCGGCCCTCGCCGCGGGCAGCCTCAAGAAGCGCCCTGGTGTATGCCTCGACCTTCTCGGCCTCGCTGTGGTTACTCGCCATCGGATGCGCCCACTTCCGCGAGATACTTCTCGGCCAGCTTGCGCTGCTGGTCGGCGGACAGGTCGTTGCCGATGATCTTGGTCGCGATCTCGACGGCGAGATCGACGACGGAGCCGGACAGCTCGATCATGGCCTTGTGGCGCTCGGAATCCACGGCGCCATGGGACTTGGCGATGACGTCGGCGGCTTCCTTCTGGGCCTTGGCGAGGATCGCGGTGCGCTCCTCCTCGGCCTCCTTCTTGGCCTTGGAGATGATCTCGTCGGCCTGCTGGTGGGCCTCGACGATCTTCTGCTCGTAGGCCTTGGCAGACTCAGCGGCGTCCTGGCGCGCCTTCTCGGCGGCGTCGAGGTCCTCCTGAATCTTCTGCTGACGCTGATCCATCATCGTGAGGACCTGCGGCCAAACGAGCTTGGCCAGAACGATCCAAATGATGAGGAAGGCGATGAGCGCAGGCACGAACTCGGCGACCTTGGGGATCAGGATGTCTGCTCCCACCGCCTCGTCCGCGAGCGCGGGGGCCGGGCACACGGCGACGACTGCGGCGATTGCTGCAGCGGCGCGCGCGAACTGGCCTCTGGTAGTGCTCTTCATAGTTGCCTCCATAAAGCGTTTCGTCGTTTCTCGCTGACCGTCTTTACTTGACGATAAGGGAGACGACGAAGCCGATGAGGGCGAGTGCCTCGACGAATGCGGAGCCGAGGATGAAGACCGTGAACAGACGGCCCTGGACCTCAGGCTGACGCGCCATACCCTGAGCGACGCCAGACGCCGCAAGACCAATGCCGATGCCCGCGCCGATAACGCCGAGACCATAACCAACGACACCGAGAGCTCCCACAATTCCTCCTTTGTCATTCGCCCCTGGTTTTCCTTGTGTTTAGTGGGGCGAGTTCCAAAACAAACTAACGACGTGCTATGAACTGCGGGCGGATGCCCGCGAGTTGCCTTAACTGGTGCGCGCATGGGCGCGCGTGGCCGCGTGCGGCCGGGTGCTTACTCCTCGTCGGACTCGGCGATCTGGATGTAGACCGCGGAGAGCAGGGCGAAGACGTAGGCCTGGATGGCCGCGACCATGATCTCGACCACGTAGATGACGAGCAGGATGGCGACCCAAAGGACCGAGGCGCCCGCCTGGGCGACGGCGATGGCCGAGAAGCTCGAGATCAGCGGCTCGAAGAACAGCGACGCCAAGATGGCGAAGGTGCCCATGACGACGTGGCCGGCGAAGAGGTTGCAGAAGAGTCGGACGGCCAGGGTGACCAGGCGCAGGATGGTCGAGAGGACCTCGATGAGCCAGACCAGGGCGTTCAGCGGGAAGGCGACGCCGGCGGGGGCGAGGCTCTTGGCGTAGCCCAGGGCGCCGTGCTTCTTGATGCCGCAGACGATGAAGTAGACGAACGAGACGATGGCGAGGGCTGCCGTGGTGGAGATGGTGCCCGTGCCCGGCTTGCAACCCGGGATGATGCCGACGATGTTGTTGGCAAGAATCACCAGGAAGAGCGACGCGATGAACGGGAAGTGCTTGCGCCAGGTGTCGCCCAGAAGGCCCTTGCACATATCGTCGCGGATGAACTCCACCAGGTACTCCATGGAGTTGACGAAGCGGCCCTGCGGCACGAGGCTCGCGGCCTGCTTAGCCTTGAAGACGAAGAGAAGCACCAGCATGATGGCCACCGCGACGGCGAACCAGAACATGTACTGGGTGAAGCCAAGCGAGTCGAGGCTGCCGACTATGGGCTGCGACGTGAAGCTCGAAACGAGCTCGTTTACCTCGCCACTCAGGCTGTCGAGAGGATTCACTGACGTTCCTTCCTTTCATCTGGCCCGGAATCGGAATCGCCGCTGTTCGCGGCCCTCCAGGCCCTTACTGCCTCCACTGCCCATATGAGCAGGAAGGAGGCTACCATGGCACAACTAAACGCGAAGAACTTCTCGCTCGCGAAGCGGTAAACCGCCAGTTGAGCCGCCGTGAGGAGGGCGAACGACGAGAAGATGCTCGCCAACCCCAAGGCCATGTTGACTTTAGCCCTTATGCCCTCTTTTAGGGCCTTTCCAAACAGAATCGCGGGAAATAAGCTGCCGATGGCGGCACATATTGCCCCGGCGAGGATCGTGGATAGCTCTGGCACGTCCCCTCCTGTTTTTGAGGCCCTTCGGAAGACCGTTGGTCACCATAATTGAACCCGGTTCAAAAATCAACGCAATTCGCCGATGCGCCGCATTTCTGACACATTTGATCGTTTGGTTAACGCAATGTCGACCGTGTCTTCATATGGTTGGTTGGCAATACTAGCGCGGGCGCCGGACAACAATGGCCGAGGGCTGCAAAACCGGTTCACCAACACAAAAGGCAGACATAGCGAAGGACAGCCTCCCGTCTATATAAAGACGTGGAGGCCGTCCTTCGCGAATAAGACGAAGGGACTGTCCCCTTGTCTTATTTAGAGCTGCGGGTAGAGCGGGTGGGCAGCGAGGAGCTCGTGGACCTCGGCGTGGGTGCGGTCGAGCAGGGCGTCGTTGCCCATGTTGTTGACCACGTCGCCGATGAGCTCGCCGATGCGCTCGCACTCCTGCTCGTTGAAGCCGCGCGTGGTGGCGGCGGCGGAACCGACGCGGATGCCGGAGGTCACGAACGGAGAGCGGGTCTCGCCGGGGATGGTGTTCTTGTTCACCGTGATGCCGACCTCCTCGAGGGCGCGCTCGGCGTCCTTGCCGGTGACGTCGCCGGCGGGCGTGAGGTCAACGAGCAGCAGGTGGTTGTCGGTGCCGCCGGTGACGAGGCGCAGGCCGCGCGACTCCATGCCGCGGCCGAGGGCCTTCGCGTTGGCGAGGATGTTGTCGCAATAGTCCGCGAAGCCCGGCTGCAGGGCCTCGCCGAAGGCAACGGCCTTGCCGGCGATGACGTGCTCGAGCGGGCCGCCCTGGGTGCCGGGGAACACGGACGAGTTGAGCTTCTTGGAAAGGTCGGCGTCGTTGGTGAGGATGAGGCCGCCGCGGGGTCCGCGCAGGGTCTTGTGCGTGGTGGTGGTGGTCACGTCGGCCACGGGCACGGGGCTCGGGTGGCGACCGGTGGCCACGAGGCCGGCGATGTGGGCCATATCGACCATGAGCTTGGCGCCGTTGTCGTGCGCGATCTGGGCGAAGCGCTCGAAGTCGATGGTGCGCGGGTAGGCGGAGGCGCCGGCGATGATCACCTTGGGCTGGAACTCGGCGACCTTGGCCTCGACGTCGTCGAAGTCGATACGCTCGGTCTCGGGGTTGAGGCCGTAAGAAACGATGTTGTACAGCTTGCCGGAGAAGTTGGCAGGCGAGCCGTGGGTGAGGTGGCCGCCGTTGTCGAGGCTCATGCCCATGACGGTGTCGCCGGGCTTGACCAGCGCGGCGAGTGCGGCGTAGTTGGCCTGCGCGCCGGAGTGGGGCTGGACGTTGGCGAAGCCGGCGCCGTAGAGCTTCTTGGCGCGCTCGCGGGCGACGTTCTCCACGACATCGACGGCCCAGCAGCCGCCGTAGTAGCGCTTGCCGGGCAGGCCCTCGGCGTACTTGTTGGTGAGGACTGAGCCGACGGCCTCCATGACGGCGGGGCTCACGAAGTTCTCGGAAGCGATGAGCTCGATGGACTCGCGCTGACGGCGCAGCTCGGCCTCGATGGCGGAGTAGATCTCGGGATCCTGAGCGGAGAGGTTGTCGAAGTTCACGGGTTCCTCCTTTGGCTACCTGATTGCGAAAAGGGCGACCGCGCGGCCGCCCGATGTGCTGAATGGGTTACTCGGCGTCGACGCCCTGGAAGTTGGGGTCGTCCTCGCGCATGATCTTGGCGACGCGGCCCTCGTGGCGGCCGCCCTCGAACTCGGTGGTGAGGAAGATGTCGATGAGCTCGAGGTTCTGCTCGAGGCTGACGAAGCGGCCGGAGAGGCCGATGCAGTTGGCGTTGTTGTGCTGGCGGCAGAGCTCGGCGAACTTGGGCGACTGGACCGGGGTGGAGCGGACGCCGGGGACCTTGTCGGCGGTCATGGAGACGCCGATGCCGGTGCCGCAGATGAGAATGGCGCGGTCGGCCTCGCCGCGGGAGACCATGCGGGCCGCGCGATCGGCGTAGTCGGGGTAATCGACGGACTCCTCGGAGTTGGTGCCCAGGTCGAAGACCTCGTGGCCTAGGGAGCGGACGTGCTCGACGATGGCGTCCTTCTGGACGAAGCCGCCGTGGTCGCAAGCAACTGCGATGCGCATGTAGTGTCCTTTCGCGCGCGTATTTACATATGGTGTACAGGGTAGCACTGGGCGCCGCGGGCGGAAAACGGCGCGCGCCCGAGGTCACGCGAGCGAAACGCAAGTTTACGTACATGCCGCGAGCGGGCCGTCTGCAGCGCGCCTGCATTTGGTGACAGTCACCAGGTGCAGATAACCCAAGCCGAGGCAACAAGAGCCTGCTATTGGTGACTGTTTCCGCGTCGCGAGGGGAGCCGGGCCGATGCGACGTGGACCATAGGAGCGTCGTGCCATCGCCGCCGCGTGTGATGTGAGACGCGGTGACTGTTACCAATTGCGGGCGGGCTTGCGGCACGCCCTCCCCTGCTACTCGCCTGCATTTGGTGACAGTCACTACGTGCACATCAACCGCACCCTTGGACCGCGGGCTTCATGAATCGACCTCGTGCCCGTGCCCAACGGCGCATGCACGTAGAGACAGTCACCAATAGCAGGCGCTACGGCTTGAAGCGGCAAGGGCCTGCCACCAATGACTGTCACTCTTGGCAGGCGGCGATGACGTCGGCCGGGGCGATGGCGCCGGCACGCAGGATCCGCGGGATGGAGCCCGTGCAGTCAACGATGGTGGACGCCTCGGCCAGGGGCGTCTCTCCCCCATCGACGACCAGGTCAACGGCACAGATGAGCGCGGGGTCCAGCTCGGCGGCAGACGTGGCGGCAGGCTTGCCGTGTAGGTTCGCGCTGGTCTGGGCCATGGGCGCGTCCAGCTCGGCAAGAAGCGCCTCGATGAACTCGGAGCCGGGGGCGCGCAGGGCCACGGTACCGCCTGCCTCGGGATGCAGCGGGTCCGCCGCTTGCAGGTACTCGGGGTCGATGTCCTCGGCGGCGCTCACCACGAGGGTGAGGGCGCCCGGCCAGAACTTCTCGGCAAGACGGAACGCGTAGTCGGGCACGTCGCGGCCCCAGCGCTCGAGGCCGCCCTTGCGCGAAACGAACCAGGGCAGGGTCTGGCGCAGGTCACGTCGCTTGATGTCGAAGATGCGCCGATGGGCGGGGTTTTCCGGCGCGACGGCGCAGGCGAGGCCGTAGACGGAGTCGGTGGGCAGCGCCACGACCTTGCCGTCGCCGAGCGCGGCGGCGACGCGGGAGACGACCGCCGGGTCGGGGGACGCGGAGTCGACGGTCACGACTTTCTCGGCAGCAACCGCGCTGGTCGCGGGCAGCTCGCCCTCGCGAACGGCAACAAGAACGCGCGGGCGATGCGTGAGGTCCTCGCGAACCTCGACCGACGCCCATCCGTCGGCGGCGCGCACCAGCTCAGCGGCCTGGTCAAGGTGTCCTTCATAGAGCTCGCAGGCGAGCATGCCGCCGGGGCAGAGCGCCCCGGGCGCGAGCTCCAGCAGGCGGCGGAACACATCGAGCCCGTCGGCGCCGCCGTCGAGGGCGAGCTCCGGCTCGTTGTCCTTGACCTCCGCGGGGACCTCTTCGGCCAGCACCGCGGTGGGGATGTAGGGCGGGTTGCTCACCAGCACGGCGAAAGTGCCCGCCAGCGACGGGTCGACGCCGGACGCGAGATCGCATTCGACCAGCTCAACGGCATTGTCGAGGCCGAGCGAGGCGCAGTTGCGCGTCGCGAGGTCGATGGCTTTGGGCGAAAGGTCGGTCGCCACGACCTTGGTGCCGCGGCGCTCATAGGCGATGGAAAGAGAGATACACCCCGTGCCGCAACCGACCTCGAGCACACGGCACGGCAACCCGCCGGCCGCGGCAGCGGCGGCGTCAACGCCCTCGAGCGCGGCGTCTACCAGCACTTCAGTCTCGGGACGCGGGATAAGGACGCCCTTCTCGCAGCGCAGGACGATGTGGCGGAAGGCCGTCTCGCCAGTGACGTACTGGAGCGGCTCGCCGGCGGCGCGGCGCTGGACGGCCTCGCGCATACGGGCGCGCTCGGCCTCATTCAGGGGCTTATCGAAGTTGACGTAGAGGTCGACGCGCGAGAGGCCCATGACGTCGCAGAGCAGCCACTCGGCCGAAAGCCGCGGGTGCTCGTCGCCGTGGCGCTCAAGATAACCGCAGGTCCAGTCGATGATCTGCTTGATGGTCCAGGTTTGCTGGGTTTGGTCGTTGCTCGCCGCCATGGCAGGTTTCCCCTCGTTGTTTGCGTTACCGCATCATAGCGCGGGGAGGCTCGGAGGGAGCGCGGGCACCGCGACGCCGGACGGCAGGCATCGCGGCAGGCGGGCGCCGGGAATCTGTCTCGAGCACGCGCGCGCCAATTGCGGGCCCCGCGAATCGGAGGGCCCGCGATTCATTCGGCGCTTGGCGCGTCTACTTGTCGAGCACGGTGTAGGTGTTGGCGAGCTGGGCGCCGCGCTCGTTCCAGTGGCACTCGACGGCGAGGTAACCGTTGTCGCGCAGCTTGGCCATGAGGCGGTCGATGGTCTTCTCGCAGCGACCGAGCTCAGCGGCGATCTTTGCCTTGGTAACGGCCTCGCCCTCGTGCTCGGCAACATACGCGAGGATGGCGCGCGCCGTCGGCGTTGGCCTAAAGGCGGCCTGCCCATCGGCATCGGCACTCGACGCCTGCTCAGCACCGGTCCTGAGGACCTCATCGGCTACTTTGTTCTGCATGCACAACCCCCCCGCTTCAGATCGATGCGCTTCTCCCCCAAGACTCGCATTCGATGGATTGGATAATCCATTTACGCTTTGATAGCGTGCCACTCTACATCAAAGGGTGTTCGGCGCACAGAATCCTCATACGGCAATTATTTTTTTGAGACCTAGAAAGTTTTCGTCAAACACTTGTTAAACAGTAAGTTGTTCGTTTTCAAGTCATCGTATGGAGGTTGCTGCTTTGATATTCGCTGCATCTTATTTTGAATCAGTTGCTTTAAAGGCCCAACGCATCGCGCGTTGCAACATGCCAAAATGTAAGTCCTTCTTACAATAATGACGCCGATGGTCGGAAAGTTAATCGAAAGGGCTGTCCATGAGCCTTAGCAAGAGGCGCCCCCGCCCGACGGCTAGAATTCATTAGTGGCCGCGCGCGAATCACGCCATTCAACCATCGTTTGAACATCACGCGTCGCGGCCGCAGTTTTCTTAGCTGAACAAAAGGGAGCAGGTCGTGGATATAAAGACGCCGGTCGTATACAGGCCGTTTACGGAGAAAGACTTCGAAGCCGTGGCAGGTCTGTTCCGCAACCAGTGGTGCTGCGAGCTCGGTGCCGAGGCCGCGCGGCTTGCGAGCCAAATCGACGTCTGCACCTATCTTGCGGACACAGACTGGTCGCTCCTGGCGCAGCACGGCGAGACGGGACAGATCCTGGGCGCCGCGCTGCTTCATCTCGGCGGAGCACCCCACCAGCGCTGGATCGGGCGCAAAGAAGAGCTATTTGCCGAAGCATGCGCTAATAAAGACCTGCTCAGCGAGGTCATGCGCGACGTGAGCGTCATCGACGAAGAGGCGGCGCTCGGAGCCGAGTACGTAGCGAGCGGAAAAGTCGGCTGCGAGGCGGAGCTCAAGCTGCTCATCGTGAGCCCCGCGGCACAGGGCCTGGGCGTCGGCGGGCGGCTCTTCGGCGGGGTACGGGAGCAGGTGGCAGAGTCGGGGTGCCGCGGGTTCTTCCTTCTCACCGACGACTCGTGCGACGTGAGTTTCTATGAGCACAAGAAGCTGCTGCGCATGGAGACGCGGCGCATCGAGGCCGCCGAGCCGCCCTGCCCCGTGCCTGGAGCCGAGGACGCAAGCGGCGGTTTCAACCTCTATGTGTACGCCCAGGAAGTCCGCTAATGGGCACCGACGTCGATAAACCCCAGGTCGTTGGGCGTTTTGCCCCGTCTCCCTCGGGGCGCATGCACCTGGGCAACGCTTTCTCGGCGCTCACCGCATGGCTTTCCGCGCGCTCGGCGGGCGGGCGGATGGTGCTGCGAATCGAGGACCTTGACCCGCGAGCGAACTCCCGCGAGCGAGCAGAGACGCTGATAGACGACCTCGCTTGGCTCGGACTCGATTGGGACGAGGGCCCTTATTACCAAAGCGAGCGGCTGAGCGTGTACGCCGACGCCGTTGCCCGTCTTGGCGAGATGAGCCTCACCTACCCGTGCTTCTGCACCCGCGCGGAGCTCCACGCGGCGAGCGCGCCCCATGCTTCCGACGGAACGTTTCTGTACGCGGGGACCTGCCGCGGGCTTTCGGCGGATGCCATCCGCGAGCGATCAGCAACCCGTCCTCCGGCAACCCGCCTTGTGGTGCCGCGCGAGGAGGACCCGGCGGGCACCGTTGAGTGGCTCGACCTGGGCTTCGGTCCCCAACGAGAGGTCCTTGCCCGCGAATGCGGCGACTTTCTCGTCCGCCGAAGCGACGGCGTGTACGCATACCAGCTCGCCGTGGTCGTCGATGATTGCCTGATGGGCGTGAACCAGGTCGTGCGCGGCTGTGACCTGCTCGGATCCTCCGCAAGACAGACCTATCTGGCGCGGTTGCTCGGCTTCGAGCCGCCCTCGTTCGGGCACGTTCCCCTGCTCGTGGCCCCGGACGGCCGCAGGCTCTCCAAGCGCGACCGCGACCTCGACCTGGGGACGCTGCGAGAGCACGGGGTGACGCCGGAGCACGTCGTCGGCGCGCTCGCAGCGGCGGCCGGGCTGGTGCCCGCAGGCACGAACGCGCAGCCGACGGAGCTTATCGGCGACTTCTCATGGGCAAAAATCGCCGCTCATCGAGGGGATATTGTTGTTAAGGAAGATTTTCTTTAAAGGGTAGTTGGTTAAAACGCCACTTTTGCGTTATGATGCACAAGCACCATTTGGAGAGTTGACCGAGAGGCCGAAGGTGCTCGCCTGCTAAGCGAGTATACCCCTCAAGGGTATCCGGGGTTCGAATCCCCGACTCTCCGCCAGAATGCACAGCCCGCCTGCGCCCAGCGTAGGCGGGCTTTTTGGTGCCGCAAGCACGCGCGGGTGAGCGTCGCCGAGTGGCCAACGGCCTCACACACGCCGGGAAGTCGTCGGAGGCTGAAGGCGTTGCGCATAGCATGTTGCTTCCTTGGGAGACGCGAGGCGTTATAGGGATGGCCTCAGGGCGCGACAAGGTTTGGGCACGGGAGAGCCAGCAGACGCCGCTTGCCGAGAGTCCCGCTCCCCTCGAGCCCGCCGCCAAGAAACGCTGGACGCGCGCCGACCAAACGTGATCTGCGCCGCACGTCCTCAGTACAGTGAGATTCCTCCTCGCTTAGCCAGGCATGCAGGTGTTGGCCGCCGCAGTGCACATCCACCGATTCCGGCGAACAGAAGCGCGTCCAAGACGCCCGCGCCTCTCCCCTCTCCCGTCGACGAGGACTTGCGACGCGTGTTGCCTAATCACATTTCCTACATATTTTGAATTCTCGGTTGACGAAGGGCCGAAGGGCTGGCAATATATCTTCTTGCACGCGGCGTTACCTCAGCTGGATAGAGGACCTGACTACGAATCAGGGCGTCATAGGTTCGAATCCTATACGCCGCACCACGCAAGTAAGGGGGCTCCTTCGGGAGCCCTTTTTCTTTGCCGATTTACGCCAAGCGGCGCACGTGCTCCTCAGCGGTATTCCGGGGCCTGCGGGCCTGCACGACCCGCAGGCCTACCAAGAAAGCAGCTGCGCGGCTTTTTTGACCGTCAGCAAGGCATCCGCACGAGGAAGCCGATGCCGATCACGCCCCAACGGGCCGCAACCCCGCCAGACCTTCGGAATCCATGCAGGTGTACGCATACGCGACCCCCTCGCGGTCGCAGAGGTCCATCAAGTCCAGAATGTCGTTCTTCTCGTCGGCGGCAAAGACTTCGAGGCTCGATGCGCCAAAGACCTCGCAAAGCGCTCGGCCGAGGCCTTCTGCCTGCGGCGCATTAATGCTCACCTGCAAGCGAACGGCATCGACGTCGTAGGCGTCGACCACCGAAGGGCCATAGATGTCCTCCCGCAGGATCGTCTCTCCGTCGCCCTCCCCCACGAACATGACGCGCAGGTCCTCGCCGTTGCGGAACCTCGCCACCTCACGCAGCATATCGGCCTTTGTCATTTGCTCCCCTTCAGCCGCTCGTTGAACACCACACCAGTATGGTTCACCCAAGGGACAACAATGCCGCCCGCGAATCTCGCGAGCGGCATTGCCTCAACACTTGTATGGGCCAGCAGCCTGCTTAGTCCTCAGGCTTGATGACCTCGATGCCGCCCATGTACGGGCGCAGAGCCTCCGGCACGGTGATGGTGCCGTCGGCGTTCTGGTAGTTCTCCATGATGGCGGCCATGGTGCGGCCCACGGCGAGGCCGGAGCCGTTGAGGGTGTGCACGAAGCGGGTGCCCTTGAAGTTGGCCGGGTCGCGGTACTTGATGTTGGCGCGGCGAGCCTGGAAGTCCCAGCAGTTGGAGCAGGAGGAGATCTCCTTGTAGTTGTTGTAGCTGGGCAGCCAGACCTCGATGTCGTAGCACTTGGTGGCGGAGAAGCCGATGTCGCCGGTGCAGAGGGTGACCACGTGGTACGGAAGGCCCAGGGCCTGCAGGCAGGCCTCGGCCTCGGCGACCATGGACTCGAGCTGGTTCATGGAGTCCTCGGGCTTGGCGAACTTGACCATCTCGACCTTGTCGAACTCGTGCACACGGATGATGCCGCGGGTGTCGCGGCCGGCGGAGCCGGCCTCCTCGCGGAAGCACGGGGTGAAGGCGGTGTAGAGCAGCGGGAGCTTGTCGCCGTCGATGACCTCGTCGCGGTGGATGTTGGTGAGCTGGACCTCAGCCGTGGGGATGAGGTACAGGTCGGGGTTCACGTGGTAGAGGTCCTCGTCGAACTTGGGCAGCTGGCCGGTGCCGAAGAGGCTGTCGTGGTTGGTGATGACGGGGGGCCACCACTCCTTGAAGCCGGCCTTGTTGTGCATGTCGATGAAGAAGTTGATGAGGCCGCGCTCCATGCGGGCGCCCATGCCGCCCAGCAGATAGAAGCGGGTGCCGGCGAGCTTGACGCCGCGGTCGAAGTCGATCATGCCCAGCTCGGGGCCGAGGTCCCAGTGAGCCTTGGGCTCGAAGTCGAACTCGCGCGGGGTGCCCCAGCGGCGCACCTCGGGGTTGTCGGAGTCGTCCTTGCCGTAGGGCACGTCCTCGTGCGGGATGTTGGGGATGGCGGCCACAAGGTCGAAGAGCTCCTGCTCAACGGCCGTGCGCTTCTCGCCGAGCTCGGCGATGCGCTCCTTGTTGGCGGCGACCTGCGCCTTGGCGGCCTCGGCCTCGTCCTTCTTGCCGTCCTTCATGAGAAGGCCGATCTGCTTGGACACGGCGTTGCGGTCGGCCTGGAGCTTCTCGACCTCGGCGATGACGGAGCGGCGCTCCTCGTCCAGCTCGAAGAACTTCTCGCGGTCCCAGTGCGCGTTCTGGCGGGACTCGCAGGACTTGTCCACGACGTCGGGGTTCTCGCGGACGAACTTGATGTCGAGCATGTGCTCTCCTTGCTCTTGCGGTGCGATGGTTCTGACCCGCGCTTCGGCGCGGCAACGCTCCAAGTATATACTGTGTCGTGCAAAAACACGCAGATGCTACAGGAGGCCGTCATGCAGGCGATAAGCGATTTCTTTACATGGCTGTTCGGGACCAAGACGGGCGTTATCGCGCTGATCATCGGCGGCATCGTCGTGTGCCTGCTCATCGCCTTCCTCATGGAGCGCAAGACCAAGACAATGTACTTCAACCACGAGAAGAGCGACGACGACTGGTCGCTGTTCGACGACGATGACGAGGAGTAGCGGACGGTCTCGCGCCTGCCACCAGTGACAGTCATTGGTGGCAGG
>CAVDQW010000255.1:0-8460 GCA_963610995.1 bacterium | reverse complement strand
GGCACCGAGGCCGCAGAGCTCTGCCAGGAGCTCGTCGCGCTTGGCGTAGAGGGCGGGGCGGGTGGACTCGGTGGCCTCGACAGGACCGTGCTGCACGGGGTTTGACATCTTGGGAATCCCTTCTTCGGTGATGACGAATCGACACCCAGTCTACGAGACGCGCGTCGTAGAATGGCGCCATGGCGAACCGATACACATATATCCTGCAAGCGGCCGGGGCCGACGTAGAGGTCGAGCGCAAGCGCGTCCGGCGCATCAACCTGCGCGTACGCCCCGACGGCACCGTCCACATGAGCGTGCCCTGGCACGTGGGGCGAGAGGCTGCGCAAGTGTTTCTCGACGAGCACGAGACGTGGCTCGAGCAGGCCTTGGCGCGTTGCGCGAAAAGGGCGGAGGCGAAGGCGAGGTCGGCGCAGGAGGGCGCCGTCCGCCTCTGGGGCAAACCCACCGAGCTGCCGGAAGGCGGCGATGCGGCCGCGCTCTACCGAGACGAGGTCGCCCGGGCCCTGCCCGATGCCGTGAAGCGCATGGAGGCGGCGACGGGCCAGCACGCGAGCGGCTGGCAGCTCCGCGACATGAAGACCCGCTGGGGCTCCTGCACGCCCAAGACCGGCCGCATACGCATCAACATCCGGCTGGCCGCCTACGACCCCGTCTGCCTCGACTACGTCGTGGCCCACGAGCTCACGCACCTGGCAGAGCCCAGCCACAACGCTCGCTTCCACGCCCTTCTCCACGCCGCCTTCCCGCAGGACCGGGAAGCCCGCGCCCTTCTGCGGCAGGGATAGGACGAAGGGACTGTCCCTTCGTCTTATTGGCGTTACATAACGAACCTAACCGTTCACGGCCGCGAAACGGACGGAGCCGCGGCCCGAAACACGTGGTGCGCAACATGGGTCTTGTACGTTCGGCACGACCCATGGAGAGGGGTGGCCAATGCCCTCAGAAGCACCGGTGTACGAGAGCCTTCTCACGCACACGCCAAAGATCAACCAGCAGCTCGCGCGCTACGGCGTAAAGTTCGGCCTGTATAAGAACGGCCAGTTCAACGAGCGCCTGTTCCCCTTCGACGCGATTCCGCGCGTCATCAAGGCGGACGTCTGGGCGAACCTCGAGCGCGGCCTCGCGCAGCGCGTGGACGCCCTCAACGCCTACCTCGCCGATGTCTACGGCGAGAAGCAGATCATCCACGACGGCGTGGTCCCCGAGGACTTCGCCTTCGCGAGCTCGGGCTACCTGCCGCAGTGCGAGGGCATCATGCCCCCGGGCGGAATCTACAGCCACATCAGCGGCATCGACCTCGTCGAGGGAGAGAACGACGAATGGTTCGTCCTCGAGGACAACCTGCGCATCCCCTCGGGCGCCTCGTACCCGCTCGTCGCGCGCGGCCTCTGCCGCCGCTGCGACGCCGAGACGTTCCGCTCCACTCCCCTTCGCGACAACCGCGACTACGGCGAGCGCCTGCGCCGCGTGATGGACAACGTGAACACGGGCGGCCTCAACGTCATCCTCACCCCTGGCCGCTTCAACGCCGCCTACTTCGAGCACACCTACCTGGCCGAGAAGGCCGGCGCCGTCCTCGCCGAGCCCCAGGAGCTCTTCGTCGAGAACGAGCGCCTCTACTACCGCGGCGGACAGGGCAACCAGCTCGTCGGCGCCGTCTACCGCAGGCTCTCCGACGAGTTCCTCGACCCCCTGTGTTTCCGCGCCGACTCCCTCATCGGCGTGCCGAACCTCATGAGCGCCTACCGCGCGGGCAACGTCGCCGTCATCAACGCGCCCGGCAACGGCGCGGCCGACGACAAGGGCATCTACTACTTCGTGCCCAAGATGGTCGAATACTACCTGAACGAGAAGCCCATCCTCAAGAACGCCCCCACCTACCTGCCGTTCTATCCGGACGACATGGCCTATGTGCAGGAGCACGCCGACACGCTCGTAATCAAGGACGTGGCAGAGGCCGGCGGTTACGGCGTCGTCTTCGGAAGCAGCCTCAGCCCTGAGAAGCTCGAGGACCTGAAGGCCCTCATCCGCCGCGAGCCCAGGCGCTTCATCGCCCAGGAGGTCATCGACTTCCTCTGCCTGCCGACCTACATCGACGGCGAGATAGTCCCGCGCAAGGCCGACCTGCGCGCCTTCGTGCTCTCCGGCGCCAAGACCGAGGTCTGGCCGAGCGGCCTTACCCGCTACTCGCGCGAAGAGGGCTCCGCAATCGTCAACTCGTCCCAGGGAGGGGGCTTCAAAGACACATGGGTGCTTCAGTAAACGCAATCGCCGGCTCCCCGGCTCTCACCACGTCCACGATCTCGCTCGAGAAGGCCGACCACCTGCTGTGGCTCGGGCGCTACATCGAGCGCGCCTATACGACCCAGAAGTTCATTCTCGCCGCCTACGACCGCGCGCTCGACGCCGAGGGCGACGAATGGAAGGGGCAGCTCGCCGAGCTCGGCTTCGACTCCGACGCGGAGACCCCGCAGGAGTTCTTCCAAACGTGCCTGTTCGACGCCGACTGCCTGGCGTCGATCGCGCACTCCCTCGACGCCGCCTACGACAACGCCGTGCGCCTGCGCGACGTCCTGGGAACCGAGTCGCTGAGCTACATCCAGATGGCCTGCAACGCCCTCGTGGCTTCCAAGAACAGCGACGCTCCCCTGCTCGACCTGCAGCTCATTCAGGACAACATCATGGCGTTCAAGGGATGCGTCGACGACTTCGTGGAGTCCGACGCCGCGCGCAACCTCATCAAGTGCGGCATCTCCATCGAGCGCATCGACCTCTACGCGCGCCTCTCCTACAAGCTGGGCCGCGTCCGCCAGGAGGTCCACCGCCTCTCGGCCCGCGTGAACCGAACGGGCACGCCGTTCAGCCAGGCCGACCTCAAGGCCCTGGTGGAGCTCGCCTACGCGCCCACGTTCCCCGAGTCGGTGACCTACGACCAGCTGGGGCTCATCCTCGTCCACGCCGCCCGCGTCTTCTAGGGGCCTCGCATGAAGATACTCAACTACTTCTTCGAGACGACGCTGGAGTTCAGCGAGCCCGTCCGCAACCACGACTTCGTGCTGCGCTGCATGCCGCCCAACACCGGCTCGCAGACGGTGATGGACGCCCAGCTCATCGTGGAGCCGCCGGCGACCCTCAGCGAACAGATCGACGGCTTTGGCAATAAGCTGCAGGTCGGACGCCTCGAGGCTCCGCACGAGAGCTTCTCGTTCATCTCCAGCGGCATGGTGATGGTCGACACGGCGCAGATCCGCCCCTACGCGGCGCACCCCATGTACGCGCGCCAAAGCGAGCTCACGCAGCCGGGCCCGCAGATACTCGCGTTCGTGGACGACGCGCTTCGCGTCTGCGGCAACGCCCCGGCCGTCGCCAAGGCCCGCAGGCTCTCCGAGGCGCTCGCCCAGCGCATGGTCTACGAGCGCGGCGAGACGGACGTGACCACCACGGCCGAGGAGGCGCTCGCGGGCGGCCGCGGCGTCTGCCAGGACTACGCGCACGTGCTCATCTCCGCCTGCCGCGTAGCAGGCGTGCCCGCCCGCTACGTCAACGGCTTTCTTCTGGGCGAGGGCGAGACGCATGCCTGGGTCGAGGTGCACGACGGCACCTGCTGGCGCGGCATCGACCCCACGAACAGGCGCGACGCCGACTGCAATTACATCACGCTCAGCCACGGGCGCGACTTCTCCGACTGCCCCATCGAGCGAGGCATGTTCATCGGAGGCGCCCGCCAGGCCCAATCGGTGCGCGTCCAGGTAACGGACGACGCCGCCTGGGCGGCGCTCGGCACCTACGGCAACTAGCGACATGAAGCCCCGCGGAGCAGGCGCCCGCGGGGTTTCTTCTTGTGTTTCGCAGTGTTTCGGCGCGTTTGATGCAGGTTAACAACACGCGCCGCCTAACCGCCGCGCGTCGCGTTGGGCAATACTGACAATTGCCAATAAATCGAACGAATCGCAGATAGGAGTACCCGCATGATCGAGACGGTCTTTGCCTCGGAGCTCCCCGTGGGAGAGCGGCTGCTCATCCAGAAGCACAGGATCCAGGGCACGGCCCCCGCGCCCTTCGGCGGCGAGGCGGCAGCCGACGGCCACAAGCCCCGCATCGCCGTCGTCACCGGCATCCACGGAGACGAGCTCGAGGGGCAGTACGTCGCCTTCAAGTTGGCGCAGATCCTCGACGACAACCTCGACAAGCTCTACGGCACGGTCGACATCTACCCGGCAATCAACCCGCTCGGCATCAACTCCATCGAGCGCAGCGTCCCCATGTTCGACGTGGACCTCAACCGCACCTTCCCGGGCAAGGCCGACGGCGACCTCACCGAGACCCTCGCCCGCGCGGTCTTCGACGACATCTCGGGCGCCGACGTCGCCGTGGACATCCACGCCTCGAACATCTTTTTGCGCGAGATGCCCCAGGTACGCATCAACGAGATCTCGGCCGACGAGCTGCTGCCGCTGGCGCCGCTGCTCAACGTCGACTACGTGTGGGTCCACGCCTCGGCCACCGTCCTGCAATCCACCTTCGCCTACGCGCTCAACACGACGGGCACCCGCACGCTCGTCGTGGAGACGGGCGTCGGCATGCGCATCACCGAGGAGTACGGCGAGAGCCTGACGCAGGGTATCCTGCGGCTCGCGGCGCACCTCGGCGCCTGGGGCGGGGACTTCGAGTGCGCGAAACCGCCCATCATCTCGAACGACGGCGAGGTCAGCTACCTCAACGCCGGCTTCGGCGGCATCTTCTTGCCCGAGGCCGAGCACGGCACCATGGTCGAGGAAGGCCAGCTCATCGGCATCGTGGCCAACACGCTCACCGGCGAGGTGGCCGAGCGCGTCGTCGCGCCCGCGTCGGGCCTTCTCTTCACCTTGCGCGAATACCCCGTCGTCTACCCCGGCTCTCTTCTGGGCCGCATCCTCAAGGACGTGAACCAATGAGAAAAGTCAACCTCTTCACGCTCGACACGCCCTATCGCGAGCCTCTGACCATCTGGGGCTACGAGTTCGGCCGCGCCGACGCCGAGAAGTGCGTCGCCATCGTGGGTTCCATGCGCGGCAACGAGGTCGAGCAGACCTTCGTCTGCGCCGACCTGGTGCGCCGCCTCACCGCGCTCGAGGAGAAGGGCGCCATGGACCCGAGCAAGCGCGTGCTCGTCGTGCCCTCGGTCAACGCCTTCTCGATGAACATCTCCGAGCGCTTCTGGCCCGTGGACAAGACCGACATCAACCGCATGTTTCCCGGCTACGACCTGGGAGAGACGACCCAGCGCATCGCCGACGGCCTCTTCAGGGCCGTGCAGGGCTACGCCTACGGCATTCAGCTCTGCAGCTTCTACCTGCGCGGCGACTTCCAGCCGCACGTGCGCGTGACCGACGCGGGCGCCATATCGGAGGAATCGCTCGAGATGGCCGAGGCCTTCGGGTTCCCCTACGTCGTGGCCAAGAAGCCCTCCAGCTTCGACACGACGACGCTCAACTACAACTGGCAGGTCTGGGACACGCACGCCTTCAGCGTCTTCGTCCGCGACATGGGCTCGCTCTCCACCCACAACGCCGTCGAGGTCGAGGACTGCATCCTGCGCTTCCTCGACGACCGAGGCGTCGTCAAGTTCACGCTGCCCGGGGGCTTCCGCTCGACGCGCCTCGAGGAGTCGGCGCTCGTGGACGTGCGCTGCGAGAAGGCCGGCGGTTTCTTCCTGCGAGACGTGGAGCCCGGCGAGCGCGTGCGGGCTGGGCAGACCCTCGGGCAGGTGCTCGATTGCGGCGACGCCCACGTCAAGGAGATGCTCACCGCGCCCATCGACGGTCGTGTGTTCTTCTGCCACGTGGAGCCGCTCATCAACCAGTACACCATCGCGTTCAAGATCGCCGCGGAGACCACCTGGTCGCACGCGGAGTAGCGCGAAAACAGGAGCGGGGGCTCGGCCCGGGCCGCGAGGGATTCGCGGCCCGGGCCGAAATTCTTGCTTGACCTGAAGTCGGCTCCAGGTTGTTCAATACTTCTCGGCAACACGCCCTGCACCAAAGCCCTGGAACAAAGGAGAAGCATGTACCTCGAGAACATCAACGGCCCCGAGGATGTCCGCGCGCTCGCGCCCGAGCAGCTGCCCGGGCTCGCCGCCGAGATCCGCCGCGCCCTTATCACCAAGCTGGCGGCCCATGGCGGCCACGTCGGCCCCAACCTCGGCATCGTCGAGACCACCATCGCCCTGCACCGCGTCTTCGACTCCCCCACCGACAAGCTCGTCTTCGACGTGAGCCACCAGACCTACGTGCACAAGATGCTCACCGGACGCGCCTTCGCGTTCACCGACCCCGAGCGCTACGACGATGTGTCGGGCTACTCCGAGCCTTCCGAGTCGGAGCACGACCACTTCGTCATCGGCCACACCTCCACCTCCGTGAGCCTGGCCTGCGGCCTCGCCAAGGGGCGCGACCTCGTGGGCGACGACTACAACGTGGTGGCCGTCATCGGCGACGGCTCGCTTTCCGGCGGCGAGGCGTTCGAGGGCCTCGACTGGGCGGCCGAGCTCGGCGGGAACCTCATCATCGTCGTGAACGACAACGAGATGTCCATCGCCGAGAACCACGGCGGCCTCTACGGCAACCTGGCGGAGCTGCGCGCGAGCAACGGCGAGTGCGAGAACAACTACTTCCGCGCCCTCGGCCTCGACTACCGCTACGTGGCCGACGGCAACGACGAGCAGGCCGTGGAGGCCGCCCTCGCCGAGGTGCGCGGCATCGGCCACCCGGTCGTCGTCCATATCCACACCGAGAAGGGCCACGGCTGGCAGCCCGCCGTCGACCAGAAGGAGCGCTTCCACTGGGACGGCTGGTTCGACGAGGAGACCGGCGAGAGCAAGCTTCCCGAAGGCGGCGAGCCTGGCTACAGCGAGCTCACCTACCAGGTGCTCAAGCGCCACATGGACGCCGATCCGCGCGTCGTCGCCATCTCGAGCGCCACGCCCACCGTCATGGGCTTCACCCCTGAGCGCCGCGCCGAGGCCGGTCGCCAGTTCGTCGACGTGGGCATCGCCGAGGAGCACGCCGTGGCGCTCGCGAGCGGTATCGCGGCGGCCGGCGGCGTGCCGGTCTACGGCTTCTACGGCACGTTCATCCAGCGCGGCTTCGACCAGCTCATGCAGGACCTCTGCGTGAACGGCTCGCCGGCCGTGCTCCTCAGCTTCGCCGACTCCGCGAAGGGCATGAACGACGTCACGCACCTCGGCATCTTCGACATCCCCGAGCTCTCCGCGATCCCCGGCCTCACCTACCTGGCGCCGACGAGCCGCGAGGAGTACCTGGCCATGCTCGACTGGGCCATTGAGCAGCGCGAGCGCCCGGTCGCCATCCGCGTGCCCGCGGCGGGCATGGCAAGCCGCGAGGTCGACACGGCCGCTGACGGCTGGGCAACCACGCCCGAGGTTGTTTGCGAGGGCGCCGACGTTGCCGTCCTCGGCGTGGGCTGCGCGTTCGGCATAGCCGAGCAGGCCTGCGAGCTGCTGCGCGCCGACGGCGTCGACGCGGCGCTCATCAACCCCCGCGTCGCCTCCGGGCTCGAGGACGAGTTCGTCGAGGAGCTCGCAGCGGCCCATAGGGCAATCATCACCGTCGAGGACGGCCAGCTCGAGGGCGGTTTCGGCGAGAAGGTAGCGCGCCAGGCGGCCGCCCAGTGCCGGGTCCACTGCGTCGGGATCCCCCGCGGCTACTACGACCGCTACGACCCCGAGGAGCTCATGGCGAGCTGCGGCCTCACTCCCGTCAGCGTCGCCGCGGCGGCGAAGTCGCTTCTCGAGGCGTAGGACGGCTTTCGCGAACGGGCGGATATTCCCCGCGAACGGCACGAAGAGGGTCAATCTGCGGTTAACACAACAAGTTGAGCCGTCAATCTAAGAGCCGCGTTTAGAATTTGAATAGTGGCCGCTAGCAGGCCGTCATTCGATTTTAAGGAGACTTTCATGGGCAAGTTCGTCATCACTCAGACCGACGCCGGCTTCCACTTCGTGCTGAAGGCCGCCAACGGCGAGGTCGTCGCCACCTCCCAGGTCTACACCTCCAAGGAGGCCTGCAAGAAGGGCATCGATTCCGTCAAGGCCAACGCCGCCGACGCGCCGGTCGTCGAGGCCGAGGCCAAGTAAGCACGCCGCATACGTCGTGAGCACGGCCCCGCAGCCCGAGATCAATGGGCGGCGGGGCCGTTTCTTATCGAGCGAGCGCAAATAACGCCAAAGCAGGAAGGTGTTTAGAGGTTGCCGGCAACGCCGATTTGGAGCGCGGGCACAACCGCTCGCCAACATTTAGGGCCCTTCTTTGCGCCTAGGCAAAAACGCCGAGCTACATAGTCCCGCTCAGCGCAATTCGGCAAGACGTTCCGCCATCAGCTTACAATCGCGGCTTAAAAACCATGCGTAAACGCAGAGGGCCCCGCATCCGAGTCGCATGGATGCGGGGCCCTTGCTCA
>CAVDQW010000254.1:0-3537 GCA_963610995.1 bacterium | reverse complement strand
GGCCGTTGTCGAGAAGCACGAGGTCGGCCGGGCTCTTCTCGGCTTGCGCGACGTCATCGGCGCTGGCCACACGGAAGGCCTGGATTATCTTTGCGGCACGGCCCAGCGACGTGGTGTCGAGAAGTTCGCGCAGCTCGCGCACGTAGGCGGCGTCCTCGTGGCCGTGCAGCTGCACGACGTCGATGGCCTCCGCCAGAACGAGAAGCTCGATGGTCTCGGGGTCTGCGTCCACGAAGACGCCCACACGTGTGATGCCGGAGTCTTCCAGGGCGCACCCGAGCTCGATGGCGCGCTCAGGCGTGACGGAGCGGTGCGACTTGGGGAAGTCGACCACAAAGCCGCAGTAGTCGGGCGCCGCTTCAAGCACGGCGTCAACGTCGCCGTCGCGCCACATGCCGCAGAGCTTCACGCGGGTACCTGCAAAGGGGACAGTCCCTTCTGCAGGTTTCTCGGCGGCACTTGCAGAGGGGACTGTCCCCTTTGCAGGTCCGCGCAGGTCATCGAGCATGGCGCGCTTGTCGGCAGCGCGCATGAGGGTCTCGCCGATAAGGACCGCGTCCACGCCCGCTGCCTCCAGGCGCGCCACGTCCTCGCGCGTCTCGACGCCGGACTCGGAAACGAACACGCGCTCCGGCCCCACCATGGGGCGCAGGTCGATGCTGCGGCCGAAGTCCACTTGGAAGGTGCGAAGGTCGCGGTTGTTGACACCAACCACGCGGGCGCCGGCGGCGATGGCGCGCGGCACCTCCTCGGGCTCATAGGCCTCCACGAGCGCCGTGAGGCCGAGCTCGTGGCAAAGCGCCACATAGGCCTTGAGCTGCTCGTCATTGAGAATGCTGCAGATGAGCAGCACCGCCGACGCCCCGATGACACGGGCCTGGTAGACCATGTACTTGTCCACCACGAAGTCCTTGCGCAGCACCGGGATGCTCACCGCGTCCGCAATGGCCGTGAGGTACTCATCCGCGCCCTGGAACCAGAAGGGCTCGGTGAGGCAACTCACGGCAGCGGCGCCCGCTGCCTCGTACTCTCGCGCGATGGCCACGGGATCAAACTCGGGGCTGATGAGGCCCTTGGAAGGCGACGCCTTCTTGACCTCACAGATAAACGACATGCCGTCACTTCTCAGCGCGGCCTCAAACGTGAAGGCGAACTCCCCCGTCGGCGACGCGGCGAGCTCCGCTGCGGCCACCGCGCGGGCACGCTCGGCCATCACGGCGAGAGGGACCTCTCGCTTCTCGGCCTCGACGCGCTCGCGCGTGCGCGCGGCGATCTTCTCCAGGATGTTCCCGGCTTTTGGGTCCTCGATCGGCATTACTCGTTGCTCTCTTTGACGAAGGCCTCGAGGGTCGCCGCGGCGGCGCCGTTGTCCACGACCTCGGCCGCTCGGGCGACGCCTGCCTGGATGGAGTCCACGGCACCCGCGGCGTAGAGGGCGGCACCAGCGTTGAGCAGGGCGGCGTTGCGCTTGTGACCACGCTCCTCGCCGGCGAGGATCGCACGGACGATGGCGGCGTTCTCAGCAGGCTCGCCACCCACGAGGTCGGCCTTCTCGCAGCGCTCGAAGCCGAAGTCCTCCGGCTTGATCACGTACGTGGTGGTCTTGCCGTCGGCAAGCTCGCAGACCGCGGTCTCGGCGGAGAGGCTGATCTCGTCCATGCGGTCACGGCCAAAGACGACAAGCGCGCGCTTCACTCCCAGCTTGGAGAGGACCTGCGCCACGGGCTCCACCAGGTACTCGTCGTAGACGCCCAGCAGGAAGTACTCGGGGCAGGCGGGGTTGGTGAGCGGCCCCAGGATGTTGAAGACGGTGCGGATGCCCAGTTCCTTGCGGATGGGGCCGACGTACTTCATAGCGGCGTGGTAGCGCTGCGCGAAGAGGAAGGCCATGCCACAGCCGGAAAGCTCGGAGACGACCTTCTCCGGGGACTGGTCGAGGTTCACGCCGAGAGCCTCCAGGCAGTCGGCGGTGCCGCACTTGGAGCTGGCGGCGCGGTTGCCGTGCTTGGTGACCTTCACGCCGGCGGCGGCGCAGATGATGGCCGCGGTGGTGGAGATGTTGAAGGTATTGGATTTGTCGCCACCCGTGCCCACGATCTCGAGCGTCTCTATGCCGGGGTGCGGCACCGGGGTGGCAAGCTCGCGCATGGCGGCGGCGCAGCCGGAGATCTCGTCGATAGTCTCGGCCTTGGTAGACTTGGTGGAAAGGGCTGCCAGGAAGGCGGCGTTCTGGGTGGCGGAGGTCTCGCCGCTCATGATCTCGCGCATGGTGGTGTAGGCCTCGTCATAGGTGAGGTCGTCTTTCATGACGATCTTCTCGATGGCTTCCTTGATCATCTTTTCGGTTCCTTTCCTAGGCAAATTAAGACTGGTTATTACGGGTTTTCAGGGTGCCGCATATTGGCCCGAAAGAGGAGCGACGCGTACTTAGGTACGCGAGCGACGGCTTGAGGGTCAAGATGCGGTGCGCTGGAAAGCCGTGCAGATCTTGATGAAATTCTTGGCCATGGTCTCGCCCTGCGGCGTGAGGATGGACTCGGGGTGAAACTGCACGCCGAAGGTCGGGGCGTCCACGTGCTCGACGGCCATGACCTCGCGGCGGTCGTCGGCGGTGCGGGCCGTCACGCGCAGGCACGCGGGCAGGCTCTTCTCGTCTGCCTCAAGCGAGTGATAGCGCGCGACCTCCACCTGCGCGGGAAGCCCCGCAAAGAGGCGCGCGTCAGGCTCGACGTCCACCATGGACGACTTGCCGTGCATGAGCTCGGCCGCGTAGGTGACGGTTCCGCCCAGGGCCTCGCAGATGGCCTGGTGGCCAAGGCACACGCCCAGGATAGGCACCTTGCCGGTAAGCTCGCGCACCACGTCCTCGCAGATGCCCGCGTCGGCGGGGCGTCCCGGACCCGGCGAGAGAACGATGCCGGCAGGCGCCATGGCGGCAAGCTCTGCCACCGTCAGGGCATCGTTGCGCACGACCTTAATATCCGGCTCGATACCGCCCAGCAGCTGGTAGAGGTTGTACGAGAAGCTATCGTAGTTGTCCACGAGGACGATCATGCGAGACCCCCTTCCGCGGCGCGCACGGCCTCCACGACGGCGCGCGCCTTGTTGGTGCACTCCATGAACTCCTTGGCGGGCACGGAGTCGGCCACGATGCCGGCGCCGGACTGCACGCAGACCTCGCCGTTCTTCTTGTAGGCCAGGCGGATACCGATGCAGGTGTCCAGATTTCCGGAGAAGTCCAGGTAGCCGATGGCGCCGCCGTAGATGCCGCGCTTGGAGCCCTCCAGATCGGAGATGATCTGGCAGGCGCGCAGCTTGGGCGCGCCGGAGAGGGTGCCCGCCGGCAGGATGGAGTCGATGACGTCCACGGCGTCCTTATCGTCGGCGATCTGGCCCGTGACGGTGGAGCCGATGTGCATGACGTGGCTGAAGCGCAGCACGTTGTGGTAGCTCTCGACCTTCACGCTACCAAGGGCCGCCACGCGGCCGATGTCATTGCGTCCCAGGTCAACCAGCATGTTGTGCTCGGCGAGCTCC
>CAVDQW010000253.1:0-2666 GCA_963610995.1 bacterium | reverse complement strand
GTCGACACCGCCGGCCGGTGTCGACGATGACGATGTCGTTGAGGTGGTCGACGGCGTCCTTGATGGACTCGGAGGCCACCTTGACGGCGTCCTTGCCGTCGCCGCGGTACACGCGCACGCCGATCTCGCCGCCCAAGGTCTCGAGCTGGTCGGCGGCCGCCGGGCGGTGGGTATCGCAGGCCGCGAGCAACGGGCTGTGGCCCTGGGACTTGAGGAGGTAGGCGAGCTTCGCCGAGGCGGTCGTCTTGCCGGAGCCCTGCAGGCCGACCATCATGATCACGTTAGGCGTGCGGTTCTGTGCGAAGACGAGCTTGCTCTCGGTGGAGCCGAGAAGCGCCGTGAGCTCGTCGAGCACGATGCGAACGACGTTCTGCGTCGGGTTGAGGGACTCGAGGGTCTCTGCCGTCATGCACTTCTCTTTGCATCGCGCGACGAAGCCCTTGACCACGCGATAGTTGACGTCGGCCTCGAGCAGCGCCATGCGGATCTCACGCATGGCGAGGTTGATGTCCTCTTCGGTGAGGCGGCCCTTGCCGCGCAGCTTGTCAAAGGTGTCCTGAAGACGGTCGGAAAGCGAGCTGAACACTGCCATGTGCTACATCCCTTCGCCCACGAGCGCGCGGCAAAACTCCAGCGCGTCGAAGGATTGGAGGTCGTCGATTGCCTCGCCCACACCGATGCGGTAGATGGGGAGCTGGAGCTGGTTGGAGATAGCGAGCGCGATGCCGCCCTTGGCCGTGCCGTCGAGCTTGGTGACGATCAAGCCGTCGAGGTCGAGCGCGTCGTTGAACTCCTTGGCCTGGTTGAGGCCGTTCTGGCCGGTCGTGGCGTCGACCACGAGCACGACCGTCACGGGAACCTCGCAGCGCTTGCGGGTGACGTTGACCACCTTGGCGAGCTCGCGCATGAGGTCGGCCGAGGTGTGCAGGCGCCCCGCCGTGTCGATGAGAGTGAGGTCGCAGCCGCGGCGCTCGGCCTCCTCGACCACGTCGTAGCAGACGCTCGCCGGGTCGGCGCCCCGCTCGCGCGTGATGACGTCGACGCCAGCGCGCTCGCCCCAGACCTGGAGCTGCTCGATGGCGGCCGCGCGGAAGGTGGCGGCGCCGCCGATGACGACGCGCTTGCCCTGCCCCTTGGCGCGCCCTGCGAGCTTGCCCACGGTGGTCGTCTTGCCGGCGCCGTTGATGCCGACGAAGAGCACGCAGGAGGGGCAGTCGTCGAACGGGTCGCGCTCCGACACCGCGAACTCGGCGGCCAGGCGCTCGGCCAGGGCGCCCTTGAGCTGGTCTGCGCGGGTAAGGTTCTTCTTTGCCGCGAGGTCGCGCAGGTCGTCGGTCACGCGCATGGCGACCTCGCCGCCCATATCGCCCATGACGAGACGGTCCTCGAGGTCCTCCCAGAAGTCCTCGTCGACCTCGCCGCCCATGTAGAAGACCTCGTTAATGGCCTCACGGGAGCGCTCGAGGCCGCGCTTCAGGCTGTCGAGAAAGCCCACTATGCATCAACCACCTTTCCGGTTGTCTTGTCCAGTCGCTGCGAGACCACGCGGCTCACGCCGTCGGCCTGCATGCTCACGCCATAGAGAACGTCGGCCTGCTCCATCGTGCGCCTCTGGTGGGAGATGACGATGAGCTGGGTCGACTCCTTGAGCGCCTCGATGGCGTCGAGGAGCTTGGAGAGGTTCGAGTCGTCCAGCGCGGCCTCGACCTCGTCGAACACGTAGAACGGCACGGTGCGCACCTTGTACACCGCGAAGAGCAGCGCGAGCGCCGTCAGGGACTTCTCGCCGCCGCTCATGAGCATCATCTTGGTGAGCCGCTTTCCGCGCGGCTGCGCCACGACCTCGATGCCGGTCTCCGAGAGGTTCTCGGGGTCGGTCATCTCGATGTGGGCCTGGCCGCCCGGGAAGAGCAGCTGGAAGATCTCGGAGAAGTTCTGGTTCACCTTGTCGAAGACCACAAGGAACTGGTTCTTCATCTTGCGGTCGATGGCCGCGTTGATCTTCTTGAGCGAGGAGCGGGCGCTCTCGAGGTCGGCCACCTGCTCGCCGATGTAGTCGGCGCGCTCCTTGAGGCGCAGGTATTCGTCCATGGCGACCTCGTTGACCGGACCGATGCCCTCGATCTGCGACTTGAGTCGGGCGACCTCGCGCTCGGCCTCGTCGCGGTCCTCGGGGGCGGCGACGTGCAGCGCTTCGTCGAGCACGGCGCCCGTGGCGGTGATGGCGTTGATGGCGCCCTCGACCTGCACCTCGAGACGACCCATGTCGACCTTGACCTCGTTCACGGAGCTCTTGGCGCGCTCGAGCTCCAGAGCGGCGGCGCTCACCGCCTCCTTGGCATCGCCGATGGTCTTCTTCAGCGAGTCCGAATCCGCCTCGGCCAGGCTCGCGCGGTCCTTGAGCCGCGCCGCCCAGTCAAGGGCGCGTGAGCGAACGGCGTCGTAGCGGTCGTGGAGCGGGTCCACGCGCAGGCGCACGATGTCGAGCGCGCGCGAGGAGTCCTCGGTGGCCTTGATGCGCCGCTCGAGGTCCTCGACGCGGCGGGCGCAGTCGCGCTCGCGCGTGGCGATGTTGCCGCGGCGCTCCGTTGCCATGGCGAGCTCGAGGCGGGCGTCGGAGAGCTCGTGATTCGCGCGGCCGGAAGCGCGCTGCGCCTGCTCGAGGG
>CAVDQW010000252.1:0-2277 GCA_963610995.1 bacterium | reverse complement strand
GACGATGCTGGAGACGGTGCCCTTGAGGCGCATGCCGACCTGCAGCTTGGAGAGGATCTCCTGGCGCTCGGCCTTGCGGGCCTCCTCGAGCACGACGCGGCGGGAGAGGACGACGTTGTTGCGGTTGCGGTCCATCTCGATGACGCGGGCCTCGATGCGGGTGCCCATGTAAGCGGTGAGGTCCTTGACGCGACGGAGGTCGACGAGGGAGGCGGGCAGGAAGCCGCGCAGGCCGATGTCGAGGATCAGGCCGCCCTTGACGACCTCGATGACCTCGCCCTCGACGGTCTCGCCGGACTGGAACTTGGCCTCGACGGCGTTCCAGGCGCGCTCGTACTCGGCGCGCTTCTTGGACAGGACGAGACGGCCCTCCTTGTCCTCCTTCTGGAGAACGAGAGCCTCGATCTCGTCGCCCATGGCGACGACGTCGACCGGGTTGATATCCTTGCGGATGGAGAGCTCGCGGGAAGGAATGACGCCCTCGGACTTGTAGCTGATGTCAAGCAGGACCTCGTCGCGCTCGATCTTGACGACGGTGCCGGTGACAAGATCGCCCTCATCGAAATCGGTGACGGTGCCGTCGATGAGGTTGTTCATCTCCTCGTCGGAAATGTCATCCATGGCGAAGATGGACGAGTTCTGAATCTCACTCAAAGGTGGACCCCTTTCGAACTACGGGGCCCCGGTCGTCATGGTCGCTGCCTGCAGTGCCAAGAAAATAAATAGCGGCGTCTACGTGGAAACTTGCATGCTCTCGGGGGCCAACAGATACGGTTGTGCGGACCCTTTGCCCACACGCGCTATAGACTACCGTTAAACCACAGGGTTTTTCAAGGCATTATTTTGGGTAAATTGAGTTTCTACGCAGGGTCGCCACGCATGGGCGGCCTCGCATCCCGCCGACCGGCACGCCGCGTACGAAAGGCTCGCCTTACATGATAGAGGCTGTTCTCTTCGATCTGGACGACACGTTGCTCTCGCTCAACCTCACCGCGTTCCTCGGGCGCTACGTAAACGGCGTCTCGGGCCTGCTCGCCCGAGCGAGCGGCGTGCTGCGCGTGAACATCATGGCCACCTACGCCAGGGCCTGGCTCGCCGTCGAGGGCGAGAAGCGCCGTGACCACCTGACCAACCAGCAGCTGATCAACTCGATCATGTACCGGCAGACGGGCATCCCGCTCGACGACCCCGCGATCGCCGACATGATCGGCTATTACGAGGAGAACTACGTGCCGCACCTGGGCGGCGGCGTGGTGCGCGCCGAGCCCAAGCGCGGGGCCCGCGAGGCGGTCGATGCCGTGTGGGACATGGGGCTCACCTGCGCTTTGGCCACGAATCCCGTGGTGTCCGCCGCCTGCGACCGGGCGCGCATGGGCTGGGCCGGGTTCACCGAGGACGACTTCGCCATCGTCTCGTGCGCAGAGAACTCGACGCGTGCCAAGCCTTGGGCGGGCTACTACGAGGAGTTCTGCGGAAAGCTCGGGCTCACGCCCGCCGAATGCCTCATGGTGGGAAACGACGCCCGCCGAGACTTCGCTCACCCCGACTGCGGGCTGCGCACCGTCTACATCGGTCACGCTCGGCCGACGCGCGCAATATGGAGCGGTCACATGGAGGACCTCGCGGCGGCGCTCCCCCGCATCATCGACGAGGCGAACGCGCAATAAGACAAGGGGACAGTCCCTTCGTCTTATGGCTCGCAATAATAAAACGAAGGGGCTGTCCCCTTGTCTTGTCTAGCTGCGAAAAGAGACAACGCGGTAGCCGGCCAGCTCAACGGCGGCGCGGTACGCGGACTCGTCGATGGGGTTCTTGCAGCGCACGAGCGCCGATCCGCCTTGGAGCTGGACCTCGGCCCAGGTGCCGTCGACGGAGTCGAGCGCGTTCGTCACCGCGCGCACGCAGTGTTCGCAGCTCATGCCGCCGATGCCGAGGCGCGCCTCGTAGGGGTAGTTGGCGGGGTCGGTGTCGGTCACGTTCGCATCCGCGAAGCCCCTGCCCTTAGGGGCGCCGGGGTTCTTGACGTCGCCGGAGCAGCAGTCGCGCTTGCCGGTCGCGGTGCCGAAGAAGCGCACGGCCGCGACGGCGACCACGGCGATGACGGTCAGGATGATGACGACGTCCGTTGCGTTCATGACTAGGGCTCCTCTCTAAAAGTTATCTACGGCTGACTATATACCCCAGAGGGGTATGCCACAAGCGCAAAGAAAGCCCCGACACGATTGAACTGCACCCCAAAACTTGGACGGCCTAAATAAGGACTACGCCGCAAGGGAC
>CAVDQW010000251.1:0-13873 GCA_963610995.1 bacterium | reverse complement strand
GCCGCAGCCGCAGTTCCAGCAGCAGGCCCAGCCGCAGCCGCAGTTCCAGCAGCAGCCGCAGGCCGAGGCCCAGCCGCAGGCGCAGCCCGCGCCCTATGTGCGCCAGCGCCCCGCCCACCGCAGCGTGGGCACCGTGAGCGACTACGACGACGCCGGTGAGGCCTCGCCCGCGCAGACCGCGCACGACTCCGGCTACACCAACCGCGGCTCCCTCATGAGCGGCGGCGCCTATCGCCGATCCCGCTCCGATGCCAAGAAGCTCCGTCGCGACCTTCACTACGGTCAGTACCTGGAGATTCCCAAGGGCCGCCGCGACATCTTCGTCAAGCACGAGCGCGCCACGCGCATCAAGACGTTCCTCGCGCTCGTGGTCGTCATTGCGGTGCTCGCCGTCGTCGTTTACTTCCTGTGGCACTTCATGCAGACGAACTGGGGCTCCACAAGCTAACAACCAGCAGGTCAGAAACCAAATAGCGCCGCCGCCGGAAACAAAACCGGCGACGGCGCTTCCTATTTGTGACCGGCGGTGCTCACGCGAGCGATACGCCTGCCGTTTGGGAGACACCTGCCGTTTGGGGGCTGTCCCCGAACGGCAAACGAAGGCGCGCGGCCTAACCCCAGGGATCGCGCTCGAAGAGCGGCTCGCGCACGGGGCGGCGATCGGAGTAGGGATCGTACCCGTCGTCGTCCTCGTTCTCGGCGCGGATAAACTCGCGGCGCTCCTCCTCGGCCGCGCGCTCGGCGGCGCTACTGCTGCTTGGACGCGTCGGTTGACTGCTTTGAGGCGCTGACTGTCTGCTGGGACTGCTCACTGGTCTCCCCCTCCTTCTGCTCGGTCGACTGCTCGGCCGTCTCCTCCGCTGTGGACGGCGGATACTCCTTCTTCAGGATCGCCGAGTCGTCATACAGGTAGTTGTACGCGATGTACTTGGCGATGCTGTTGCCGTAGGCGCTGAGGTCGACGCCCGTGAAGTGACTCTTGGGGAAGTACATCGCGCTGACCTCGTGGGTCCCCTCAGAGCCCCCGATGACGACCGCCCAGTAGTAGCTGGACATCTCGCCGTAGCCGCAGATGAAGCTGCGCCCCTGGGCCGCGAAGCCGAGTTTCTCGAGGTCATCGGCCGTACAGGTCTCCTTGAGCGTACCAAAGCCGCAAGCATCCATCACGACCTTGACGCCATCGGTCGTCAGGTGCTCGGTTCCGACCAGGGTGCTCGTGGACGAGAAGGTATAGCACACGCCGCTGATGGGCGCGCCCTTGGAAAGGACATCGTCGCGAGCGTTACCCTCGGCGGTCGGCGACTCGGGATAGGCCGTGAAGGCGATGGTGTCGCCGTCGGTGCCCATGTAGACCACGTGCGCGTCGCCGTTGGAGAAGGTCGAGCCGTAGGTGATGCTGTACTTCTCCTGCGTCATGTACGTCGAGATCTGCTGGGCCGTGGCGTCGAAGTAGCCCGCGAGCTCGCAGACCTTCTCGGGGAAGGGGCTCGAGACCTTAAGGGTCACCGTGTCGCCCTCCTTGGCCTGGGTGCCGGCGGTCGGCGAAGACTCGACCACGGTGTTCTTTATGCTGTCGGACTTGACGTACTCGATCTGCGCCTTGAGGCCCGCCTTGGTCACGGCGGTCTTGGCCGCGTCGGCGGTGAGACCCATGACGGTGGGCACCACATACGGCGTCGCGACGCAAAGAACGACCTGGTCGGCAGCCTTAAACGTGGCGCCCTCCTCGGGCTCGACGCTCACGACGGTGCCGCTCGAGGCGTCCGAGCTCACCGACTGGATGAGGATGTTCGTGGCGCCCCTGTCGCGCAGGGCCTGCTCGGCCTCGTCCATCTGCGTGCCCGTGACCTGCGGGACCGTGCGCGCCTTGGCAATGGTGATAGTGGCGCCGCCGGAGGTCTCGGCGCGCGAGCCGGGCTCGGGCGAGCAGCTGATCACCGTGCCGATACCCTCGTCGGCGTAGGCCTCCTCGACGGTCACCTTGAAGCCGGCGGTATCGAGCTGCGTGCTCGCGGTCGCCTCGTCGAGGCCCACGACGAGCGGCACGGTGTGGCCGCCCCAAAGCTCCTGCTTGTACGTGTACCAACCGGCGCCCGCGAGCGCGCCGAGGACGGCAACGACGATAAGAGCGACGCCCCAGACCGGCAGGCGCCTCTTCTTGGTACTCTTGACCGGGGACTGCAGCTCGACCGGGGTGCGCACGGTGGTGAGGCTATCGAGGTCGATGGGCGTGGCGAGAGGATCGTCGAGGACGTCGATGCCGTCGGCGGCGCTCTCGCCGTCGCGCCCGAGGACGGTCGTCGGGGCAGCGCCGCGCGGGGGCAGCTGGGTGGTGCGGGCCGACGTCATAACGGACGTGGCGGCACCGCCGGCGAGCTGCGTCGCGTCGGCGCCCGCAGCGGGCTCGGCGCCCATGAGCTGCGTCGCATTTGCGTCGGGACCCGCCAGCTGCGTGGCGTCGGGGCCCGGCCCGGCAAGCTGCGTCGCGTCGGGGTCGGCACCCATCAGCTGCGTGGCGTCGACATTTCTTCTCGGGTCTTGCGAATTCATAGCGGCCTCCAGGTCGCGGCACGTTTAAGCATTTCCCCATCATAAGACAAGGGGACAGTCCCTTCGTCTTATTCCGCGCAAGACGAAGGGACTGTCCCCACACGAGCATTGCTATTGACGCGCTGCGATAAGACGAAGGGACTGTCCCTGTGTCTTATTCTGAGAGGGCGCGGGCGCAGACGGCAGCGGTGATGGGCACCGAGAGCACGACCGCCATGCCGCCGATGAAGCTCTGGAGCAGCTCGGTGGCCACGTAATCGGAGGCAAGCAGCGTGTCGAGCTGCGCGCCGTAGGCAACCATCACCAGTAGCGCCGCGATGGCCGTGCCCGCAAAAGCCAGGATGAGCGTCATGCACATGGTGCCGATCATGTCGCGCCCGATGCTCATGCCGCTCTTCAGGACCTGGCTCCCATCGAGGCCGTCGTTCACGCTCGCCATCTCGAAGAGCGACGCGGCGACCGACATACACATGTCCATAACCGCCCCGAGCGCCGAGATCACCACGCCGACGAACATGATGTCGCCCACGTTGAGGCCGGTGCCCGAATGGATGGAAAGAAGCTCCTCTGCCTCGTCCAGGTTGTACCCGGAGAGGTTCATCGCGCGAGAAAAGACCAGGTAGAGCACCACAGCCACCAGCACGCCCAGCATCGTCGACGTCATGGCGGCGAGGGTCTTCTTCGACAGGCCGTTGAGCAGCACCATGTTGAGCACGGTGATGATGAGCGCCGTGATGCAGCCCATGAGGATGGGCGACGCGCCATGGTAGATGGTCGGCAGCAGAAACGCCATGATGGTGAACAACGAGAACGCGAGACCGACCAGGCTCTTGAGCCCCTTCACGCCGCCGACGGCAACCATGAGCAGCGCGAACACGCCCAGCAGCGCCGCGATGGGCAGCGTGCGGTCGTAGTTGAACACGCTGTAGTACGGCGTCACGCTCCCCTGCGGGTCGTCAACCTTGACCACAACCGACATGCCCTCGGTCGCCTCGATGTTGTGGGTCGCCGAGAGGTCGTTGGTGATCTCGACCTCCTCACCCGCGTGATCGCCCGTGTTGATGCGCACGAGGAGCTTCTGGGTGCCCAGGTTGCGGTCGACCGAGTTGTTCCACTCGACGGTGGACGACTCGACGCCAACCACGGTGCCCTTTGCGTAGCTCGTCCCCTCAACAGTATAAATGATGTAATCGATTGGGTTTGCTGCGTCCCACGCGAGCACGCCTGCGACGAAGGCGATCATAACCGCAATCACGGCAAACGCGCCGTTGCCTGCAGAAAAGAATCGCTTGATTGCCTGCATAGAAAGAATCCTTTCGTGCCAGTGGCCGGGCGCCTCGGGTGAGGTGCCCGGCCAAAGGTCGGAGCCGCTATCGATACGAGCCGATCGGGCCCAGGGGGAGGGTTTATCCGCGCCTTACTGCTTCAGGCCGTACCAAGCCACGCCCTCGCCGTTCCAGCCCATCGAGATGAGCGAGTAGGCCTCGTCGGCGCTCGAGGTGTAGTTGTGGGTGCCGGTCACCGCGAAGGGGTTGTACTGGCGATAGATCTCGGTGCCCTTGGCGTCGTCGGAGTACCAAGCGACGCCCTCGCCGGACCAGCCGGCGGCCTGGAGAGCCACGTACTCTTCCTCGGAGGTCGTGTAGTGGTGGTCACCGCCGGTGGCGTAGGGGTTGTAGAGACGATAGACCGGAGTCTTCGAGGTGGACGGGGCGACCCAGCCGGTGCCCTCGTACTCCCAGCCGGCGGCCACGAGGCTGTCCTTCTCGTTGGCATCGGCGGTGTAGAAGTGCTCACCGGTGTAGGGGTTGTAAAGGCGCAGCATCTCGACGCCGGTCACATCGGAGTCGTCGTCGGAGTCGTCGGCGGCCTTCTTCAGCGTGAACTGGTCGAACTGCGTGAGGGAGCCGTCGCTGTTCTGGTAGTAGGAGGTGAAGACCATCTCGCCGTCGGACACCTCGATGTTGGTGATGGACGGCATGTTCTGCTGCCAGTCGACCGCCGAGTAGGTGGGCAGGCCCTGCGCAAGGGCGCTGTTCAGGCGGTAGTACTTGGAGCCGGAGGCGGAGTCGGCGGTGAGGTAGAAGACCTGGCCCTCCTCGGCGGTCTGCTCAGAGGGAGCCTCCTCGCCCTTGCTCACGTCGTTGCCCTCGGGGATCACGGGGTTCGTGCCCTCCATGAGGTAGGTACGCGTGTAGTGGTGGTCGTGGCCCATGAGCACCACGTCGACGCCGAGCTCGCTGAAGATCGGGGAGAGCTCGCTGCGGCGCTGGAGGATGTCCTTATCGGCATAGTGGTTGGCCGCAGAGTAGATGGAGTGGTGGAAGCTCACGACGGTCCAAGTCGCGCCGGGGTTGGCGGCGATGGTCTGCTCCATGAACTGCTTGTGCTCGGCGGTGCTCAGGTTGTTGGAGTTGAGCGACATGAACAGGACCCCGTTGTAGGTGAACCAGTAGTCGCCGCCCTCGGAGCCCGCGCCGGAGGTCTGGCCGAGGCTAGACACGTTGGGGTTGTTAAAGTGATCGCTGTAGCGGTTCTCGGCAGAGGTGCCCATGCCCTCGTCGTGGTTACCGACCTCGTTAGCGGTCGTGATGGAGCGCAGGGCATCCGGGGCGAGGTACGCGTCGTACTCGGTGTCGGTCTTGCTGCCATCGTAGTTGTTGATCTGGTCACCCATAGAGAACAGGAAGCTCGCGGAGGAGAACTGATCCTGCACGGTGTTCATCATGCTCAGCCAGTTGGCAGCGTCGGTGCCGGTGTTGCCGGAGGCGCCGATCTGCGGGTCGCCGGCCATGAGGAAGCTGAAGGAGGTGCCGGAGCCGAAGGAGCCGGTGGTGAACTCATAGGCATCGGACCAGGCGTCGTCGTTACCCACGCGGTACACGTAGGTGGTGTTGGCCGACAGGCCCCAGACGGTGACCTTGTTGGACTTGTAGCCCTCGCGCTGCGCGTCGGACTGGCTGGCCACGAGGGTCCTCACGCCGTCGGCGTCAGCGGGGAACGCGTCGCCCTCTTGATAGCCCTCGGGGACGGCCACGAACTGGGCGTAGGAGGTGTTGGTCGAGGTGCCGAGCCAGCTGAGGTTGCGGCAGGACTCGCTGGAGCCGATGCCCAGGATGGTGTCGATGACCTCGGCGCCCTTCTCCTCGGCGGCGGAGAGGGTGAGGCTCGTCATGTCGAAGTAGATGTCGGAGCTGGTGGCGGAGGCGTTGTGAACCTCAACGGTGAGGACGTTGCCCGTGGCCTGAAGGTTCAGGCTCTCGATGTCGGTGAAGCTGACGGTACCGGTCTGCGGGGCGCTCGCGTTGGAGCCGCCGTAGTTGGTCGTGCCGTAGATGGCGTTGGCGCCGTCCGTGTTGTCGAACTCGGCGACGACCTGGCCGTTGATGGCCACGATGGCCGCGTCGTCATAGACGACCTCGCCGGTGATCTTCTTGATGCTCTCGATGTTGTTGGCATCGAAGGTGGTGCGGAAGTAGTAGACGGGGATGTTGTTGCCCGCGTTGTCGCCCTCGGCGATGTACTGCGTGAGCAGGTTGGCCGGGGTGCAGCCGCCGCCCAGGTCGGCAATGGCGCCCTTCTTGGCGCCGAAGCTGCCGGCGGCAGTCTTCCACTCGATGTCGGTGGTGGTGGCGTCGGTCGTCCAGGTGCTGCCCGGCTGGGTGTTGGCGTCGCTGTACTGCCACACGGTCGTGCCGGTGGTCACGACCTGCTGGTCAGCCACCTCCTCGGCGATTGCAGTGCTCGCGGGCATTCCCACGACGACCATCGCAATGGCGAGCAGCACGGCGCCCATCGTCGCAAAGAGCCTGCGCGTAGCGCCACCCTTTGCCTTCGTTCCATTCCGCATTAACCTCTCCGTTTCTCTGCGTACGGTACGGCCGCATCCGACGGCCGCATATGCACTCAACTTTAGGTTGGCTTAATGTGCGGCCCGTCACGCCCGCGTACGGCTTTGTACGCATCCGTTAAAGGAGAAGTCGGTTTGTAAAGATATAAGACAAGGGGACAGTCCCTTCGTCTTATTCCGCGCAAGACGAAGGGACTGTCCCCCATACAGGTATTGCTATTGACGCGCTGCGATAAGACGAAGGGACTGTCCCCGTGTCTTATTCGACGGCGTCGGGCTCAACGGAGTCGTCGCGAACGGCGAAGAGCTGCTGGTCGTCGCCGCAGTCGACGCGCACCGTGTCGCCCTCGCGCAGCTGCCCGTCGATAATCAGGTTCGCGATGTTGTCCACGACCTGGCGCTGGACGAGGCGCTTGAGCGGGCGCGCGCCATAGACCGGGTCGAGGCCGTCGATGGCGAGCGACTGCAGAGCCGCCGGGCTCAGCTCCAGCTTGATGCGGTCGCGCTCGAGGCGCTCGCGGACGTCCTTGAGCTGGATGTCCACGATCTTCTCGATGTCCTCGAGGCCGAGCGGCTGGAAGACCACGATGTCGTCGATGCGGTTGAGGAACTCCGGCTTGAAGCTCTCGCGCAGCGCGTCCATGGCCTGGCTGCGGGACTTCTCGGCATCGCCCGAGGCCTCGGCGCCGGCGATGTACTGGCTGCCCACATTGGACGTCATGATGATGATCGTGTTCTTGAAGCTGACCACGCGGCCCTGGCCGTCGGTGAGGCGGCCGTCGTCGAGCACCTGCAGCAGGATGTTGAACACGTCGGGGTGCGCCTTCTCCATCTCGTCCATGAGGATGACGCAGTACGGGTGGCGCCTGACGGCCTCGGTGAGTTGGCCGCCCTCGTCGTAGCCCACGTATCCCGGGGGCGCGCCGATGAGGCGCTGGACGCTGAACTTCTCCATGTACTCGGACATGTCGATGCGCACGAGGGAGCGCTCGTCGTCGAAGAGGCACTCGGCGAGCGCCTTGGCGAGCTCGGTCTTGCCCACGCCGGTGGGGCCGAGGAAGAAGAAGCTGCCGAGCGGGCGGTCGGGGTCGGAGAGGCCGGCGCGGCTGCGGCGCACGGCCGCGGCGACGGCGTCGACGGCCTCGTTCTGGCCGATGACGCGGCGGTGCAGCTCGCCCTCGAGGTTCTTGAGCTTGTCCATCTCGCCCTGCATCATCTTGGACACAGGCACGCCGGTCCAAGCGGAGACGACCTCGGCGATCTCCTCACTCGTGACCTCCTCCTTGAGCAGGCCGCCGGACTCCTGCTTGGCAATAAGCGCCTGCTCAGCGGCATCGTAGTCGGCCTGCAGCGAGGGGATGGTGGAGTAGCGCAGCTCCGAGGCGCGGGCAAGGTCGCCCTCGCGGGTGGCGCGCTCCATCTCGGTCTTGGCGTCCTCGATCTGGCCCTTGAGGTCCTGGACGCGGTCGATCGCGCCCTTCTCGTTTTGCCAGTCGGCCTTCATGCCGTCGAGCTTCTCGCGCGTGACGGCGATCTCTGCGCGCAGGGTCTCGAGGCGCTCCTTGCTGGCCTCGTCCTCCTCCTTCATGAGCGCCTGCTCCTCGATCTGCATCTGGGTGAGCTGGCGGTCGACGGCGTCGATGTCGGAGGGCATCGAGTCGAGCTCCATGCGCAGGCGGCTCGCGGCCTCGTCCACCAGGTCGATGGCCTTATCGGGCAGGAAGCGGTCGGAGATGTAGCGGTTGGAGAGGTCGGCCGCGCTGACCAGCGCCGCGTCGGTGATGCGCACGCGGTGGTGCTGCTCGTAGCGGTCCTTGAGGCCGCGCAGGATGCTGATAGTGTCCTCCACCGTGGGCTCCCCCACCATGACGGTCTGGAAGCGGCGGGCCAGCGCCTGGTCCTTCTCGATGTACTTGCGGTACTCGTCGAGCGTGGTGGCGCCGATGGCGTGGAGCTCGCCGCGGGCCAGGGCCGGCTTCAGGATGTTGCCGGCGTCCATGGAGCCCTCGGTCGCGCCCGCGCCCACGATGGTGTGCAGCTCGTCGATGAAGAGGATGATGCGGCCGTCGGCCTTCTCGACCTCCTTAAGGACGGACTTGAGGCGCTCCTCGAACTCGCCGCGGTACTTGGCGCCCGCGACCAAGGCGGACATGTCGAGCTCGACGATGTCCTTGTCGCGCAGGGTGGAGGGCACGTCGCCGTTGACGATGCGCTGGGCCAGACCCTCGACGATGGCCGTCTTGCCGACGCCCGGCTCGCCGATGAGCACGGGGTTGTTCTTGGTGCGGCGGCTAAGCACCTGGATGGTGCGGCGGATTTCTTCCACGCGGCCGATGACGGGGTCGAGCTTGCCCTGGCGCGCGAGGTCGCAGACGTTGCGGCCGTACTTGGAGAGAGCCTCGAACTCGGCCTTCGCGTCCTGGCTGGTCACGCGCTCGTCGCCGCGCAGGTCGGCGTAAGCGGCCTCGACGCGCTTGGAGGTGACGCCGGCGGACTTGAGGATGCTGCCGGCCTCGGTCTTGTCGTCGGCGAGGGCGCAGAGCACGTGCTCAGTGGTCACGTAGGCGTCGCCCAGCTTGGAGGCGAGCTTCTCGGCGGCGTTGCACACGCGCACGAGGGAGTCGCCCATGCCGAGCTGCGAGTTGGAGCCACTGACGCGCGGCTGGCGCGCGATCGCGGCGTCTACCTGCGACTCGATGGACTTGGGGTCCGCGCCGACGCGCTCGATGATGGCGGAGAGGTTGTGCTCGCCGGAGCTGAGAAGGGCCTTGAGCAGGTGCAGCGGCGCCAGCTCGGAGGCCTCGGCGTCGGTCGCGATGCCGATGGCGGCCTGCAGCGCTTCCTGGGCGGTAACGGCCCATTTGTCGATCCTCATATGAATCACTCCTTCAGGGTGCCGCGCGCGGTGTTTGCGCCCGTGCGGCTCGTCGTTTATCACTGACGTTATACCCACCTAAAGGCACGCGCTATACATAATCTAAGTGCGTCCATGTTAGATTTTGCGGGCGCAAGTAATGATGCGACCCCCGTGGCGATTAGTGCACACAAATACAATCGCGCTGCCAGTTTGCGCCGATATTCTCAGCCATGATTGTCTTTATGTACACTAATCGCCATCCCCTGACGGCGAGAGGAGCCGCATGAGAATCGCGCTCACCGGAATCACCGCCCTGCGCGCCTGGCGCACCATTCGCTCAGGCAAGGCACTCGATGCGCAACCGGGCGCGCGCGTCGACCTGCCGCTCCCCGACCCTACGCCAGCCAAACGCTGGACCGCCAAGTGCTTTGACCTGGCTTTTCTCGGCATCGAGACGAACGTTCTCGACCCCACGCGCCCGCTCCATGTGGCCACCCCAGACGCAAAGAAACGCATCCGAACCGCCGGCATCGAGTGCACCACGTACGCCAACCTGCCCGGCAACGCCTTCGTCGATGTGGGCCGCGGCGTTTGCATCGCCTGCCCTGAGCTGGTCTTTATTGAGATGGGCGCCGTTACGCGCCCCGAAGTCCAGCTCCTGCTCGGATACGAGCTCTGCGGCGGGTTCTCTCGCGACCCCGATTCCCCTCGCGACGGAGAGGTGGCCTACGGCATCAGCCCCGTGACCACGCCCGAGAAGATCGCCGCGTTTCTCGCCGGCTGCCGCTACGTGCCCGGCACCGAGAGCGCTCGCCGCATGCTCCCCCACCTGCGTGCGAACGCCTGGTCACCAACCGAAGCCATCGTGGCCGCACTCGCCGTCATGGACTACGACGATTACGGGTACGAGGTCGGCGACGTGGTGCTCAACCAGCGGATTCGCACCGGCGAACAGGCCACACGCGTGCCCGACATCCTTTTTGCGGGAACGCACGTGGGACTCAATTACGACGGCGGCGTCCACTTCGGGCTGCAGGACGTGGTCGCCGCGGCCGGAACCGAGCAGGAGGCGGCGGCCGTGGCGCAGGCCCGAGCGCGCATCGTTAACGACAAACGACGATCGCGCGAGCTTCTTGCCGCCGGGTACACCGTGTTGCCGGTGACCAGCGAAGATTTGTACGAAGCGGGCGGCTTGGATGCCGTAATGGAGCAGGTCATGACCCTGATCGAGCGCGAATGCGGCCGTGACTACTCCAAAACGCGCAGCTTCCTGAGCTACCCGAGCGCAGCGAAGCGCCGGCAACGCCTCATCTGGTCGCTTCTTCCCGGCAAGCGAGGAGAAGCGCTGCTGCGTGAGATGTATATCGACGACCAGCGGATGCTTCGAGCGTTCCGCGAGGCCTGGAAAGCGGCGTTCGCGCCGTACGACCCCGCGGACGCGATCGAGTGGAGGCCCACACCGTCAACACAGGACGAGCGCGGCGATTAGTGCACACAAATACAATCGGACCCCTGCAATCGCCGTGATTTCAGGGGCCCAATTGATTTTATGTACGCTAATTGCGCGCGGCCGCGTAACCCAATCGCTACTTCTCGCCGTCAGCGCCGCCGTTGCCGAGCAGCTTGCGCATGACCTTCTCGGGGTTGGTGCTCTCGTAACGCGTGAGCGACGTGATGCGCTGCTGCACGCGGAACTCGCGCAGCTCCTCCTCCATCTTGCGGACCTTCTCGCGGAGCTGCTCAACCTCGTCCTGCAGCTCGAGCTCGCGCTCGCGCATGTCGATGATGCGCACGACGCCGGCCAGGTTGATACCCTCATCCGTGAGCTTGGAAATCAGGTTCAGGCGGTCGATGTCGGCCTGGCTGTACAGGCGCGTGTTGCCGCGAGAACGGCCCGGGTTGACCAGGCCCTTCTGCTCGTAGACGCGCAGGGTCTGCGGGTGCATGCCGGTGAGCTCGGCCGCCACGCTGATCATATAGAGCGGCTTGTTGCGGCCCTCGCCGTCGTTACGCGCCATAGCGCTCGACCTCCTCGCGATAGTTGCGCCCGTCGGCAGCCTGGAGCGTCATGAGCGCGTCGCGTTCCTTGTCGGAGAGCGATTCAGGCACCTTGACCTGCACCGTCACGTACAGAGCGCCCATCGCGCCCTTCTGCTTGACGCTGGGGGCGCCCATGTCCTTGAAGCGGAACTTCTTGCCGGGCTGGGTGCCTGCGGGAACCTTGAGGCGCACCGTCTTGCCGTTCGGCGTGGGAACGTCCACCGTGGTGCCAAGAGCCGCCTCGTACATGGAGAGCGGCAGGTCCATGGTCACGTCGGCGCCGTCGCGCTTGAAGACCGGGTGCTCCGCCACGTGCGTGGTGATGACCAGGTCGCCCGCAGGGCCGCCGTTGATGCCGGCCTCGCCGCGGCCGCGGTAGCGCAGCTTGCCGCCGTCGATGGCGCCCGCCGGAATCTTGACCGTCAGGCTCTGCTCGGCGCCGGTGGACGGCACGCGGTAGCTCACTTTGCGGGTGCCGCCGCTAAAGGCCTCGTCAAAGGTCACGTCGATGGACAAGGTGAGGTCCTGGCCCTTGGTCGGACGGCTCGCTCGGCCGCCGGCGCCGCCGAAGATCGACGAGAAGTCGAACCCGCCGAAGCCATCGCCGTTGCCGCCCATACCGCCGAATATGTCTTGCCAGTTGCCGCCGACGTTGGTGGAATATCCACCGTAGCCGCCGGCTCCCGGAATGCCGCCGAACATCAAGAGTTGGTCGTATTCCTTGCGCTTCTGCTTGTCGGAAAGCGTGGTATACGCCTCGCTTACCTCCTTGAACTTGGCCTCGTCACCACCGGCGTCGGGGTGGTACTTGGCGGCCAGTTTGCGGAAGGCCTTCTTGATGTCGTCGTCGGTGGCGTCGCGCTTGACGCCCAAAATGTCGTAGTAGTTTCTTTCTGCCATGGCTGCACGAGCCCCCTCTCAAGAAACACGCCCGGGCACGGATGCCCGGGCGCGGAGAATCCGTTAGTTGTTGTCGTCGTCCGCGGGCGCCGCGTCGTCCGGCTCGGGCGCCGGGCGCTTCGGCCCGCCGAAGGTCACCGTGACCATAGCGGTGCGGATGACCTTGTCGCCCATCTTGTAGCCCTTCTGGTACACCTGGGCCACGGTCTCGTCGTAGGCCTCGGCGTCCTCGACGCGGCCCACAGCCTGGTGAGAGAGGGGCTCGAACGCCTCGCCGGCGGGGTCGATGACCTCGACGCCCTCCTTCTGCAGCGCGGTCAGCATCTTCTGGTGCACGGCGCCGATGCCATCGACGAACTGCTTGAGCTGCTCGTTCTCCTCGGTGTTGCCGGCGTGCTCGATGGCGCGCTCCATGTCGTCCAGCACGGGGAGCAGCGAGAGCACGAGCTTCTCGGCGGCGCGCTCTTTCTCGGCCAGGCGCTCTGCTGCGGTGCGGCGGCGGAAGTTCTCCCAGTCGGCCTGCAGGCGCATGTAGCGCTCGTTGGCGTCGGCGGCCTGCTTCTTTGCGTCGGCGATGGTGTCGTCCACCTCGGCGAGCTGCTTCTGCAGCGCATCGCGCTCCTCGCGCAGCTTGCCGGCGTCGGAGGCGAGCTCCTTCTCGGCGGCCTCCTCGCCACGGCGGATGGCCTCCTCGACGCGGGCGCGCTCCTCCTCGGGGTCGATCGCCTCGGCGTCCTCAATCACGGGTTCGGCGGCAACCTCGGCGGCCTCACCCTCTACGGTCTCGGCGGCGTTCTCGGCCGCCTCGTCCACGGTCTCTTCGGAATCGATAGGCACCTTCACGTCACCCTCCTTACTTGAATCGAAAAGGAGGCGGCCGGTTTGGGCCGCCTCCCGTCTAGTCGTCTACCTGCGGCGCGTTTGCTTGCGCGCCGGCCATGCACTGCGTGCGGGCACCCCCGCGAGCAGCCTACTCGTTGTCGTCGACGACCTCGTAGTCGGCGTCGACCACGTCGTCGGAGCCGGCGGCGCCGGCGCCCGGCTGGGCGGCGGAAGCCTCGTCGGTGGTGGAGTAGACGATCTGCGCGAGCTTCTGGGACGCAGCGGTCAGCTTCTCGCCGGCGGCCTTGATGGCGTCGATATCGGTGCCCTCGAGGGCCTTCTTGGCCTCGGCGATAGCGGCCTCGACCTCGGACTTCTGGTCGGCCGGGACCTTGTCGCCCAGGTCGGCGAGGGTCTGCTCGGCGCCGTAGCACAGGGAGTCGGTCTGGTTGCGGACCTCGATCTCGTCCTTCTGCTTCTTGTCCTCCTCGGCATGGGCCTCGGCGTCCTTGACCATGCGATCGACCTCGTCGTCGGAAAGGGCGGTGGAGCCGGAGATGGTGATCTGCTGGGACTTGCCGGTGGCCTTGTCCTTAGCGGTGACCTTCACGATGCCGTTGGCGTCGATGTCGAAGGTGACCTCGATCTGCGGGACGCCGCGGCGGGCAGCCGGGATGCCGGTGAGCTGGAACTTGCCGAGCGACTTGTTGTCGGCGGCCATGTTGCGCTCGCCCTGCAGGACGTTGATCTCGACGGAGGTCTGGTTGTCGGCGGCCGTGGAGTAGACCTCGGTCTTGGAGGTCGGGATGGTGGTGTTGCGGTCGATCATCTTGGTCATGACGCCGCCCATGGTC
>CAVDQW010000250.1:0-2465 GCA_963610995.1 bacterium | reverse complement strand
CCTCATGATGGACTGGCTGGCCACCATGGCCGCCGAGAACGGCGAGGACGTCGCCGCCAAGGTCGCCGTCTCCACCATCGTCTCGTCCTCCATGCCCGACGCCATCGCCAAGGACAAGGGCTTCGAGATGCGCCGCGTCCTCACCGGCTTCAAGTACATCGGCGACCAGATCGACCAGCTCAAGGCCGCCGGCGAGGAGGACCGCTACCTCATGGGCTTCGAGGAGTCCTACGGCTACCTGGTGGGCACCCACGCCCGCGACAAGGACGCCATCGTCGCCACCATGCTCTGCGTCGAGATGGCCGCCTATTACGCCGCCAAGGGCATGGACCTCTACGAGGCCATGGACGCCCTGTACCAGAAGTACGGCTACTATCTCAACGGCACCATCAACGCGTCCTTCCCGGGTGCCTCCGGCGCCGAGAAGATGGCCGCCATCATGGACGGCCTGCGCAACCAGCCGCTGACCGAGATCGCCGGCTACAAGGTCGAGGGCATGACCGACTACGCCACCGGCCCCGAGATGCCGCGCGTCTCCGGCCTGCAGAAAGAGGTTGCTCAGGTCCTGCCGCCCGCCAACGTCATCGAGTACCGCCTCGAGGGCAACAACAAGGTCATCTTCCGTCCCTCCGGCACCGAGCCCAAGGTCAAGGCGTATCTCTTCTCCGTGGGCGCTACCCGCGAGGAGTCCGAGGCCGTGCGCGATAAGCTCGGCGAGGCTTCGAAGAAGATCCTTTCCTAAGCTTTAGGCGAATCGCACGCAAAAGCGCGCCGTCGGGGAGGCCCGGCGGCGCGCTTTTTTTGGCTGCGGCATAAAATATCCCCTCAAAACGTTAGATGTGCGGTGCTGATGAGAGCGCTGCACCGCACATCGGCGATTCTGAGGGGGATTTACCCTCAAAACGGCGGATGTGCGCTGCGCTGCCTTTACCAGCGCCGCACATCCGCCGTTTTGAGGGGCTTGAATCGTTTGAACGACTAGTTGTTGCTGGAATCGGAGCTCTGGGCGCTCACGGCGTAGAACGTGTCGCAGGCCGACGCGATGGTCGAGGCCGCCCAGTCGTGCTTGGAGGCGTCGGGGTCCGTGGGGTCGTAGATGTCGAGCGTGCCGTCTGAGTTCTCGGAGACGACGAGAACCCAGTGCGCCTCGTCGGAAAGAGAACCCGCCTTCGCCTCGACGAGCAGGTAGACGCCGGAATCGAGGATCTCGGTGAGGTTGTCCGCGGTCGCCTCGTGGGAAGTCACGGTAAGCCCGAGCTCCGAGGCGGACGACTTGAAGAACGCGCCGTCGGTGCCCGAGTCACCGGTGGCCGCGTCGGCCTTGGTCGCGAGGGCCGCCATCTCGGCCGGAGCCTTGTCCGTCTTGCCGGTGAGGCCCATGTAGGCCATGGAGTAGGCGACCGGCCCGGATCCGGAGACGGCCATGGCGTGCTCGCCGTAGTCGACGGCGCCCCAGCGGGAGTCCCAACAGAGGAACTCGGGCACCTCGCCCTTGGTCGCGGACCCGCCGTATACCTGGGCGGTCTTCTCGGCATCGGGGTAGGAGGCCACGAAGTCGATGGCCTCGGGGTGGGCGAGCGCGAGGTCGATAAGGGCGGTATCGGCGTACTTGTCCGCCGAGGCGGCGATGGCGGCGAGCTTGTCGTTGCGGTCGAGCACGTTGTTGAGGCGCGACGTGAGGCTGTCGGAGAGCCCGGACGCGACGCGGGCCGTCTCGGTCTGCTCCGCCTGCTGCTGCGACTCTTCCCGTGCATCGGAGCAGCTCCTCACGCAAGAGGAGATGCCGACGATGAGGAGGATGGCGATAACGACACCGAGCGCAGCCAAGATGAACGTCCTGCGGTCCATCGAGCGCCGACCGCGCCCGCCCTGGAAGTTGATGCTCCGAGAGCGGAGCGGGTAGCCGCCGTTGCCTTTGCCGCCGACGAGCTTTATGTTGCTGCGGCCGACGTTGCCGCGCCCGCCTCCGCGCGACTGGGTGCCGCGAGGCCCGTGATAGGACCCGCCGAGCGTCACGCGCTCCGCCGGCCTGCTGCTCCTGGACGACCCGTGCGAGGAGTGAGGGGAGCCGCCGGAGCGACGTCGGTTGTCGGGGGTGTTGTATGGCATGGGGATCCTCCACGTGCGGTTTCATAATCCTTTAAATGATAAGCCACGGTTGTCCTCGCGGGCGTTTTGCCGTTCGGGTAATCCGCGAGCGGGGCTGGGGAGCGGAGGCCTGCAGCGTCGGTGGTGAAGGGCATCGAGGTCGTAGCCGAACGAGAAGAGCTGAATGAGGCCCAGGTCGTTGCGGGGGGGCACGAAGCGGGCGGCGCCAGCGAGGGGCGTGTGCCGGCGCCGGTCGCTGGAGGGGCGCAAATACCACGCCCGATGGGCAGTCGCGACGGGCGCCCACGTCGGGTGCCCATCGCTAGCGCTCCTGCGGGCCTCGGCGTTGGGCGGCGGATGCCGGCGCCGGGCATCGG
>CAVDQW010000249.1:0-2063 GCA_963610995.1 bacterium | reverse complement strand
GCGCGGCGGCGTTCCGCGAAGCGACGGCCGGGCGCAGATCCTCGGGCAGCGCCGCGTCGAGCTTCTTGCCAAGTCCCGCCGCCAGCTGAAGCGGCGTGAACGGGTAATCCGAGGCGTAGACCAAGTGCGAGAGATCGGCGAGGTCGAGGATGTTCGAGAGCTGCTTCGGCACGACGGTGCCGGCGAGGTCGAAATAGAAGGTCTTGAGCGAGGCCTCGACGTCGATATCGCGGCCAGGCGCGAGCATCTTGGCCATCGGGGCGATCCGGTCGCAGATGATGGGCAGGTAGGCGCCCGCATGGGGAACGACCCACTTGATGTTCGGGAAGCGGTTCGGCACGTCGGCGAGCACGAGGTTGACGACGGCACGCGATGTATCGAAGAAGAACTCCATCATCGGGTACGGGACGGTGTCGCAGACGCCCGTGGGAATCGCGGAAGGCGCCGTAGGATGGATCAGCACAACGGAGGACAAGCCATCGAGAGCCTCCATTAGGCCGTCGAGCGACTCGTCGCCCAGATATGTGCCCAGGGCGTTCGTGGGCAGGCAGAAGCCCTTGCAGCCAGGCAAGGACGCGCAGCGCAGCGCCTCGGCCTCGCCAGCCTCGACGTCGGGAACGGGAAGAGAGCCGAGAAACGCCAGGCGCTCAGGGTGCTCGGCGCAGACCTCGGAGGCAAAATCGTTGCAGTCGCGCGCGACCTCGGCCGCTTCGGCGGAGTCGCCCATGTTCACATGCGGCGATGAGATGGACATAACGGAATAATCGACGCCCAGCTCATCCATGGCGGCCAAATGCGCCTCGACCGACCATTCGGGGATAGGGAACCCTCCATCCAAGGTCTTGAGGCCGTGCCGATCCAGCTGCTCTATGTACGCAGGCGGCAGGAAGTGAGCGTGAACGTCGATTTTTCCCATAGTTCCCCTCTCAAAATTGGATAGAGGAATTATAGGCAAATGCTCCGTAGTTTGGTCGACAAGGCGCCCGTGACGTCCCATTGGCCGCTGTCGCTCATCGTGATGTACATCGTCGTGTCGTTCTGGTTGGCGGAAGCGGCCGAAACGGTGTCGAGCAAAGCCTGCTTACCGGCTTCGGCATCGCCGGCGCTGCCCGAACACAGGTAATCCTTGACGATCGCGGTAATCGACCGACATTTGATCGTCACCCTCGCCTGAGAGCTCGAGCCGGTAACGGAAACGTCGCCCACCTCATAGTCGAAGTTGTCGAGATAGGCCCGGGTGAGCTCCTCGTCCGTGACGCCGATCCAATTGAGATGGTCCTCGATACCGGCGTCGGCAACGGCCTGGACGGCGAGCTGGAACGCCTCGCCCTTGCAAGATTTGAGGTCAGAGAGCGTGGACTCCACCTGCTGCTTGAGAGCGGACGGGTCCTCGGAGGACGAGGACGAGCCGGAGCAGGCGACGAGCGGCAGGCAGACAACCAAAGCGAGCAACAGGCAAACGAGCCTGGAGATGTTTTTCTTCATGGGAGGGCCCCTTTCTTCCAAGGCCCTAGGATACCCGCCGTTTGTCGTCTTTCGGTAAGAGTCGGCCACGGTTAACCGAAATGTCGCAACGCTAAAAGAAAAGCCCCGGTGGTGAACTGAACTGCCTCCCATTTCTTGGACATGAGAAATGGGAGGCAGTTCATGGTGACCGGGGCTTTGAGGGCTGCGACTAGTCCTCCATGTTCGGTTTGATAGAACAAGGTAGAACCGTACAGACCCGTCTAGCAGGCATTTCGTTTTGCGCAAGGCCCCGTAAGACCGCGCTAGACGGAACACTTGGGACCAAATTAGGACCGAAATCGAACTGCCTCCTAAGCCGTCTCCCCAGTCTCGGTCGTGTCCTCGTCCCAGATGGCGAAGTCGGCCGCGGCGTCGGCCCAGCTGTCGTAGCTGTGGGCCTCGGCGTCGGCGGGCATGTACACGTAGACGTGTTCGCCGTGGCGGTAGTAGGCGTTGAGGACGCACACGACGCCCGTCTCGAAGGTGTACGGGTCGTCCTCGGTGCCGCTGCCGCCGCTCGGGGACGGCGTCGGCGTGAACTTGCCGAGCGCGTCGTA
>CAVDQW010000248.1:0-3716 GCA_963610995.1 bacterium | reverse complement strand
CCCGAGAAGTGGCCGCCGCCTGGGATGTCCTGCTCGCCGTGCCATTTGGCCCAGGCGGTGAAGTCGGCGTGGCCCGGTCGCGGGACGCCCATGATGTTGCCGTAGTCCTGCGAGCGGGTGTTGGTGTTCTCGATGACGGCGGCGAGCGGGGCTCCGCAGGTACGGCCGTCGGGGTTCAGGCCCGAGAGGATGCGCGGCGCGTCCTTCTCCTTGCGGGGCGTGGTCCACGGGGCGTTGCCCGGGGCACGGCGGGCCATGAAGTCCGCGAGGCGGTTTTGGTCGACCGCGAAGCCGGAGGGGAGGCCCTCCACGACGCATCCGACGCCCGCCGAGTGCGACTGGCCGAAGACCGTGACCTTGAGCGTGTTTCCGAAGGTTGACGGCATGCTAGACCTCCTGGCAAGAGCCTTCGAGGCGCTTCAGGTCCTCGAAGAAGGCGGGATAGGATTTGGCGACGCACTGGGCGCCTCGGATGGTCGTCGGTGCCTGCGCGCGGCTGGCGAGAATCGCCGACATCATGGCGATGCGGTGGTCGTTCGCGGCATCGACCTCGCCGCCGGAAAGCGTCGGCACGCCCTGGATGACCAGGCCGTCGTTCGTCTGCTCGACGCGACCTCCGAGGGCGGAGACGGCGTCGGAGACGGTCAGCAGGCGGTCGGACTCCTTGATGCGCAGGCGGGCGGCGCCGACGATGGTCGTCGTGCCCTCGGCGCACGCGGCGACGGCCGCGAGCGGGGGCACGAGGTCCGGGCAGCTGGAGACGTCGAGTCGACACCCCTTGAGGCGGTCGGGGCGGACGGTCACGCTCGTCGAGCCTCGCTCCACGCGGGCTCCGAGAAGGGCGAGCGCCCCGAGGATGGCGCGGTCTCCCTGGGTGGATCGCATGTCCACGCCCTCGACGGTGACGCCGCCCTCGTTAAGGGCGCCCGCGGCGAGCCAGAAAGCGGCGTTTGACCAGTCGCCGCCGACGGTGACGGTCCCGGGCGTGCGGTAGCGGGCCCCTGCCTCGATTCCGAAGAGGAGGCCCCTCTTGCCGCTCTCGGAGTGCTTGGCGCGCGATACCTCGACGCCGAACTCGGCGAGCGCGGCGCAGGTGATGTCGATGTAGGGGAGCGACTCGACGGGCTCGGTGACGAACACCTCGCAGGCCTCGCCGGTGAGGGGCGCCGCCATCAGCAGGCCGCTCACGTACTGCGAGCTCACGTTGCCGGCGATCTCGAAGCGGCCGGCGCGGAGCTTTCCGCCGACGGGCAGCGGCACCGTGCCCTGCGGGCCGAGCTCGCAGTCGTGCTCGACTAACACCTCGTAGAGAGGGGAGAGCGGACGCTGCGGGAGCCTCCCGTGGCCGGTCAGGCTCGCGTCGCAGCCTAGCGCGGCCACGACGGGGAGCAAAAAGCGCATGGTCGACCCGGACTCGCCGCAGTCGAGGAGCGCCCCTGTGGCGATGCTGTCCGCGGGCACGACGCGGAAACCCTTCTTTGTGCGGGTGACGCGTGCGCCGAGGGCGCGCAGGCACTCGGCGGTGGCGTCGATGTCCTGCGAGGTCGTGTTGCAGTCGATGTCGGTCACGCCGTCGGCGAACGCGGCGCAGATAAGGAGGCGGTGAGCCTCCGACTTGGAGGCGATTGCCTGGATGGTGCCGCCGAGGGCGGAGGGGTTTACCTGCATGTCCATTACGCGGCCTCGATTCCGCAGCCGAGGTCGACGAGCTCGCGGAGCTCGGCTAGCGTCACCTTGCGGACGCTGACCCTGCCGATCTGTTCTGGGACGACGATGTTCATGGTGTCTCCGTGGCGCTTCTTGTCGTGCGTCATGTAGTCGAAGATGACGTCGTGGTCGAGGTCGGTATCGGTCGGTAGCCCCTGGGCTGCCATAGCGGCGATGATGGCGTCGCGCGTCTCTGGCTTGCACCAACCCTTTGCGTAAGCAGCGCGGGCCATGCAGCACAGTCCCGCGGCCACGCTGGAGCCGTGCCCGAGCGCGAAGTCGCTCGCGGCCTCGATGCCATGGCCGATCGTGTGGCCGAGGTTGAGCGTCTGCCTGAGACCGCGCTCCTTCTCGTCGGCGTTGACCACGTCACGCTTGATGGAGACGTTTCTTGCAACAATGCTTGCAATAAGCTCGTCGGGATAGTCCTCTCCGTTCATGGGGCGGCTCGTCAGCTCGTCGAGCATCGCGGGGTCGGCAAGCACCGCGTGCTTCACCACTTCGCCGATGGAGTCGGTGTAGAGCTCGCGCGAGATGCTGTGCAGGCACTCGACGTCTGCAACGACGGCGCTCGGCTGCCAGAAGAAGCCGCAGAGGTTCTTGCCATGCACGAGGTCGACGGCCACCTTGCCGCCGACGCTCGAGTCGACCATGGCGAGAAGCGATGTCGGGGCCTGGACGACCTGAATGCCGCGCAGGTACATGGCCGCGGCGAGGCCCGCCATGTCTCCCGTGACGCCGCCGCCGAGGGCGATCACGACGTCATCGCGCGTGAGTTCGGCCTCTGCCAGGCCCTCGAGCAGGGTCTCCAACGTGGAGAGTCGCTTGTTCTGCTCGCCGGCGGGGAAAGTGAGGGTGCTCACCTGGTAGCCCGCCTCGGCAAGAGAAGCCTCGACGCGCGCCGCGTAGAGCGGTCCCACGTTCGTCTCGGTGATGATGCAGGCGCGCTCGCCGCCCGCAGACTGGCGGGTCACGGCGCCGATGCCGTCGAGGATGCCGCACCCGACGTGCACGTTGTAGGAACGCGAGGGGGTCGCGACCTCGACGATTCTCTCGTTGTTGCTCATCGGCCCTCGATCTCCCTCTTGATGCGGTCGCCGTCGGCCAGGAGCTGCTCGAGCTTCTCGGCATCGTTCGCGTCGATGGCGTCCTTGTAGTCCTGCAGGTTCTTGATGATGATGCCGAGCTCGTCGGAAAGGTAGTCGGCGTTGTCCAGGAAGAGCTCGGTCCACATGGGGGCGTTCAGGTGCGCGACGCGCGTGAGGTCGCGGTAGCTGCCTGCCGAGAAACCGTGATGGTCGCGCGAGCTCGGGCTCTTGACGAAGGCGTTGCTCACCACATGGCAAAGCTGCGAGGTGAAGGCGATCATGCGGTCGTGCACGGAAGCCGTGGCCAGCGTGAAGCTGCCGAACTTGCAGGGGGCGAGCAGGTTCTTCAGGCGCTCGAGGATCTCGACGCGCTCGAAGTCGTCCATGTGCTTGGGCGGGACCACGACCATCGGCGCACCCTTGAACATGGTGGCGCGGGAGTGCGCGAAGCCCGAGTACTGGGTTCCCGCCATGGGGTGGCACCCGACGAAGGTCCATCCGTGGCCTGCGGCGATCTTCTCGCATTCGGAGCAGATCTTTCGCTTGACGCCCACCGTGTCGATGACGATGGCACCGTCCGAGATGAGGTCCGCGTTCTCGCTCAGCCAATCGATGGCCGACTGCGGGTAGCCTGCCAAGATGATGAGCTCGCAGGTGGGGATGGTGGTCTCGTCGAGCTCTCCGCGCACGGTCTCGATCATCGCGAGCTCGAGCGTTGAGCGGGTGCGGTTCCAGGCGTAGACGTCGACGTCCGCCGCGCGGAAGGCACGGGCGAACGAGCCTCCCATGAGGCCGAGGCCGACAACTCCTATGCGGCCGGGAACATAAGCGGTGAGCTTGTCTTTATTGGTTTCTGTCAACGGTATCTACGCCTCCTCGATGTCGGCGCACACGGCCTGTCGGATAAGGGCGATGCGGCGC